>NZ_JAUSZH010000001.1:6222500-6577500 GCF_030817355.1 Streptomyces sp. V1I1 | reverse complement strand
TCGTCCAGGGCGAGGTGCGCATCCAGGGCGGTTCGGTGGATCAGCAGATCGAGGGGCTCTCCGTCGGTCTGCAGGCGCGGGTCGAGGTCGAGGGCGGTGACCAGGAGGTCAAGCAGGACATCGAGTTCACCAAGCAGCGGCTGGGTGACGCGTTCGAGGTGAAGGCCGGGGCGGTGCACGTGGTGCCGTTCGGTCTGGAGATTCCGTGGGAGACCCCGGTCACCAGCATCCAGGGCCAGCAGCTGCGCGGGATGAACATCGGTGTGACGACGGAGCTGGAGATCGCGCGGGCCGTGGACTCGGGCGACCTGGACCCGATCAATGTGCACCCGCTGCCGGCGCAGCAGGCGATCCTGGACGCCTTCATCCAGCTGGGCTTCCGCTTCAAGAGCGCGGACATGGAGCGCGGGCACATCCGTGGGACGCGGCAGCGGCTGCCCTTCTACCAGGAGATCGAGTTCTTCCCGCCGCAGCAGTACCGCGGGCTGAACCAGATCGAGTTGACCTTCGTCGCGGACGACCGCGAGATGGACGTCATCCTCGAGATGGACAAGAAGCCGGGGCTGTTCAGCGAGGGCAGCGACTCGTACAAGGCCTTCAAGGTGGGGCACCACGACTTCCAGTCGACCGACTGGGCGGCGTACCTCAACCAGTGGCTCGCGGACGTCGGTGGGCGTCGTAACTGGCTCTAGGCTCGGATCAGGCAGGGCAGGCAGACCGACAGACAGGCAGAACAGCCGAATCGGAGGTTCAGACGTGACCGAGCTCAAGAGGGCGCCGCTTCCGCACGACTTTCATCCGGCGGTGCCGTCGTTCACGGTGGTGAGTGATGACATCGCGCCGGGGTCGGTGCTGAAGGACGCCCAGGTCTACGCGGCGGGCAACACCTCGCCGCACCTGCGGTGGGAGGGTTTCCCGGCCGAGACCAGGAGCTTCGCCGTGACGTGCTTCGATCCGGATGCGCCCACGGGCAGCGGGTTCTGGCACTGGGTGCTCTTCGACATCCCGGCGTCGGTCACTGAGCTGCCTGCGGGTGCGGGCAGCGGGAAGTTCGAGGGGCTGCCCGAGGGCGCGGTTCAGGTCCGTAACGACTATGGGTCGAAGGACTTCGGCGGCGCCGCTCCGCCGGCCGGTGAGAACCACCGCTATGTGTTCACGGTGTACGCGGTGGACAGCGAGAAGCTCGGCCCGGACGCGGATGTCCCGCCCGCGGCCGTGGGGTTCAATCTGCGGTTCCACACGCTTGCCCGTGCGCAGCTGATCGCCGAGTACGAGGGTCCCTCGTAGAGCTCAGCGTTCGTTTCTTGTTTGCCCTGCCCTGGTCTTGGAGAGATCAGGGCAGGGCATCTTTTATTGCGTTGTCCATCTCGGCGCGCCCGGCCAGAGTTGATCCAAGCCCAAGGCCCGCAACGGGCTGGGCCGGCGAACGGGAGGTGGGCGAGATGCGTGACACGCTGGTGCTGAATGCGAGCTTCGAGCCGCTGTCGACGGTGACACTCAACCGTGCTGTGGTTCTGGTGCTGCAGGACAAGGCCGTGGTCGAGCAGGCCCACCCCGGACTCCGTGTGCGCGCCGCCGCTGTCGATCTTCCGGTGCCCCGGGTGATCAGGCTGTGCCGCTATGTCCGGGTGCCGTTCCGAAGACAGGCGCCGTGGTCGAGGCGGGGTGTGCTGGTACGGGACCAGCACCGGTGCGCGTACTGCGGTAGGCGCGCCACGACCGTGGACCACGTGGTGCCGCGGTCGCACGGTGGTGCGGACAGCTGGCTGAACACGGTGGCGTCCTGCGCCGAGGACAATCACCGCAAAGCGGACCGTACGCCGGAGCAGGCGGGGATGCCGCTGCTGCACCAGCCCTTCGTACCGTCTCCGGCGGACGCGATGCTGCTCGGGATGCGGGTCGGTGAGCGGTCGGAGCTGCCGGGGTGGCTGGCGGCCCAGCCCGCCGCGTAACGCGAGAACCAGTCGGTGAAGGCCCGCTCTCGGACGAGGGCGGGCCTTTGTGCGTCAGCGGAGCAGCAGCTGGACGATGGCGACGGTGCCGACCGCCACGATCAGCGCGCGCAGCGCGGTGGGCGGGAGGCGGCGGCCGATCTTCGCGCCGAGCTGGCCGCCGATGGCGGAGCCGACCGCGATCAGCAGGACGGCCGTCCAGTCGAAGTCCGCGACGAAGAGGAAGAAGAGCGCGGCGATGCTGTTGACGACGGCGGCGAGGACGTTCTTGGCGGCGTTGAGGCGCTGCATGGTGTCGTCGACCAGCATGCCCATGAGGGAGATGTAGATGATCCCCTGGGCCGCGGTGAAGTAGCCGCCGTAGACGCTGGCGAGCAGCAGTCCGGTGAACAGGAGCGGGCCGCCATCGGGGTGGGTGTGGGTGCCGTTGTGGTCGCGGCGGCGCTGGACGGCCTTGGCGATGCGCGGCTGGAGGATCACCAGGATGAGGGCGAGCGCGACCAGTACCGGCACGATCGTCTCGAAGGCCGTGGGGGGAAGCATCAGCAGGAGTACGGCTCCGCTGATGCCGCCGATCGCGGCGGCGATGCTCAGGCGCAGGAGGCGGCTGCGCTGGCCGGTGAGTTCGGCGCGGTAGCCGATGGCTCCGCTGACCGAGCCGGGGATCAGGCCGAGGGCGTTGGAGACGGTGGCGGTGACCGGGGGGAGGCCGGTGGCAAGGAGCACCGGGAAGGTGATCAGCGTTCCCGAACCGACGATGGTGTTGATCGTGCCGGCGCCGATACCCGCGGCGAAGACGGCGAGCATCTCCCAGATGGTCACGGTGAGCCCCTCGATGATCGGTGCCGGGTGCACCGATCATGCCTGAGGGTCTGCCTGGTCAGTCGATGGGGGGCTGCTCGCGGCGCTCCGTGCCGTTGCCGCCGCCGGAGTTGCCGGATCCGGATCCTGAGCCGCCGCCCATGCCTGCCATCGGATTGAAGTTGCCCATGGCGCCGCTGAGGCCCTTGAGCGCGTCGCCGATCTCGCTGGGCACGATCCAGAGCTTGTTGGCGTCGCCCTCGGCGATCTTCGGGAGCATCTGGAGGTACTGGTAGGCGAGGAGCTTCTGGTCGGCGTCTCCGGCGTGGATGGACTCGAAGACCGTACGGATGGCCTGGGCCTCGCCCTCGGCGCGCAGCGCGGCCGCCTTGGCCTCACCTTCGGCGCGCAGGATCGCGGACTGCTTCTCACCTTCGGCGGTGAGGATCTGCGACTGGCGGATGCCCTCGGCGGTGAGGATCGCGGCGCGCTTGTCACGGTCGGCGCGCATCTGCTTCTCCATCGAGTCCTGGATGGAGGTGGGCGGCTCGATCGCCTTGAGCTCGACACGGTTGACGCGGATGCCCCACTTGCCGGTGGCTTCGTCGAGGACGCCGCGCAGGGCCGCGTTGATCTCCTCGCGGGAGGTCAGGGTCCGCTCCAGGTCCATGCCGCCGATGATGTTGCGGAGGGTGGTGACGGTGAGCTGCTCGATCGCCTGGATGTAACTGGCGACCTCGTACGTCGCGGCCCGGGCGTCGGTCACCTGGTAATAGATGACCGTGTCGATGTTGACCACCAGGTTGTCCTGGGTGATCACCGGCTGGGGCGGGAAGGGGACGACCTGTTCACGCAGGTCGATGCGGTTGCGGATCGAGTCGATGAACGGGACGACGATGTTCAGGCCCGCGTTGAGGGTGCGGGTGTAGCGCCCGAAGCGCTCGACGATGGCGGCACTGGCCTGCGGGATGACCTGGATCGTCTTGATGAGGGCGATGAAGACCAGCACCACCAGAATGATCAGGACGATGATGATCGGTTGCATCGTGTTCCCTGTGCCCTTCGCTGCCGGATGATTCTGATGATCGAGTTTCCCAGAACACGGCCTGGTGTGGGGGGCGTTCGGCTTCTCTTGGTCACATGACCACGGCGGTGGCTCCGTCGATCTCCACGACGTCGACCTGCTGGCCCGCCTCGTAGGACATGTCCGCGTCGAGTGCGCGTGCGGACCATACCTCGCCGGCGAGTTTGATCCGGCCGCCGCTGCCGTCGACCCGCTCCAGGACGACGGCCTGACGGCCCTTCAGTGCGTCGATCCCGCTGGCGAACTGGGGGCTCTGGGATCTGTGACGGGTCGCGATGGGGCGTACGACCGCGATGAGTGCGACGGACACCACGGCGAAGACCAGCACCTGGGCCACCGTGCCGCCGCCGAGCGCCGCGACCACGGCCGCGGCCACTGCTCCGGCGGAGAACATTCCGAATTCGGGCATCGCTGTCAGGACGAGCGGAATGCCCAGTCCGACCGCGCCGATCAGCCACCACACCCATGCGTCGATTTCCACATGGTCATGGTAGGTCCGCCGGTCGTGGCAGGGACAGTGGGCGACGGCAGGGTCCGGATCAGGTCAGCCGCTCCGGCCCGGGACCGTCGGTCAGCCGAGCGGGAGGCCCTGTGGTCAGCCGAGCGGGAGGCCCTGGGCGGTCCAGCGCTCGCCGTTGCTCTCGACGAGGAGCGGGAGGCCGAAGCAGAGCGAGAGATTGCGCGAGGTCAGCTCGGTCTCCATGGGGCCGGCGGCCAGCACCTTGCCCTGACGGATCATCAGGACATGGGTGAACCCCGGAGCGATCTCCTCGACATGGTGCGTGACCATGACCATGGAGGGGGCGTACGGGTCGCGGGCGAGGCGGCCGAGGCGGCGGACCAGGTCCTCGCGGCCGCCGAGGTCGAGACCGGCGGCCGGCTCGTCCAGGAGCAGCAGCTCGGGGTCGGTCATCATCGCGCGGGCGATCATGGTGCGCTTGCGCTCGCCCTCGGAGAGCGTGCCGAACTCGCGGTCCAGGAAGTCGGTCATGCCGAGCCGGTCGAGGAAGGCGCGGGCGCGCTCCTCGTCGACGGCGTCGTAGTCCTCGTGCCAGGTTGCGGTCATGCCGTACGCGGCGGTGAGGACGGTCTGCAGCACGGTCTGGCGCTTGGGCAGCTTCTCGGCCATGGCGATGCCGGCCATGCCGATGCGGGGGCGGAGCTCGAATACATCGACACCGGCGGTGCCGAGGCGCTCGCCCAGGATCTTCGCCGTGCCGGTGGTCGGGAAGAGGTAGCTTGACGCGATGTTGAGGAGGGTGGTCTTGCCGGCGCCGTTGGGGCCGAGGATGACCCAGCGCTCGCCCTCCTTGACCGACCAGGAGACGTCGTCCACCAGAGCGCGTCCGTCGCGGACCACGGATACGTCCACCAGCTCCAGTACATCGCTCATGAGCGCGTTGTCTCCCCATGCAATCGTCTTGAGGTAGTTGGGGGGCGTTTGTGCACCTGTGGGCGCGGCTCCCAGGGAAAACCTACGCCACCGGTCGGGTGGCCCGGTCCCCCGGTCCGGTCCCTAGGCTGGGTCCATGCTTTCCGAACCACGCTCAGGACGGCTGGCCGCATGGGGAAATGCCCTGTTGGCCGGATTTGTATCACCGGATGACGCGGCGCTCGCCATCGTCGGCGACGACGCGGTGCACCGGGTGGAGGGTCTGCCGGGCGAGGCGGGCCCGGTCGGGCTCACGCTGGCGCTGGGGCGGCTGCGTGCGCTCGGGGTGACCGGGTACCGGGTCGCGCTGCCCGCGCCGGGGCATCCGCTGGGGCTCAGCGGGCCACCGGAGTTCAACGCGCGGGCGCTCGACGCGGAAGAGGCGGTCGTCGCCTCGGGCGCGGCGTACGGGCTGGTGCCCGAGGTGTACGAGGCGGGGCCCGCGGGTGATCAGCATGTGGAGGTCGTCTGGCACTGCCTGCCGGTACGGGAGGCGCCGCCCGCGGACGTGCCCTCGCTCGGGGAGGCGGAGCGGGAGCTCGCTGAGGCGCTGCGGGACGCGACGGAGGTGCTGTCGCGGCTCGATGTGGCGGCGTCGGGCCCGGTGGCGGAGGCGGCGATCGACGCCTACCGGGCGCGGGCCGAGCGGGGCCGCGAGGCGCTGGCGCCCGGGTATCCGCCGCGGGCGGTACGGGTGTTGGAGCTGGCTCAGCGGGTCGGGCTGCTGGTCTCGGTGGCGTACGAGAACGGCCACGGCGGGGCGGTGAGCGCATCGGAGATGTCGGCGCGGGTGGAGGCGCTGCGCCCGGTGGAACGGGTGGCGAGACGGGCACAGGTGGCGGCGTACAACGCGTACGTGGAGGAGCGCGAACGCGGATCGCGCTGACGCGGGGCGCGGATCGCGCTGACGCGGGAGTCCGGGCCGCGGCTCCGGGGCGCCCGGTGCCGTGCGGTGCGGATTCCGGGGCTCCTCCGAGCCCGGGGCGGTGCATGGGTTCGCCCGCGGGACCCACCACCGGGCAGCAACCGCCAACGTCCCCTGACCCACGCCAACCACGAACGCTGGAAACCGCGAAACCACCCACCGGACAGCACCACCAACGCCCCCGGCCCACGCCAACTATGAACCCTGGAAACCGCGAGACCCACCACCGGACAGCACCACCAACGCCCCCGGCCCACGGCAACCACGAACCCTGGAAACAGAGCGGGTGGTTGCCGTGGGGCGTGACCCGTCAGCCGTTGTAGCCGTAGTTCCCGAACGCCGGGTTGAGGGCGCCGATCACGTTCACGGTGTTGCCGACGACGTTCACCGGGACGTGGACCGGCACCTGAACCACGTTGCCGGAGGCAACGCCCGGGGAGCCCGCAGCCGTGCCGTCCGCGTGCGCACCGGTGGTGGCGGACGCGACACCCGCGCCGGCGGCGACGAGGCTCCCGGCGACCATGGTGAGGGCAGCGGCCTTCTTCAGGTTCTTCACTTCGAAATCCTCCTGAGCGTTCGCTGCGGCCGGCCGCCGCAGCACGCCATGGACAACGGCGCCGAGTCGATCAGGATGCGCCGGACAGGTGACATCCACCCGACGGTATGAATCTCAGACCGGAGCGAGACGGACCGGTTAGCTCGTCAGGCCATGCCGGACGGCCCACAGCGCCGCTTGGGTGCGATCCGCCAGGTCCAGCTTCATCAGAATGTTCGAGACGTGTGTCTTGACGGTTTTCTCGGACAGGACGAGCGCCCGGGCGATCTCACGGTTGGAGCGGCCGTCCGCGATCAGGCCCAGGACCTCCTTCTCGCGTTCGGTGAGGGTGCCGCCGCGCCCCGTGCCGTTGCCCGGGGCGTCCTGCGCCAGGAGCGCGCCCGCAACCTCAGGCTGGAGCAGCACATGGCCCGCGTGTACGGAGCGGATCGCCCCGGCCAGCGCCTCCGGGTCCACGTCCTTGTAGACGTACCCCGACGCGCCCGCGCGCAGGGCGGGCACGACCGTACGCTGTTCGGTGAAGCTGGTGACGATCAACACCTTCGCGGGGTTGGCGAGTTCGCGGAGTTTGCGGAGCGCCTCGATGCCGTCGGTGCCGGGCATCTTGACGTCCATCAGGACCACGTCCGGCTTCAACTCCTCGGCGCGGGCGACCCCTTCGGCCCCGTCCGCGGCTTCACCGACGACCTCGATGTCGTCCTGGATCTCGAGGAAGGTACGCAGGCCCCGGCGGACCACCTGGTGATCGTCGACCAGCAGCACACGGATCATCCCGGTCTTCGAAATCCCGGTCTTCGAACTGGGCACATCGTCAGCCACCGGGGGCCTCCATCTCGATCGTGGTGCCTTTTCCGGGCGCCGATTCCACGGTGAGCCTTCCACCGACGCCGCTCGCCCGGTCGCGCATCGAGACCAGTCCCAGATGGCGGCCGGCCCGGCGGACCGTCCTCGGATCGAAGCCCTTGCCGTTGTCCGTGACGCTGAGGACCGCGCCCTGGCCGCGGCGGACCAGGACCACGTCGACCTCGCCGGCGCCGGAGTGCCGCAGTGCGTTGTGCAGGGCCTCCTGGGCGACCCGGAGCAGGGCCTCCTCCTGCGCGGCGGGCAGCGCACGGATGCCGCGGGTGTCGAAGGTGACCCGCGCGGTGTGCGCCCGGTCCAGGACCTGGATCTGCGTACGGAGAGTGTTGACCAGGCCGTCCTCGTCGAGGGCGGCGGGGCGCAACTCGACGACAGCGGCGCGCAGTTCGTCCGCGGCCTCGGCGGCGAGCTCCGCGATCTGCTGCAACTCGCCCTTGGCGCGGGCGGGGTCGCGGTCCACGAGCGCGGCCGCGGCCTGCGCGGTCAGCCTGAGCGAGAACAGCTTCTGGCTGACCGCGTCGTGCAACTCGTGGGCCAGGCGGGATCGTTCCTCCGCGATCGTGAGCTCACGGCTGCGTTCGTACAGCCGGGCGTTGGTGAGCGCTATCGCGGCGTGCTGGGCGAGGATCGAGAGGAGCTCCTCGTCCTCGGCGGTGAAGCCGCAACCGCCGTCCGGCTTCGGGCACCTCTTGTTGGCGAGGAAGAGCGCGCCGATCGTCTCGTCGCCGTCCTTGACGGGCAGACCGAGGAAGTCGGACATGTCCGGGTGGGCGGACGGCCAGCCCTCGAAGCGGGGGTCCTTGCGCACATCCGCGAGGCGCTCCGTCTTCGCGTCCCGGAGCATCGCGGCGAGGATGCCGTGCTGCCGCGGGAGCGGGCCGATCGCCTTCCACTGCGCGTCGCTCACGCCGTCGACCACGAACTGGGCGAAGCCGCCGTGGTCGTCGGGGACGCCCAGCGCCGCGTACTCGGCGTCGAGGAGCTCGCGCGCCGAGGCGACGATCGTCTTCAGCACGTCACGCACCTCGAGATGCCTGCTCATCGCGAGGAGCGCGGTGCTCACGGCGGCGAGGCCGGAACCGGGTCGGTGACTCATGACCTCACCGTACCGGCGGGCTGTGACAGTCCGTATCGGGCCGGGGACGGGCAGCCGCATGGGGCTGTGGACGTAGGTCGAAGTTCCTTGGCGGGTGGGGTCCCGGGCACGAGGCGGCGGGCGTGGCCGCGTTCCTAGGTTGGGGCCAAAGACGCGGACAAGGGGATGGACATCATGCCGGTAGCGGTGATCACCGGGGCTTCGAAGGGGCTGGGGCGCGCGCTCGCGACCGCTCTCGCCCGGCGCGGCTGGGACCTGGTGCTGGGCGCCAGGACCGCGGACGTACTTCAGGAGAGCGCGCGAGGCATCGGCGCGCACGGGACACGGGTGGTGGCGGTGGCGGGCGACGTCACCGATGCCGGGCATCGCGGGGAGCTGCTGGCCGCGGCCCGTGGGCTCGGCGGGCTCGACCTGCTGGTGAGCAATGCGAGCGCGCTCGGTGCCGAGCCGCTGGTGCGGCTGGAGGCGCTGCCGCTGGAGGGGCTGCGGGCGGCGCTGGAGACCAACGTGGTCGCGGCGCTCGGTCTCGTACAGGAGGCACTGCCGCTGCTGCGGGCGGCGGACGCGGGCACGGTGATCGCGGTCAGCTCGGACGCGGGGGCTGAGGCGTACGAGACGTGGGGCGGCTACGGAGCCTCGAAGGCGGCGCTCGACCACCTCGCCGCGGTCCTGGCGGTCGAGGAGCCGGAACTGCGGGTGTGGACGGTCGACCCGGGTGACATGCAGACGGATCTGTACGCGGCCGCCGTCCCGGAGGACGAGGACCCGCGCCCGGCGCCGGAGTCGGTGGTGCCGGGCTTCCTGCGGCTGCTCGCCGAGCGGCCGGTGAGCGGGCGGTACGCGGCCCCCGCGCTCGCGGAGTCGGCCCGATGACAGCCGTGCCAGGAGGAACAGCCGTGCTGGATGCTCTGCGGGTGCCCGAGGAGCTCTCGGCCCGGGTGCCGGCGGAGGTGCGCGGCTCCGGGCGGGACGACGTACGGCTCATGGTCTCGCGCGGGACCGAGGTCTCCCACCACGCCTTCCGGGACCTTCCCGGCCAGCTGCGCGCCGGTGACGTCCTGGTGGTCAATACGTCCACCACACTGCCCGCCGCCGTGGGCGGGCGGGTCGGCGGCGCGGTCGTCGTCGTGCACTTCTCGACGCGCGGGGACGACGGGCGCTGGGCGGTGGAGCTGCGCCGCCCCGACGGATCGGGCAGCACCCTGCCGCGCGCCGGCGGTCCGTCAGGAGCCGTCGTACGGCTTCCGGGGGGCGAACACCTCGTGCTGGAGGAGCCCCTTGCCCCTGGCGCGGACCGGCTGTGGTGGGCTTCGGTCTCGGTGGACGTACCGGGGCTGCTGCGCCGGTACGGACGGCCGATCCGGTACGGGTACACGGCCCAGGACCAGCCTCTGTCCGCGTATCAGACGGTCTTCGCGCTCCCCTCCCCCGGCGGCGCGGGCTCCGCGGAGATGCCGAGTGCCGCGCGGCCCTTCACGGCGCGGCTGGTGGCGCAACTGGTGAGCCGGGGCGTGCAGTTCGCGCCGATCACTCTGCATACGGGGGTGGCTTCGGCCGAGGCGCACGAGCCGCCGTACCCGGAGCGCTTCGAGGTGCCTGCGACGACGGCGTGGCTGGTGAATACCGCTCGGGTGGGCGGAGGCCGGATTGTCGCGGTCGGCACGACGGCCGTACGCGCCCTGGAGTCGGCGGCGCGCCCCGACGGCGTGGTGCATGCGGCATCGGGCTTGACGGACCTGGTCATCACGCCGAGGCGCGGGGTGCGCGCCGTGGACGGGCTGCTGACCGGGCTGCACGAGCCGGAGGCATCGCATCTGCTGATGCTGGAGGCCATCGCCGGGCGGGAGGCGCTGGGCCGCTCGTACGGGGAGGCGCTGCGGCATCTCTACCTCTGGCACGAGTTTGGCGACAGCCACCTCATACTTCCGAATGAAAGCCATCACCCTTTGCATTGCTGAAGCAACGCACGGTGAGATTGGCACTCGCCCAATGTGAGCCCGCACATAGGACGCACGTCACTTACGAACCACTCTAGTGGACACATAAAGGACGTGTGAGCGGGGACTCAATGGGCAAATGGGCGTCTTCGCGACACCCATATCCACTACCGCGGGTCGTACGTCACACCTTTGCCACAGCTTTTTGCTGCCGCTAAGAATTGCGTCCGTCGCCGCCGAGGAGCGCAGCGCCTCCCCGGCCTGATGCGACTTCCGCTATTCGAACGAGGTATCTGTATGTCCGCGTCCAGCACCCGTATGACCAAGACCCACAAGGTCTCGATCGCCGGTATCGCCGCCGCCGGCGTCGCAGCCCTCACGTTCTCCCTCGTCCCCGGCAACGCTTCCGCCGAGACCGAGTCTGTCAACGCCGCGCAGACGACCGCTGCGCAGGCGGCCATCGCCAAGCAGGAGTCGGCTGCTGCCCAGCAGAAGGCGGCTGCCGCGAAGAAGCAGGCCGCTGCCGCGGCGAAGGCCCACGCCCAGACCGTGGCTCACGCCAAGTCTGTGGCCCACGCCCAGGCCGTGGCCCACGCCAAGGCCAAGGCGAACGCCGAGGCCAAGAAGAAGGCTGCCGCCGCTGCCGCCAAGGCCGCCGCGAAGAAGCGCGCTGCCGAGCAGGCCGCCAGCCGCGCCGCCGCCCGCAAGCCGGTCTTCGCGAACAACCTTGACGGCTGGATCAAGGAGTCGCTGTCCATCATGAAGAAGCACGGCATCCCCGGCACCTACGACGGGCTGCACCGCAACATCATGCGTGAGTCCAGCGGCAACCCGAACGCCATCAACAACTGGGACATCAACGCCATCAACGGCGTCCCGTCGATCGGCCTGCTGCAGGTCATCAAGCCGACGTTCGACGCGTACCACGTCGCCGGTACCCCCAACAGCCAGTACGACCCGGTCGCCAACATCACGGCCGCGGCCAACTACGCCGCCGACCGCTACGGCTCGATCGACAACGTCAACAGCGCCTACTGAGTCTCAGCAGGACAGCCGCAGGACATACGCCGAAGAGCGGCACCCCACACGGGGGTGCCGCTCTTCGGCGCACTGCGATGGCCCTTACTTGCGCATGACCTCAGGCTCGTGGCGGCGCAGCAGTCGCGCGACCGCGACGCCGCAGATGACGCCGATCACAAGCAGGATCGTGATGTTCAGGCCCCACTGGCCCGCCGAGTGCTCCCACAGCGGGTCCAGGTCCTCGGGCTTGTTCGGGTCCCACGGCGGCATCAGATGCGACAGGTCGAGCGTCGCACCCGCGCCGGCGATGGCCCAGCGGGACGGCATCAGCCAGGCGAACTGCTCCAGGCCGGGCGAGCCGTAGACCTGGAAGAGGATGCCGGTGAAGACGACCTGGACGATCGCGAACATGACCAGCAGCGGCATGGTCTTCTCGGCGGTCTTCACCAGCGAGGAGATGACCAGGCCGAACATCATCGAGGTGAAGCCCAGAGCGATGACGACAAGGCAGATCTCGACGGCCGGCGGCATGATCAGGCCCTCTTCGGGCAGGTCGCGGGTGGCGAAGCCGATGCCGCAGATGATGACGCCCTGGATGGCCGTGATCACGCCGAGGACGATCACCTTGGACATCAGATACGCCGAGCGGGCCAGACCGGTGGCCCGTTCCCGTTCGTAGATGACCCGTTCCTTGATCAGTTCTCGTACGGAGTTGGCCGCGCCCGAGAAGCACATGCCGACCGCGAGGATCAGCATGATCGTGCCGGCGTCGCCGTTGAACTTGTTCGGCGGCGTGGGCGGCGCGAGGCCGAACTTCGCCGGGATGACCACGCTGACCAGACCGAGGACCGCGGGCAGGATCACCATCAGGCCCAGGAAGCCCTTGTCGGACGCGATGACCGAGGAGTACCTGCGGATCAGCGTCCACAGCTGGGAGCCCCAGCTCTGCGGCTTCGGCGGGCGCATCTGCTGCGCGGGCGGCATGTGTACCTGCTGCGCGGCAACGGCGTCGATGTCCGCGGCGTACATCTGGTAGTGCTGCGAGCCGCGCCAGCGGCCCGCCCAGTCGTAGTCACGGTAGTTCTCGAACGCCGAGAAGACATCGGCCCAGGTGCTGTAACCGAAGAAGTTGAGCGCTTCCTCCGGCGGCCCGAAGTACGCGACCGAGCCGCCCGGGGCCATGACGAGGAGCTTGTCGCAGAGCGCCAGCTCGGCCACGGAGTGGGTGACCACCAGGACGGTGCGGCCGTCGTCGGCAAGGCCGCGCAGCAGCTGCATGACGTCGCGGTCCATACCCGGGTCGAGGCCGGATGTCGGCTCGTCCAGGAATATCAGCGACGGCTTGGTCAGCAGCTCGAGCGCGACGGAGACGCGCTTGCGCTGACCGCCGGAAAGCGAGGTGACCTTCTTTTCCTTGTGGATGTCGAGCTTGAGCTCGCGCAGTACCTCGTCGATACGGGCCTCGCGCTCGGCCTCGGCGGTGTCGCCGGGGAAGCGGAGCTTGGCGGCGTACTTGAGCGCCTTACGGACGGTCAGCTCCTTGTGCAGGATGTCGTCCTGCGGGACCAGTCCGATGCGCTGGCGCAGCTCGGCGAACTGCTTGTAGAGGCTGCGGTTGTCGTAGAGCACGTCGCCCTGGTTGGCGGGCCGGTAGCCGGTGAGCGCCTTGAGCAGGGTGGACTTGCCGGAGCCCGAGGGGCCGATGACGCCGATGAGCGACTTCTCCGGTACGCCGAAGGAGACGTCCCGCAGGATCTGCTTGCCGCCGTCGACCGTCACCGTGAGGTGGCGGGCGGAGAAGGAGACCTCACCGGTGTCGACGAACTCCTCGAGCCGGTCGCCGACGAGGCGGAAGGTCGAGTGGCCGACGCCGACGATGTCGTTCGGGCCGATGAGCGCCGTGCCGGACTTGGCGATCGGCTGGCCGTTGACGTACGTGCCGTTGTGGGATCCGAGGTCGCGGATCTCGAAGCGGCCGTCGGGCGTGGCCACGAACTCGGCGTGGTTGCGCGAGACCTGAAGGTCGGAGACGACCAGTTCGTTCTCGAGCGCACGACCGATGCGCATCACCCGGCCGAGGGCCAGCTGATGGAAGGTGGTCGGGCTGCGGTCCCCGTACACCGGCGGAGCCCCCGCGACACCGCCGGCGCCACCCGGTCCCTGCTGGTGCGGGACCTGTGCCTGCGGCGGCTGTTGCTGCCAGGCCTGCTGCGGTTGTTGAGCCGGCGCCTGCTGAGCGGCCGCCCAGCCGGGAGCGCCCTGCTGCTGCGGCTGCTGGACCGGGGCCTGGTGGGCCGGGGCCTGCTGCTTGGCCGCCTGCTGCTGAGGGGCCGCGCCCTGCGCGCTGTACGCGCCGGCTGCCGCGCCCGAGAGGTTCAGCCGCGGACCGTCGGTGGCGTTGCCCAAGTGCACTGCCGAGCCGGGGCCGATCTCCATCTGATGGATCCGCTGGCCCTGCACGTATGTGCCGTTGGTGCTGCCGTGGTCCTCGATCACCCAACTGCGGCCGCCCCAGCTGATGCTGGCATGCCGCCACGAGACCCTGGCGTCGTCGACCACCAGGTCGCCCTGCGGATCACGTCCCAGGGTGTACGACCTGGACGGATCGAGAGTCCAGGTCCTTCCGTTCAATTCCAGTACGAGTTCCGGCACTCCATGCCCCACTACTTGTCCCCCGAGTTACCCCCATCACAGGGAGTCTAGGGATGGCGAACATCGTGAGGAACTATTTCAGGCCCGGTCCCGCATCCGAAAGTCGGGCCTTGTGAATACCGCGTTCGGGATGCCCGTTGACGGAGGAGAAACACGCCCGGAGAGTGGTAAGCGCCCACCAGTGCGTACGGATCATGCGTGAGTGGGGGTAACTGGGTCAAACCCAGCATGGATCGGGGGGTCCGATGGACGCGAGCGGCAGTGGCGACAAGGTGCCGTGGGGCGATGTGGTGCTGGCGTCCATAGCGGCGGTGAGCTGGGCGCTGGTCGGGATGGCGGGTGCGGCGGCGCTCGGACTGCATCTGCTGGGCGCGGATTCGGCGGGGTCGCTGGGGCCGATGACAGCGGCGGCTGTGGTGCTCGCGGTGGGCGGATCGGTCACTCCGGCAGGTGATGTGTCCGCGTTCGGGCTGGAAGGTGCACAGGCGCGGACGGCCGTCGACATCACGCCACTTGGGGTGGGTCTGGTCGGGGCACTGTTTCTTGCGTACTTCTTTCTACGCTCGCTGCGCCGCGCGGGACCGCACATCTCGGGGACCGAACTCGCCGCGCGGGCGGGCGGGGTGGCAATTCTGTTCGTCGCGACGGTCGGCGGCTTGGCGTGGGCAGGTCACGACGTCATCACGATCGACGGGGCGAAGCTCGGGCTGGACGTCGACAAGGTGCCGGGGCTCGGCGGGGACGGGGGCGGCATCGAGGTGCCGGGCCTCGGCGACATCGGGGGGCTTCTGCCGGACCGGCTCGGTGACCTGGTGGACGCGCAGGCGTCGGTGGGGTTCAGCGTGAACACCGCGGATTCGCTGGCGGGCGCGCTGTTCTGGGTGCTCGGGGTGCTGGTTATCTCGCTTCTCGCCTCGCGGCGTGCGCCACTGCCGCGCGGGGCGGTGTGGCAGGTGCTGCGGCGGGTCGTACGGCCTGCGGCGTCCGCGGTCGTGACGGTGCTGCTGGTCGCGGTCCTCGCGGGGTACGGGGCGGCGGCGTACGCGGCGATCGGTGACGACCACCCGAAGAGGATCACGGGTGCGGCGCTGCTCGGGGCGCCGAACGGAGTGTGGCTGGGCGTGCCGTTGGGCCTGTTCGTGCCGTGGGACGGCGAGGCGAAGGGCGAGCTGGCGAAGCTGCTGCCGGATCCGCTGGACGAACTGCTGCGGGTCTCGGCGGACGAACCGGTGACGGTGGGCAGGCTGGCCGAACTGGACGGTCGCGTATGGCTGCTGGCCGTCGCGACCGCGGTGATGATGCTGTACGCCGGGGTGCTGGCGGCGGCACGTACGCCGGCGGGCGGGCTGACAGCGGCCGGGTTCGCGGGGCGGTGCGCGCTGCGGCTGGGTGTGGTGACGGCACTGGCGCTGCCGCTGCTGGTGTGGCTGACGGACGTCTCGGCGGACGCGTCGCTGTCGGTGCTGGGCTTCGACGCGTTCGGCGCGGGCATCGAGCTGCACGGTCAGGTGGGCATGGCCCTGCTGCTGGGGGCGGCGTGGGGTGCGGCTGCGGGCGGGGTGGGGGCACTGCTGGTGTACGGGACGCGGGGTGGCGGCCGGGCCGCGGCGGGGCCCCCGGCGGAGTGGGCGGCGGAGGCTGCGGTGCCGACGGCGGCGGAGCTGCCAGGTCCGTACCGCCTGGTGCCGCCGTACCGCCCGTCGAACGACGACACGAACCCGTATCTGCGTCCGCCCCCGGAGATCCACGGTGCCCCCACGGTCGCGGGCCCGATGCCTCCGATGCCCCCGCCGCCGCCACCACCATCGCCGTACCGCGCGTCGCCTACGCCGCCCGAGGAGGGCCCGCCCCCGCCGCCCGGGGCGCCCAGGGGCCGCCGGTGAGGGGTGCGCGGGCACGCGGCCGGGGCGGGCGGGCGGAGACCCGGGCGCCAGGCGGGGCCCGGGGGCCGGAACGTCCGGCAGGCGGGACGCCCCGTCTCATCGCCACGTGCGCCCGATACGGTGGATACACCATGAGCGCATCGCAGACCTCCGACGTACCCACCCTTCTCGTCAAGATCTTCGGGAAGGACCGTCCCGGGATCACCGCCGGGCTCTTCGACACCCTCGCCGCCTACTCCGTCGACGTCGTCGACATCGAGCAGGTCGTCACGCGGGGCCGCATCGTCCTGTGCGTCCTCGTCACCGCTCCGGCCGCCGGCGGCACCGCCGAGGGCGAGCTCCGGGCCACCGTCCACAACTGGGCCGAGTCGCTGAAGCTGCAGGCCGAGATCATCTCGGGCACCGGCGACAACCGGCCCCGCGGAAGTGGCCGTTCGCATGTCACCGTGCTCGGGCACCCGCTCACCGCCGAGTCGACCGCCGCCATAGCGGCCAGGATCACCGCAACCGGCGGGAACATCGACCGTATCTTCCGGCTCGCCAAGTACCCCGTCACCGCCGTGGAGTTCGCGGTGTCCGGTACGGAGACAGAGGCGCTGCGCACCGTCCTGGCCACCGAGGCCGCCGGGATCGGCGTCGATGTGGCGGTCGTGTCGGCCGGGCTGCACCGCCGCGCCCAGCGCCTGGTCGTCATGGATGTGGACTCGACGCTCATCCAGGACGAGGTCATCGAGCTGTTCGCGGCACACGCGGGCTGTGAGGACAAGGTCGCCGAGGTCACGGCCGCGGCGATGCGCGGGGAGCTGGACTTCGAGCAGTCCCTGCACGCGCGCGTGGCGCTGCTCGAAGGGCTCGACGCCTCGGTCGTGGACAAGGTGCGCACGGAAGTCCGGCTGACCCCCGGCGCCCGCACCCTGATCCGTACGCTCAAGCGGCTCGGCTACCAAGTGGGCGTCGTGTCGGGCGGATTCACCCAGGTCACCGATGACCTCAAGACGCGACTCGGACTCGACTTCGCCTCGGCGAACACGCTGGAGATCGTGGACGGGAAGCTCACCGGCCGTGTCGTCGGCGAGATCGTGGACCGCGCGGGCAAGGCCCGGCTGCTGCGCAGGTTCGCGGCCGAGGCGGGCGTGCCGCTGGCGCAGACCGTCGCGATCGGCGACGGCGCGAATGATCTGGACATGCTCAACGCGGCCGGTCTGGGCGTCGCCTTCAACGCCAAGCCCGTCGTCCGCCGGGCCGCCCACACCGCGGTCAATGTCCCCTTCCTGGACACTGTCCTCTATCTGCTGGGCATCACCCGCGAAGAGGTCGAGTCCGCGGACGGCGAGGGCGAGGAGCACTAGTCCCCAGTCAGAGACCCCATGCAAAGGCCCCGGGCGCGGTGACCGCGCGCCGGGGCCGATTCATGTACGGCACAGGGGGTTACGTGTGCGGCGCCCAGAATTCGAGCAGCGTGCCCACGCCGTGCTCGACCGACTTCCAGGAGCCGGTGAATCCGACGACCGCGAGCGCCGCGGTCGGGAAACCGCTCTGCGTCATCCGGGCCAGCGCTTCACCCTCGGCCTTGCCCGCGAGGGCGTCGGCGAGCGCGTGCACCCCGGGGTTGTGGCCGATGACGAGCAGGTCGTTCACCTCGTCAGGGGTCTCGTTGAGCAGCGCGATAAGTTCGCCGAGGGAGGCGTCGTACAGCCGCTCCTCGTACACCGTCTTGGGGCGGTGCGGCAGCTCGTGCACCGCCAGCTTCCAGGTCTCGCGGGTTCTGCTCGCGGTGGAGCACAGAGCCAGGTCGAGGGCGATACCGGTATCGGCCAGCCTGCGGCCGGCTGTCGACGCGTCCAGACGGCCGCGCTCGGCGAGCGGCCGCTCATGGTCGGACACCTGCGGCCAGTCGGCCTTCGCATGCCGGAGGAGGACGATCCTGCGGGACTCGGGGGATCCGGGGGCTGTCCCCCCGGAAGACACGGCGTCGCTCATGCACCCCAGCTTCGCATGAAATGAGCCAGCGGGCGCAGGGTGTTGACGGGCTCCCCCGCGAAGGGTGAATCCGACAGCGGGACAGTCACCGGGACAGGCTGTGCTGAATGCGCTCGAGGAACTGGCCGACCGCCGGCTCGCCGCCCGTGGTCTGTGCATGGGCGGGGTCCGCGATCAGCAGGAGCAGAACGACGAAGGCGAGCATGGGCAGGGCGAGTGCCCACCACGGCAGCCGGATGTCGACGCTGCCCGTGGCCTTGGGGTGGGACCGCGTGTGCGTGTGGGCCGACATGGCCGCCTCCGTAGGTCTGCGGTTTGTTGCTTCAAACCTACGGATCATGGGCGCGGGGGCCCATCCGGTGACCCACCCACTTCCCCCTGAGCCTGACCCCCTAGGGGATGGTGGTGCTAGCCCCCCTTTTTTCGGCGGGGCAACGACCGCGTCAGGTTTTCGGCGGGGCAACGACCGTGTCAGGGCGAGGCGATGGACGCGATCACCGCGATGACGACCGTGATGGCGATCATCGCGCCGAAGACGAGCAGGAGCTTCTTCTGGCCGTTCGAGGGGTTCGGATCGAGCACAGGCATGGAGTCAGTCTCGCATCTCAGCATTCGTCCTCGATCGTCCGGTCCCGGCCGGCCAGGATGCCTACCGCGATCTGCGGCACGATCAGGCCTGCCATCAGCGCGATCGGCAGCCCCCAACCGCCGCTGTGCTGGTAGAGCACGCCCACCAGCAGCGGGCCGGGGGTGGAGATCAGATATCCGGTGGACTGGGCGAAGACCGAGAGGCGTACGACTCCGGCCCCGGTCCTCGACCGCATGCCGATCATGGTGAGGGCGAGCGGGAAGGCGCAGTTGGAGACGCCGAGCAGCAGCGCCCAGGCCCAGGCTCCGGCGGCCGGAGCGAAGAACAGGCCCGCATAGCCGGTCAGCCCGCACAGCCCGAGGGCGACGACGATCGGGCCCTGGGTCTTCATCCGGGTGGCGAGCCGCGGGATGACGAAGGCGAGCGGCACGCCCATCACCATGGTCACGGCGAGCAGCGCCCCGGCCGTGCCCGCGGAGACTCCCGCGTCGCGGAAGATCTGCGGCATCCAGCCCATGGTGATGTACGCGCCGGTGGCCTGGAGGCCGAAGAAGCAGCCGAGCGCCCAGGCGGTGGGGCTCCGGGTGATCCTGGGGGCCGGGGAATCCTGGGCTTGTGCGGCCACGGTGTTCCGCGCGGCCGCGCCTCGGTCGCGGGCCATGCCGATCCAGGGCAGTACGGCGAGGGCGGCGAGGACCGCCCACACCGCGAGGCCGACCCGCCAACTGCCGCCCAGCGCCTCGGTCATGGGCACGGTCGCGGCGGCCGCGACGGAGGTGCCGAGCGCGAGCGCCATGGAGTACAGCCCGGTCATGGAGCCGACGCGGTCGGGGAAGTAGCGCTTGACGATCACCGGCATCAGGACGTTGCTGACGGCGATGCCCATGAGGGTAAGCGCGCTGGCGGCGAGGAAGCCCGCCGTGCCGCCTGCGAAGGGCCGGATCAGCAGGCCGGTCGTGATGGCCACCATGCCGGCGCAGACGACGGCACCGGGGCCGAAACGGCGGGCGAGCCGCGGCGCCGCGATCCCGAAGATCGCGAAGCAGAGCGGCGGTACGGAGGTGAGGACGCCGGCGACGCTGCCGCTCATGTGCAGCCCGACGCGCGCCTCTTCGAGGAGCGCGCCGAGGCTGGTGATGGCGGGGCGGAGATTGAGTGCCGCGAGGACGATCCCGGCGATCACGAGCCGGGTGAGCCAGACAGTGAGCCGCGGGGCGGGAGATTCCACGGAGGCCAAGGAGGCGACCGGGGTACGGTCCGTGGCAGCGGGGCTCAAAGTCTGGGTCTCGTCGGACATCTCACGCATGCGGACCATCATAGAATCATGGGATGATTGGTTGTCCAATCCCTACGGAAGGAGCCCGATGGCGCTGACCTCTCCCCGGCGTTCCGCGCTCTCCGACCAGGTGATCGCCCAGCTGCGGAACCAGATCACCTCGGGCGAGTGGCCGGTGGGCTCACGCATCCCCACCGAACCGGAACTGGTCGAGCAGCTCGGCGTGGCCCGTAACACCGTCCGCGAAGCGGTCCGCGCGCTCGCGCACAACGGACTGCTGGATATCCGGCAGGGCTCGGGGACGTACGTCGTGGCCACCAGCGAGCTGGCCGGCGTCATGCACCGCCGCTTCGCCGACGCCAACCCCCGGCACATCGCCGAGCTGCGCTCCACGCTGGAGTCCTCAGCAGCCCGCCTCGCCGCGGAACGGCGTACCGAACGCGACCTCAAGCAGCTGGACACGCTCCTCGCCCGGCGCGAGGAGGCGTGGGCCACGGGCGACGCGGAGCAGTTCGTCGCCGCCGACACGACATTCCATCTGGCCGTGGTGGCGGCCTCACACAACGAGGTGCTCAGCGAGCTCTACGCGGACCTCGGCGATCTGCTGCGGGACTGGCTGCGCGACGACGTGGGCCGCGAACTGCGCCCGGAGAACCATATGGACCACGCGCGGATGGTCGAGGCGATCCGCGCGGGCGACGGCGATGTGGCGGCCGCGGAGGCGGCGAGCTATCCGTTCATGTGCCTGCGGAGTCCCGCAGGGGCTGGTGACTGACCCACACCGCGCGTATCTCTTTCCAGCAGCGGTCGGTGAGCTCGGCGTAACCGGCCGGGCCTATCTCGACGGGTGCGCTGTCCACGTCGATGTCCCACCAGCGCTCGCACTCGATGTGCAGCCGGACGCGGTCGGTCTCGGGGTAGGGATTGTGGCAGAAGCCGGTGGCCCAGGAGCTCTCGACGACTGTGCGGCAGTCAGCCTCGTACGTACGGGACTGGGGCTGGGAGAGGGCCGTCGACGACGTCCACAGCAGGAGCGCCACTGAGGCCAGTACGGAGGCGGAGCGGCGGGTCGTACGCACAAGCAGGACCTCCTCGGCCGTACTGCGGCCCGCTCGCCGCGGCTGCACCTCAAGGGGGGATTGCCTCTCCAGCCTCGCTGTCCGCACGACGCGCCGCGCGCTCCGGGGGGCCGAATGGGCGACGCCCCGCTCGCCGCACTGAGCGGTGAACGGGGCGTCGTTCTCGTACGAGAGGGGTCAGGCGCCCATCATGTGCACGCCGCCGTCCACGTGAACGATCTCGCCGGTCGTCCGCGGGAAGAAGTCCGAGAGCAGACCGACGACACCACGGCCGGCCGGGTCGGGGTCGGCCAGGTCCCAGCCGATCGGCGCGCGGTGGTTCCAGACGTCCGCGAGCTCCTCGAAGCCCGGGATGGACTTCGCGGCCATCGACTTGATCGGGCCGGCCGCGATCAGGTTGCAGCGGATGCCCTTGGGGCCCAGGTCACGGGCCAGGTAGCGGTTGGTGGACTCCAGGGCCGCCTTGGCCACACCCATCCAGTCGTACTTCGGCCAGGCGATCTGCGCATCGAAGGTGAGACCGACGACCGAGCCGCCACGCTCCATCAGCGGAAGGCACGCCATGGTCAGCGACTTGTAGGAGTACGCCGAGACCTGCACCGCGGTGGAGACGTCCTCCCAGCCGGCCTCGAGGAAGTTGAACGCGGCCTGCGGGCCGAAGGCGATCGAGTGCACGATGCCGTCGAGGCCCGAGTCGTCGCTGGAGTGCTCGCGGATCTTGTCCGCGAGGCCGTCCAAGTGCTCCTGGTTGGTGACGTCCAGCTCGATGACCGGGACGGGCTTGGGCAGCCGCTTGGCGATGCGCTCGACGAGGGTGAGCCGGCCGAAGCCGGTCAGGATGACCTCCGCGCCCTCCTCCTGCGCCACCTTGGCTGCGTGGAAGGCGATGGACCCTTCGGTGAGGACACCCGTGACGAGAATGCGCTTGCCGGCGAGGATTCCACTCATGTGATCAGTGACCCATGCCCAATCCGCCGTCAACGGGGATGACGGCTCCAGTGATGTACGAGGCGTCGTCGGAGGCGAGGAAGCGCACCGTGGCGGCGATCTCCTCCGGCTGCGCATAGCGGCCGAGCGGCACCTGCGAGACGATGCCCGCGCGCTGCTCGTCCGTGAGCGCCTGAGTCATGTCGGTGTCGACAAAGCCGGGTGCGACGACGTTGAACGTGATGTTCCGCGAGCCCAGCTCGCGGGCGAGGGAGCGGGCGAAGCCCACGAGACCGGCCTTGGAGGCGGCGTAGTTGGCCTGCCCCGCCGAGCCCAGCAGCCCGACCACGGAGGAGATCAGCACGACACGGCCCTTCTTGGCGCGCAGCATGCCGCGGTTGGCGCGCTTGACGACCCGGAAGGTGCCGGTGAGGTTGGTGTCGAGTACGGACGTGAAGTCCTCCTCGGACATCCGCATCAGCAACTGGTCCTTGGTGACACCGGCGTTGGCCACCAGCACCTCCACCGGACCGTGCTTCTCCTCGATCTCCTTGTAGGCCTGCTCCACCTGCTCGGCGTCGGTGATGTCGCACTTGACGGCCAGGAAGCCGGCCGGCGGCTCGCCGGACCGGTAGGTGATCGCGACCTTGTCGCCGGCTTCGGCGAACGCGCGGGCGATGGCGAGGCCGATGCCCCGGTTTCCTCCGGTGACGAGAACCGAGCGGCTCAACGGATCACCCTTTCGATAGCGGTCTGGTACTCACGCAAACTATCGGTCCTGCCCCTCTCACGGAGAATCGGGCCCTGACAGCGCCTTCATCCAGTCACTGTCGGGTCCCTACAGAATGGCGCTGGGCAACGCCCCCTCCGGCGCGACATGATCGGGCGACCGGTCTCAACGACAGGAGACATCCGTGCCTCATTCCATCGACGAAGCCTTCACAGCGCTGCCGCTGCGGGCCCTCGCCGACGCGGCACTCGCCCGGGCGCGTGCGCTCGGAGCCGAGCACGCCGACTTCCGCTTCGAGCGCGTACGCAGCGCGGCCTGGCGGCTGCGCGACGCCAAGCTCGCCGGCTCATCGGACACCACGGACCTCGGATACGCGGTACGGGTGGTGCACGGCGGCGCCTGGGGGTTCGCCTCCGGGGTCGACATGACCATGGACGCGGCCGCCAGGGTCGCCGGCCAGGCGATCGCGATGGCCAAGCTGTCGGCGAAGGTGATCGCGGCGGCGGGCTCCGACGAGAGGGTTGAGCTGGCGGACGAGCCGGTGCACACGGAGCGGACATGGGTCTCCTCGTACGAGATCAACCCGTTCGAGGTACCCGACGAGGAGAAGACCGCGCTGCTGGCGCAGTGGAGCGAGCGGCTGCTGGGCGCGGAGGGCGTTGCGCATGTGGACGCCTCGCTGATCACCGTCCACGAGAACAAGTTCTACGCCGACACCGCGGGCACCGTCACCACGCAGCAGCGCGTGCGGTTGCATCCGCAGCTGACCGCGGTCGCAGTCGATCCGAGCAGCGGCGAATTCGACTCGATGCGCACGGTCGCGCCGCCGGCCGGCCGTGGCTGGGAGTATCTGACCGGCACGGGCTGGGACTGGGATTCCGAGCTGGAGCAGATCCCGGAGCTGCTCGCGGAGAAGATGCGCGCGCCGAGCGTCGAGGCCGGGCGGTACGACCTGGTGGTCGACCCGTCGAATCTCTGGCTGACCATCCATGAGTCGATCGGCCACGCCACGGAGCTGGACCGGGCATTGGGGTACGAGGCGGCGTATGCCGGGACGTCCTTCGCCACCTTCGACAAGCTGGGGATGCTGGCGTACGGCTCTTCGGTGATGAATGTGACGGGCGACCGGACCGCGGAGCACGGGCTGGCCACGATCGGGTACGACGACGAGGGCGTCGAGGCGCAGTCGTGGGACCTGGTGAAGGACGGCACGCTGGTGGGCTACCAGCTGGACCGGCGGATCGCGAAGCTGACGGGGCTCGGCAGGTCCAACGGCTGCGCGTACGCGGACTCCCCCAGCCATGTGCCGGTGCAGCGGATGGCGAATGTCTCGCTTCGGCCGGATCCGGGCGGTCTGTCGACGGAGGATCTGATCGGCGGGGTGGAGCGGGGCATCTATGTGGTCGGCGACCGGTCGTGGTCGATCGACATGCAGCGCTACAACTTCCAGTTCACCGGGCAGCGCTTCTTCCGCATCGAGAACGGCAAGCTGGCGGGTCAGCTGCGGGATGTCGCGTACCAGGCGACGACGACGGACTTCTGGGGCTCGATGGAGAAGGTGGGCGGCCCGCAGACGTATGTGCTGGGCGGCGCGTTCAACTGCGGAAAGGCCCAGCCGGGCCAGGTCGCGGCGGTCTCGCACGGCTGCCCGTCCGCCCTGTTCAGGGGCGTGAACATCCTCAACACCACGCAGGAGGCCGGTCGATGAGCGGTCACCCCGGAATTTGCCGGGGGTCCGGCCCGCGGCGAAGCCGCAATCGGATGCAGTGTCCCCCGGGCAAGCACAGTCTCAACACCACGCAGGAGGCCGGTCGATGAGCCGTATCAGCAAGCCGTACGAGATCGTCGAGCGTGCCCTTGAGCTGTCCACTGCCGACGGTTGTGTCGTCATCGCCGACGAGGAATCGTCGGCCAATCTGCGCTGGGCCGGCAACGCCCTGACGACGAACGGCGTCACCCGCGGCCGCACCCTCACCGTCATCGCGACCGTCGACGGTGCCCAGGGCACCGCGTCCGGTGTCGTGTCGCGGACCGCCGTCACCGCCGACGACCTCGAGCCGCTCGTACGGGCCGCGGAGGCCGCCGCGCGCGGGGCCGGGCCCGCCGAGGACGCTCAGCCGCTCGTCGAGGGGGTCCCCGCCTCCCCCGACTTCACCGACCCGCCCGCCGAGACCTCCTCCGCCGTCTTCGCGGATTTCGCGCCCGCGCTGGGTGAGGCCTTCGCCCGCGCCCGGGCCGGTGAGCGGGAGCTGTACGGCTTCGCCAACCACGAGCTGACCTCCACCTACCTCGGCACGTCGACGGGGCTGCGGCTCCGCCATGACCAGCCCAACGGGACGCTGGAGCTCAACGCCAAGTCCCCGGACCGCTCACGGTCCGCCTGGGCCGGCCGCTCCACGCGGGACTTCAAGGACGTGGACCCGGCGCTCCTCGACGCGGAGCTCGCGCAGCGGCTCGGCTGGGCCGAACGCCGGATCGACCTGCCCGCGGGCCGGTACGAGACGCTGCTGCCGCCCACCGCGGTGGCCGATCTGCTGATCTACCAGATGTGGTCGTCCACGGCCCGGGACGCGGCCGAGGGCCGTACGGTCTTCTCCAAGCCCGGCGGCGGCACCCGCGTCGGCGAGACGCTGTCGCCGCTGCCGCTGACCCTGCGCAGCAACCCGAACGAGCCGGGGCTCGAGTCCGCGCCGTTCGTGATCGCGCACGCGTCCGGCGACGACCACTCGGTCTTCGACAACGGCCTGCCGCTGTCGGCGACGGACTGGGTACGCGGCGGAAAGCTGGAGCACCTGATCACCACCCGGCACAGCGCCGGTCTGACCGGGCTGCCGGTCGCCCCCGGGATCGACAATCTGATCCTGGACGGCGGCGGTGAGCGCTCGCTGGACGAGATGGTCTCCGCGACCGCCCGCGGGCTGTTGCTGACCTGCCTCTGGTACATCCGCGAGGTCGATCCGGCGACGCTGCTGCTGACCGGCCTGACCCGGGACGGCGTCTACCTCGTGGAGAACGGCGAGGTGGTCGGCGAGGTGAACAACTTCCGGTTCAACGAGTCGCCCGTCGACCTGCTGTCCAGGGCCACCGAGGCGGGCCGCACCGAGAAGACGCTGCCGCGCGAGTGGGGCGACTGGTTCACCCGGGCCGCGATGCCCGCGCTCCGGGTCCCGGATTTCAATATGAGTTCGGTCAGCCAGGGCGTATAACCTCGGATACGTCTGCAAGCACACCGAAGGAGACGCGAGAGAAGTGACGGACATCGTCGACGAACTGCAGTGGCGTGGGCTGATCGCCCTCTCCACTGACGAGGACGCATTGCGCAAGGCGTTCGCGGACGGTCCCGTCACGTTCTATTGCGGCTTCGACCCGACCGCGCCGAGCCTGCACCTCGGCAATCTGGTCCAGATCCTCACCATGCGCCGGATCCAGCAGGCGGGCAACCGCCCGCTGGGTCTGGTCGGCGGGGCGACCGGTCTGATCGGCGACCCGAAGCCGAACTCCGAGCGCACGCTGAACGCGCCGGAGGTCGTCGCGGGCTGGGTGGAGCGGCTGCGCGGGCAGATCGAGCGGTTCCTCGACTTCGAAGGACCGCACGCCGCGACCATGGTCAACAACCTGGACTGGACGTCGGGTCTGTCGGCGATCGACTTCCTGCGCGACGTCGGCAAGTACTTCCGGGTCAACAAGATGATCGCGAAGGAGGCGGTCGCGCGGCGGCTGAACTCCGACGCGGGCATCAGCTACACCGAGTTCAGCTACCAGATCCTGCAGGGCATGGACTACCTGGAGCTGTACCGGCGGTACGGCTGCGTCCTGCAGACCGGCGGCAGCGACCAGTGGGGCAACCTCACCGCGGGCACAGACCTGATCCACCGGGTCGAGCCGGAGGCCGACGTGCACGCGCTGGCCACCCCGCTGATCACGAAGGCCGACGGCACGAAGTTCGGCAAGACGGAGTCCGGCACGGTCTGGCTGGACCCGGAGCGGACCACGCCCTACGCCTTCTACCAGTTCTGGCTGAACGCGGACGACCGGGACGTCTCCAAGTTCCTGCGGATCTTCAGCTTCAAGTCCCGCGAGGAGATCGAGGAGCTGGAGAAGCTGACCGAGGAGCGCCCGCAGGCGCGTGCGGCCCAGCGGGCGCTGGCGGAGGAGCTGACGACGCTGGTCCACGGCGCCGACCAGTGCGCGGCGGTTGTGGACGCGTCGAAGGCGCTGTTCGGTCAGGGCGAGCTGGCCGAGCTCGACGAGGCGACGCTGCGTGCGGCGCTCTCCGAGCTGCCGCACGCCCAGGTAGCCGAGCTGGCCCCGGTGGTGGACCTGCTCGCGGAGGTCGGCCTGGTCCCCAGCAAGTCGGCCGCCCGCCGCACGGTCAAGGAGGGCGGCGCCTACGTGAACAACGTCAAGGTCGCCGCGGAGGACGCCGTACCGTCGCGGGACGATCTGCTCCACGGCCGCTGGCTCGTGCTGCGCCGCGGCAAGAAGAACCTCGCGGCGGTCGAGGTCACGACGGCCTGATCCGGCGCACACACCTCACGGCGGCGGCCGGACGGGCATCGCGCCCGGTCGGCCGTCGCCGTTGCTGGATCAGGCTCTCTGCCTGCTGCCCCGTGCGGCGTTGTACGCCATCTCGCCCAGGAAAACGAGCAGAACGGCCGCCGCGATCTGAAGCAGATGGCGGCCCCAGTCGATGCCACTGGTCTCTGCGATCCCGAGCCCCATCGCGATCCAGTTGCCGAGCACAGCGCCGCCGATGCCCAGGATGGTGGTCAGCCAGAGGGGCATGTGCTGCTTGCCCGGCAGGATCGCCTTTGCGATCAGGCCCAGCACGAATCCCACGATGATCGCCCACAACCAGCCCATGGCTGCCTCCTCGTACGGCTCTACGTGAGCAGTGATGCCGCCAGTGTCAGCCGATCGGCCATACAGCGCATGTCGGGCGACGCCATACGCGCTACGGCGCAGCTGGGGACAGGCAGCCGGGCCATGACCCACTCTCGTAGGTGTCGCAGCCGCGGCGTACGGTGGAACACGTCAGGACCGGGGAGCGTCCGGCGCGGAATCCAGGTGGTGGAACGTGATGCGGAAGCACGGCGATACGGAGGTCTTCCGGATCACGGGAGCCCGGCAGGGGCTCGCCGACGATGTGCGCGGCCGACAGCGTCGCTATGTGATCTCGATGTCGGTGCGGACCGTGGCGGTGATCCTCGCCGCGGTCCTGTGGAATGTGGAACGCCACGTGGCGATCGTGGCGCTGGTGCTCGGTGGGGTGCTCCCGTACATCGCCGTGGTGATCGCCAACGCGGGCCGCGAGAACCCCCCTTCGCTGCCCTCGACGTTCGTCCCCACCCCGTCGCGGCCGATGATCGCGCCCGTCCCCGCACCCCCCGGCGCGGAACCCACCGCGGAACCCACCGCGGAAGCCGAGGCGGAAGCCGACGGCTTCGAACGGGACCGTCAGAGACCGGAACAGAGCTGATTCCACGGGGCCGCAAAGCTCAATAAGAGCTCAGATCAATCGTGAAGTTCCAGTGCACTCCACCCCGTTCCCCGTGACATACTTCGAAGCGCGCTCCGCATCCCCCGTCGGAGCGACGGACCGACGCCGGGCAGCTCCCCCCGTGGCTGCTCGGCGTCGCCTTGTTTGGGATGAATATCAATGAGTGACGAAACACCCATCTGCTCCGCCAAGGGCTGCCGCGCCGAGGCGGTCTGGGTGCTCGTGTGGAACAACCCGAAACTGCACACCCCGGAGCGCCGCAAGACCTGGCTCGCCTGTGAGGAGCACCGTGAGCATCTCTCCCAATTCCTGGGTGTGCGTGGCTTCTTGAAGGATGTCGTGACGCTCCCGGAGTGGGAGTCCTCAGCCGCCGATCGCTGACATCGGACGGTCGGGCTGCAAGAACGCCGGGTCGTCGAGGCCCGAGCCCGCCTTCTTGCCCCACATCGCCAGCTTCCATATACGGGCGATCTCCTCGTCGGGAGCCTCCGAGCGCAGCGCCGCGCGCAGATCCGTCTCCTCGCGGGCGAACAGGCAGTTGCGCACCTGGCCGTCGGCGGTGAGCCTGGTGCGGTCGCAGGCCTGGCAGAAGGGGCGGGTGACGGAGGCGATGACCCCGACCCGGTGCGGTCCGCCGTCCACGACCCAGCGCTCGGCGGGCGCGGAGCCGCGCTCCTCCTCGCCCTCGGCGGTGAGCGTGAAGCGCGTACGCAGCGACTCGAGGATGTCACCCGCGGTGATCATGCCGTCGCGCTTCCAGCCGTGCTGCGCGTCGAGCGGCATCTGCTCGATGAAACGCAGCTCGTAGTCGTTCTCCACGGCCCAGGCGAGCAGCTCGGGGGCCTCGTCGTCATTGAGACCCGGCATCAGGACCGTATTGACCTTGACCGGGGTGAGGCCCGCGGCGCGGGCGGCCTCCAGGCCGTCCAGCACGTCGTGGTGGCGGTCGCGGCGGGTCAGGGTCTTGAAGACGTCGGGCCGCAGGGTGTCCAGCGAGACATTGACCCGGTCCAGGCCGGCGGCCTTGAGGGCGGTGGCCGTGCGCTTGAGCCCGATGCCGTTGGTGGTCAGCGACATCCTGGGGCGGGGCCGCAGAGCGGCGCAGCGCTCGACGATCCCGACCAGCCCGGGCCGCAGCAGCGGCTCCCCGCCGGTGAAGCGGACCTCGGTGACGCCGAGGTCTGTGACGGCGATGCGAATCAGCCGGACGATCTCGTCGTCACTGAGCAGATCCGGCTTGGCGAGCCACTGAAGACCTTCTTCCGGCATACAGTACGTACACCGCAGATTGCACCGGTCCGTGAGCGAAACACGCAGGTCAGTGGCCACTCGGCCATAGGTGTCGATGAGCACTGTGGGCCCCTCCCCCATTCGCGGATCTGATGACTTCGAGCCTACGTCAGAGCTCTGACAACGGGGGGGCCCGATTGTCACGAGGTACGGCGCGGCCGCGTCGTAGGACTCTACGACGCGGCCGCGACCCCTGACTCGTACAACGGTCCTGCTCAGTGGGCTCCGGTGCCGGTCAGGGACTTGACCTCGAGCTCCGCGTACTTGCCCTTGTCGGGCTCCTCCTTGGACAGGAGAGAGCCGAGCCAGCCGAGCAGGAAGCCCAGCGGGATCGAGACGATGCCCGGGTTCTCCAGCGGGAACCAGTAGAAGTCCGCCTCCTTGAACATGGAGGTGGGCTTGCCGGAGACGACCGGCGAGAACAGCACCAGCACCACGGCCGAGGTCAGACCGCCGTAGATGGACCACAGCGCGCCCTGCGTGGTGAACCTCTTCCAGAACAGGCTGTAGAGGATCGTCGGCAGGTTCGCGGACGCGGCGACCGCGAAGGCGAGAGCGACGAGGCCGGCGACGTTCAGATCGCGGGCCATTGCGCCGAGCCCGATGGAGACGACGCCGATGGCGACCGTCGCCCAGCGGGCCGCGCGGACCTCTTCCTTCTCGGTGGCGTTGCCCTTGCGGATGACGTTCGCGTAGATGTCGTGCGCGAAGGAGGACGAGGACGCCAGGGTCAGGCCCGCGACCACCGCGAGGATGGTGGCGAAGGCGACCGCGGAGATCACCGCGAGCAGTATGGCGCCACCGGTGGATCCCGAGCCGCCGCCGATCTCCAGAGCCGCCAGCGGCGCCGCCGTGTTGCCCGCCTTGTTGGAGGCGATGATGTCGGCGGGCTTGAGCAGCGCCGCGGCGCCGAAGCCGAGCACGATCGTCATCAGATAGAACGCGCCGATGATGCCGATCGCCCAGTTGACGGACTTACGGGCGGCCTTGGCGGTGGGCACGGTGTAGAAGCGGATCAGGATGTGCGGCAGACCCGCGGTGCCGAGCACCAGGGCGATACCGAGCGAGATGAAGTCCAGCTTCGAGATGCTGGTGGCGCCGTACTTGAGGCCCGGCTCCAGGAAGGCCGACCCCTTGCCACTGTTCGAGGCCGCCGTGCCGAGCAGGTCGGACAGGTTGAAGTTGAACTTCAGCAGGATCAGGAAGGTGATGAGCAAGGTGCCCGCGATGAGCAGGACGGCCTTGACCATCTGCACCCAGGTGGTGCCCTTCATGCCGCCGATGGTGACGTACACGATCATCAGTACGCCGACCAGGGCGACGATCGCGATCTTGCCGGCGTCGCTGGTGATGCCGAGCAGCAGCGAGACCAGCACGCCCGCGCCCGCCATCTGCGCCAGCAGATAGAAGATCGACACGACGATGGTGGAGGTTCCGGCGGCAGTTCGGACCGGGCGCTGGCGCATGCGGTAGGCGAGGACGTCGCCCATCGTGTAGCGGCCGGAATTACGCAGCGGTTCGGCCACGAGCAGCAGCGCGACCAGCCAGGCGACCAGGAAGCCGATGGAGTAGAGGAAGCCGTCGTAACCGAACAGGGCGATGGCGCCCGCGATGCCCAGGAAGGACGCGGCGGACATGTAGTCGCCGGAGACCGCGAGGCCGTTCTGGAAGCCGGTGAACTGGCGGCCGCCCGCATAGAAGTCGGCGGCGTTCTTCGTCTGGCGCCCTGCCCACACGGTGATGATCAGGGTCGCGACGACGAAGCACGCGAAGAGCGTGATGATCAGCGGCCGGTGTTCGCTCGCACCCTCGGCGGCCAGCTGGACGGTGGGATACGCGGCGTACGCGGAGCTCATGCGTCGGCCTCCATGCGGGACTTGATCGCTTCGGCCTTCGGGTCGAGCTTCGCGGCGGCATGACGCGAATAGAGCCAGGCGATGAGGAAGGTGGTGGCGAACTGGGCGAGACCGAAGACGAGGGCGACATTGATGTTGCCGAAGAGCTTGGTGCCCATAAAGCCGCCGGCGTAGTTGGACAGCAGCACGTAGAGCAGGTACCAGGCGATGAATGCGACGGTCAGGGGGAAGGCGAAGGAGCGGTAGGTGCGGCGCAGTTCGCCGAATTCCGCACTCTCCTGCACCTCGACGAACGACTCTGTCGTGGGCTGAGCGGGGCTGGTGTCCGTACCGCCGGGGGGCGGCAGTGCATCGGTAGCCACGGAATCTCCTCGCGACGCGGGTGCGGTGGGGATGGACAAGGGGACCTCACAGTCGGGGGCGGTTTGATGTTGCTCCACCCCCTGACAACGGCACGGAGAGCGCACCGAACCGGTTCAACATCGGCCTTTTTCTTCTGGACACTCGCCGGACTTTCTCCGGCCTTTCCGCCGATTTCTTCCCCAACTCATTGATGGCAGCCCATGATCGGCGATAGCTTCGCTGGTCATGTACCCGACCATTCGCATTGTGCGTCTGGCCGGTTTGTCACGGATGATGTGGAGAACCCATGGCTCATCTGGGATCCAGACGGCGGCGCGTGCTTGCCCTGCCCGCCGGTCTGGCGCTCACGGCCTCGCTCGGCTTCCTCCCCGCGGGAGCCGCCTCGGCAGCTCCGGCGGACGAAGTACCCGCCGCGGTGGTTACCGACGGCCCGAAGCTGTCGTACGTCGTGAACGTCAAGGGCGGGCACGGCACCGCCAAATCGGTCAAGAAGGCAATAGCCAAGGCCGGCGGCTCGGTGGTGATCGCCTACGACCAGATAGGCGTCATCGTCGTCCACTCGCAGAACCCGGACTTCGCCAAGACGATCCGTACGGTCAAGGGCGTCCAGTCGGCCGGTGTAACTCGCACGGCCCCGCTGACCGCCGCGGCCGACACGGCGATCGATTCGGAGCGTCCGCTCACTGCCGCCGAGGCCAAGACCGCGGCCGCCCAGGCGGACGCGGACCAGGACCCGCTCGAGCCCCTGCAGTGGGACCTGCCCGCCATCAAGGCGGACAAGGCCCACGAGAAGTCGCTGGGCAGCAAGAAGGTCACGGTCGCGGTCATCGACACGGGTGTCGACGACACGCACCCGGACCTCGCGCCGAACTTCGACCGCGCAGCGTCGGTCAGCTGCGTGGGCGGCGCGCCCAACACCGCGGACGGCGCCTGGCGTCCGGGCCCGGGCGAGAGCGACCACGGCACGCATGTCGCGGGCACAATAGCCGCGGCGAAGAACGGCATCGGCGTCACCGGCGTCGCGCCGGGCGTGAAGGTCTCCGGCATCAAGGTGTCGCAGCCGGACGGCTTCTTCTACACCGAGGCGGTCGTCTGCGGCTTCGTCTGGGCGGCCGAGCACGGCGTCGATGTGACCAACAACAGCTACTACACCGACCCGTGGCTGTTCAACTGCAAGAACGACGCCGACCAGGCGGCTCTGGTCGAGGCACATGCCCGGGCCATCCGGTACGCGGAGCGCAAGGGCGCGGTGAACGTCGCCGCGGCCGGCAACTCCCGGATGGACCTCGCCGCCGACGAGCTCACCGACACGACGAGCCCGAACGACACCACTCCGGTCGAGCGGGTCATCAACCCGCGTGAGTGCCTGGACATTCCGACCCAGATCCCCGGTGTCGTCACCGTCTCCGCTCTGGGCGCGAAGAACCTGAAGTCGTCGTACTCCAACTACGGCCTCGGCGTGGTCGACATCTCCGCCCCGGGCGGCGACTCGACCCTCTTCCAGAAGCCGGACGCGCCGGCCGTCGACGGCCGGATCCTGTCCACGCTGCCTGGCGGCGGGTACGGCTACAAGGCCGGTACGTCCATGGCCTCGCCGCATGTCGCGGGCGTCGTCGCGCTGATCAAGTCGACGCACCCGCACGCTTCGGCGTCGGGCGTGAAGGCGCTGCTGTACGCGCAGGCCGACGACACCGAGTGCACCAACCCGTACGACATCAACGGCGACGGCACGGTCGACGCGGTGTGCGAGGGCGGCAAGCGCGACAACGCCTTCTACGGGACGGGCGTCGCGGACGCGCTGGACGCGGTTCGCCGGTAGAAGTGCTTGACCCGGGGCCGGGCGCGGGGTTCCGCGTCCGGCCCCCCTCTGCATGGCACCGAGTGCCATAGTGGCTGCATGGTTCAGGCAGCACTCAGTGGTACGGCCCAGGCCTGGGCGGCGCTCGGCGGCGATCCCGCTCTCCTCGACCGCGTCCGGTACGAAGGCACGGGCGGACTGCCCGCCGAACTGCCCGTCATGGAGCTGGCACGCTCCACCGTGGCGGTCTGCGCACTGGCCGCGGCCGAACTCGCCGCCCGCCGCACCGGCGGCCCCGTCCCGTCCGTCCGCGTCGACGACGGAGCGGTGACCGCGGCGTTCCTCAGCGACCGGCTGGTACGGGTCGACGGCGAGGCGCCGACGACCTTCGCTCCCCTGTCCCGCTTCTGGCAGGCGGCCGACGGGTGGGTCCGTACGCACGCCAACTACCCGCACCACCGCGCCAGGTTGCCGGCCGCCCTCGGGCTGCCGGCCGACGCCGGCGTGGAAGCCGTCGCGGACGTGATCGGCCGGCGCGGAGCCGCGGAGGTCGAGGAGACGGTGTACGCGGCGGGCGGTCTTGCGGTCGCCGCCCGTACGCCCGAGGAGTGGGCGGCACACGAGCAGGGGGCGCCGGCTGCCGCCGCGCCGCTGCTGACACGCACGTCGCTCTACGACTTTGGCGAGCAACCACCGCGCCGGCTCCCCGAGTTGACCGGAGACGTGACTCTGCCGGCCGCCGGGCTGCGGGTCCTCGACCTCACCCGCGTGCTCGCCGGGCCGGTCGCCACCCGCACGCTCGCGCTGCTCGGCGCGGATGTGCTGCGCGTCGATGCTCCCCAACTGCCGGAGAGCCAGGAGGCGCACAACGACACCGGCATGGGGAAGCGCTCGACGCGGCTCGATCTCGGCGACCGCGGTGACCGGGGCGGCGACCGGCGGACCTTCGAGGGCCTGCTGGAGAGCGCCGATGTGGTGGTGCTGGGCTACCGCCCCGGCGCCCTGGACCGCTTCCCGGGGCTGACGCCCGAGGCGCTGGCCGTCCGCCGGCCCGGGCTGGTCGTCGCCCAGCTCTCCGCCTGGGGACGGTACGGGCCCTGGCGCGAGCGGCGCGGCTTCGACAGCCTGGTGCAGGTGGCCACGGGCATCGCCGCGATCGAGGGCGATCAGGGACAGCCCGGCGCGCTGCCCGCGCAGGCCCTGGACCACGGCACCGGGTATCTGCTGGCGGCCGGCGTCCTGCGCGCCCTCACCGACCAGCACGACGAGAGCGGGGCCAGGCTGGTGCGGCTCGCCCTCTCCCAGACGGCGGCCTGGCTGGTGAACGGCCTTGAGAGAGGTAAGCCCGAGGAAGCGGCGTACGACCCCGGGCCCTGGCTCACCGAGACGGACAGTCCGGTGGGGCGGCTGCGGCACGCCCTGCCGCCGGTCTCCTTCGCGGGCGGCCCGGCCAACTGGGCGCGCCCGCCCGGCATTTGGGGCACGGACGCGCCCCAGTGGCGCTGAGTACGGTCGCGTGAGGGCTGCGCCGCGTCGGCCTCGTTATGGCGTGATCGCGTTACGGCTTGATCGCGTTACGGCGTGATGAGGACCTTCAGCGCGGTGCGCTCGTCCATCGCCTTGTAGCCGGCCGGGACGCCGTCGAGGCCGACCGACAGGTCGAAGACGGGCGACGGGTCGATCGTGCCGTCCAGAACGTCGGGGAGCAGCTCGGGGATGTACGCGCGTACGGGCGCGACGCCGCCGCGCAGGGCGATGTTCCGGTCGAACATCACGCTCAGGTCGAGGCCGGTTCCGCTGCCGTGCGGCACGCCGACATAGCCGATCGCGCCGCCGTCGCGGGTGATCCCGACGGCCGTACGCATCGACTGCTCGGTGCCGACGGCCTCGATCACGGCGTGCGCGCCCTGCCCGCCGGTCAGCTCGCGGACCGCGGCCACGGCCGCGTCGCCGCGCTCGGCGACGACGTCGGTGGCGCCGAAAGTACGGGCGATGTCGGTACGCACCTCGTGGCGGCCGAGCGCGATGATCCGTTCGGCGCCGAGCCGCTTGGCGGCCAGCACCCCGCACAGTCCGACGGCTCCGTCGCCGACGACCGCGACGGTCGAGCCGGCCGTGACCCCGGCGCCGACGGCGGCGTGGTGTCCGGTGCCCATCACGTCGGAGAGCGCGAGGAGCGCGGTCAGCAGCCGTTCGTCGGATGCGGCGTCGGCGGGGAGCTTGACGAGGGTGCCGTCGGCGAAGGGCACGCGTACGGCCTCGCCCTGGCCGCCGTCGGAGCCGACCGACCCCCAGAAGCCGCCCTGCGGGCAGGACGTCTGCAGGCCCTGCGCGCAGTACTCACAGCTGCCGTCGGACCAGACGAACGGCGCGACGACCAGGTCACCGGTCCGGAAGCCGGTGACAGCGGACCCCGCCTCCTCGACCACGCCGAGGAACTCGTGCCCGATGCGCTGCCCCGGCTGCCGGGCCGACTCCCCGCGGTACGCCCACAGGTCGCTGCCGCAGATGCAGGCGCGCAGGACACGCAGCACCGCATCGGTGGGCTGCTGGATCGCCGGATCGGGCACCTCCTCCACGCGGATGTCGTGCGGGGCGTGGATGACGGTGGCGCGCATGGATGAGGTCCTTGCTGATCAGACGGAGATTCGCCTCTCACGGTACGCCTGCGTGCTCCGGGCGAGCACGCCGGTGGCCAGCAGCAGCTGCGCGGCGCAGTAGGTGAGCATGATCCAGAAGTCGGGTACGGGCAGCTGCGGCCATTCGGCGACACCGGTGGCGATGAGCATGTCGGAGAGCAGGAACAGCGCCCCGCCCGCGCCCGCGACGAGGCCGAGCCCGCTCGACCGGTAGGCCATGGCGGTGAGCAGCACGGAGTACCCGGCTACCGGGATGCGCAGATCGGCGGGGAGGTCGGGCCACAGGAGCGCGACGGCGCCGACGAGAGCGATGCCGTATGCGCCCGCGAACAGCGGTGAGGTGCGCGTATGCCGGAACAGCAGCAGATAGCAGACGTGTCCCGCGGCGAAGGACCCCATCCCGACGAGGAAGGCCCAGTCCGCGCCGGAGAGCAGGAAGACATCGCCGCCCCAGCCGAAGAGGAGCGCGGCGAGGAGCAGGCGGGGTGCGCCGCGGGTGGCGGCGTACGCCGTGAGCAGCGGCATGAGCAGGGGCTTGGCGGCGGTGTGCCCGGCGTCGATGCCGAGGGCGAGCGAGGCGAGGTCGCAGCCGACGGCGAGGAAGAACGTGACGAGGAGTATTCGGCCGAGCCGCTCCCGCGAGGCGGAGCTGCCCCGGCTCACGCGACCCGCTCCGGCTCGGCAGCGGCCGTCTGGACGGCCGGCTGCCAGCCGGGTCCGCGGAAGACCCGTCCGGCCCGCTCGCGCCAGGTGCGGGCCGCCCGTACGTCCCGGGCGATCGCCGCGTACTCGTGCGTGGCCACCCGCAGCGGGTTGTACGTCTCGATGTTCTTGGTGAGCCCGAAGACGGGCCGCTCTGTCTCCGGCGCGAAGGACCCGAAGAGCCGGTCCCACACGATCAGGATCCCGCCGAAGTTCCGGTCCAGATAGCCGCCTTGTGACGCATGGTGCACCCGGTGGTGGGAGGGCGTGTTCAGTACGTACTCGAAGGGCCGCGGCAGCTTGTCGATCCGCTCGGTGTGCACCCAGAACTGGTAGACGAGGTTGGCGGACGAACAGAAGGCGAGCGCGGCCGGATGCACGCCGCAGGCGATGAGTGGCAGATAGAACGGCCAGACGGTCAGACTCGTCCAGGGCTGACGCAGCGCGGTGGAGAGATTGAACTTCCGGCTGGAGTGATGGACGACATGGCAGGCCCACAGGATCCGGATGACGTGGTGGCCGCGGTGGGACCAGTAGTAGAAGAAGTCCTGCGCGAGCAGCATCAGCAGGACGGTCCACCACAGGACGGGGACGCGGGCGGGGGTGAGTTCGTAGACCGCGGTGTAGATCGCGACGATGGGGATCTTCCACAGGACGTCGAAGACGAGACTGCCGAGCCCCATCCCGATGCTGGTGGCGGCGTCCTTCGTCTCGTAGCCGGCGGCGTCCTCGTCCGGACGGAACCGGTAGCTCACTATCTCCAGGACGGTGAGCAGCACAAAGGCGGGTATCGACCACAGCACGACATCGGGCAGGTTCGGCATGCGAGCACCGTAGAGGCGGAGGCCGGACCACGGCTAGACGTTGTTACCCACAAGTATGCGAGACGACTTGTCAGCTGCTATTGGTGACTTCTGCCAACTCGGCCGTCGGACTGTCCGGCCCTCAGACCCCCACCGCGCCGAGCAGCGACCCCGCGCCGTACGTCACGGCCATCGCCAGCGCTCCCCCGCCGACGTTGCGAAGCACCGCCGGTCCCACCGCCGCCGCGCCCAGGCGCGCGCTCCACCAGCCCGTCAGGCACAGGGCCGCGAGCACCGAGAGGACCGTGACCGGCAGGCGCAGGGACGAGGGCGGCAGAACGATCGCCAGCAGCGGGAGCAGCGCCCCCACCGTGAACGCCAGGAAGCTCGCGCCCGCCGCGTGCCACGGGTTGGCCAGCTCGTCCGGGTTGATGCCGAGCTCCATGCGCGCGTGGGCGCGCAGGGCGTCGCGTTCGGTGAGCTGGACGGCGGCCTCGCGGGCCACCTCCGGCGAGAGGCCGCGGTCCGCCAACATGCCGGTCAGCTCCTGAAGTTCCTCCTCCGGCTGTTCGCGCAGCTCGCGCCGCTCCACTGCCAGTGCCGCCTTCTCGGAGTCGCGCTGGGTGGATACGGAGACGTACTCACCGGCCGCCATGGACATCGAGCCGGCCAGCAGTCCGGCGAGACCCGCCGTGAGCAGAGTGGCGCGCGAGCCGGTGGCGCCCGCGACGCCGACGACGAGGCCCGCGGTGGAGACGATGCCGTCGTTGGCGCCGAGGACCGCGGCGCGGAGCCAGTTGAGGCGCACGCCGAGGGCCTCGCCGTGAGCTTCGTCGTGGGGTGCGCCCCGGGATGCGTCAGTCACCCGGGGAGGGTCTCACCCCGGGGTTCACCACACCCGCAACGACCCGCCCCCGGGCTCACCACACGCGCACCCCGCCCCGGGCGAACGCGGGGCTCGTCGCGTCCGCCGGGATCTCGGCCAGCGGCTCGGCGATCTCCTCGACCGTCGGGCCCACCTCGGCCGCGATCGCGTCGAGGAGACCGAGGTCGAAGCCGTAGACGCGGGCGGCGTTGCCGCCGGCCATCGCCGCGACCTCGTCCCTCGGCAGACCCGCGTAGGCGATGCGAAGGCCTTCGCGGGAGTACGGGGTGGTGCCTTCGTCGTGCGGATAGTCGCTGCCCCACATGATCTTGTCCAGGCCGATCCGGTGGCGCAGCGGCACCTCGTGCGGACACATGAAGCTCGCGCCGACGAAGCAGTTGTCGCGCCAGACCTCGCTCGGGCCCTTGCCCATCGAAGCGGCAAGCCCGGCACCGAACTTGGACTCCGCCCTGGAGGCTCGCGAAGCCGCCGCGACCAGCCGCCCGTGGTAGTAGTCCAGCATGTCGAGCACGCCCGGGATCCAGCCCGAGCCCTGCTCGGTGAGGACCAGCTTCAGGTCCGGGTGGCGGCGGAAGGCCCCGCCGAAGATCAGATGCCACAGGGCCCGGTGCGAGAACCAGGTGGTCTCCACCATGAACACCGCGCGGGCGGCCGGTTCTTCGCCGAGCGGCGGCGACGCCGAACCGCCGTGGTGGTTGACCGGTACGCCCAGCTCGTCGCCGACCGCCCAGATCGGGTCGTACGTCCGCGAGTACAGCTCCGGCAGGCCCGACGCGTTCCGCGACCCGCCCCTTCTGGTCGGAGGTCTTCTCGCCGATGGTGAGTTCGACGACGCGGCGTACGGGGAGGTCCGCGACGGGGTCGTACACGGACTCGCGCAGCACCACATCGCCGGTGAGCCTCTCCAGCCTGCGGATCTTCTCGTTGCGGGTGCAGTGGACGAGTACGGGGTCGGCGTCGAAGCCCCGGCCGTCGACCGCGGGCAGGAACTTGAAGTAGATGTCGAGCTTTTCGGCGGGCTCGGGCAGCGGAAGCGGTCCGTCCACCGTGCCCCGCACCTCGACGAAGGTGATGCCGTGCCGGGCGAGCACGGCCCGTACGACCAGGCCGTCGCGCTCGACCGTGATCTCGCCCAGCTTCTTCGGCTCGCCGAACACCTCACGTCCTCCGTTCAGCGCGCGCTCGTGGGTGGCCCGTACGAGGGGCCGCCCGGTGGGCTTGAGCGGCGGCGGCAGTTTGGCCGCCACCGCGTCCGGGTCGCTCTCCCACACCGCCACCACGCTGGTGGACCAGATGTCGGGGAGCTTGGAACTGGATGCGCGGGCCGCGGCGATCTCCGCCTCGGTGCGCGCGCCGTACCGTACGCGTGGGATGTTCCATTCCGGGGGGCTATAACACAGTTACACCGCTGCGGATGAAGGGTAAAGAGCCCTGCGCGCCCGAGAATTGGGGGCACCATGCCACGCACCGCCCTGACCCGCGACGAGGTCCTCGACGCGGCGGCCGCCCTCGTCAAGCAGCACGGCCCGCAGGCCCTGACGATGCGGGGGCTCGCCGCCGAGCTCGGCACGGCGGTCACCTCGATCTACTGGCATGTCGGCAATCGCGAGTCGCTGCTGGACGCACTGGTCGAGCGCACGGTCCAGGAGATGGGCGCGATCCGGCCCGTCGGCCGCACGCCCGCCCAGCGCGTCGTCTCGGTCGCCCGCAGGCTCCGCCGCGAGCTGCGCGAGCGGCCCCATCTGATCGCGATGGTCCACGAACGGGGGCTCACGGAACGGATGTTCCTGCCCGCGCAACAGGCGCTCGTCCACGAGGTGCACGCCGCGGGGCTGCGCGGGGCGCGCGCCGCCGAAGCGGTGCGGGCGGTGCAGTTCCAGGTCGTCGGCTTCGTACTCGTCGAGCGCAACCGCGAACGCTCACCGGTCCAGTCGCCGGGCGAGGGCGAGCTGTGGGACGCGAGGACGGCGGAACACGACCCGGCCCTGGCACGGGCGCTGGCCCGGCCGGCCGATCCGGAGAGGCTTTTCACCTCGTCCGTACGGGCGTTGGTGAACGCGTTGCTGAAGCCGTGACATCCGGCTCCGGCGGGCCGCGCGGCGACCGGGCCGATCCGGAGTTGTCAGTGCGGGCCCGTATTCTCTGTGACCATGCTCGACGACCGTACAACCGCAGCAACGGCGTGGCCGGCCGCGTATCCCCAGGGGTACGCGGTCGTCGACGTGGAGACCACCGGACTCGCTCGCGAGGACCGGATAATCTCCGCTGCCGTGTACCGCCTCGACGCCCAGGGCAATGTCGAGGACCACTGGTACACCCTCGTCAACCCGGAGCGGGATCCGGGTCCGGTGTGGATCCATGGTCTGACGAGCGATGTGCTGGAGGGCGCGCCGCTGTTCGGCGAGATCGCCGGTGAGTTCGCCGAGCGGCTGGACGGCCGGGTCCTCGTCGCGCACAACGCCATGTTCGACTGGTCGATGATCGCCCGGGAGTACGCGCGGACGCAGCGCACCGCGCCCACCCGGCAGCGGCTGTGCACCATCGCGCTCTCCAAGGAGCTGCGGCTGCCGCTGCCCAACCACAAGCTGGAGTCGCTCGCCGCGCACTTCGGGGTCGTGCAGCAGCGGGCGCACCACGCGCTGGACGATGCGCGGGTGCTGGCCGAGGCGTTCCGGCCGAGTCTGCACAGCGCGGCCCGCGACGGGGTGCGGCTGCCGCTGCTCGAGTGCCGTCCCCTCACCGAGTGGTCGGACTCCCCCGCGACCCCGCGGATCGGCTACCAGGCTTCGTACGGACAGAGCAGCTGGCGGCCCTCGCGCAAGCGCCCGGCCTGCCCCTACCCCAACCCCGGGCGGTACGAGGTGGGCGGGCCGCTGACGCAGGGGATGCGGGTGGCGTTCTCCGGCGACACCTCCGTCGACCGGGAGCTGCTGGAGGACCGGGCGATCGAGGCGGGGCTGCACATCGCGACCAGCGTGTCCCGGCTGACCAGTCTGCTGGTGACCAACGATCCGGAGGCGTCGACCTCGAAGACGCTCAAGGCGAAGTCGTACGGCACGCCGGTCGTCGACGAGGCCGCCTTCACGCAGCTGTTGCGTGACGTGGCACCGGCATCATCCGCACCGGCACCAGCGCCAGTACCCGCACCCGCACCCGCACCCGCATCGGAGTGAACCCGGCGCGACTCGCCCGCCGCCCGCTCGCCGAGCGGCGGCCTCGCGTCCCACCCTGTGGCGCATGGCACGTTGCGAGGTATGCGGAAACGACTACGGGATGTCCTTCGAGGTGCACGCGCAGGGCGCGGTGCACGTCTTCGACTGCTTCTCCTGCGCCATTCACCGCATGGCGCCCATCTGTGAGCACTGCCGGGTCCAGATCATCGGTCAGGGCGTCGAGGTCGATGGCCACTGGTACTGCGGCGGGCACTGCGCCCGCGCGGAGGGGAGGGCGGGCATCGTCGACAAGGTGTGACCGGGCACCCGGACGTGGACCCCGCGTCCGGGCCGCAGGCCGCGGCAGGTACGGTCGAAGCCGTGTACCGCTTCCTGTTGTCCCGCCAGTGGGTGATCCTCACCCTCATCGGTCTCGTGCTCATCCCCACGATGATCGAGCTGGGCTTCTGGCAGTTCCACCGCCATCAGCACCGGGTCGCGCAGAACACCCTGATCGCCGAAAACCTTGAGGCGAAGCCCGTCCCCGTGACCGAGCTCACCTCCCCCGGGCACACCGTCCCGCGCGCCGACTACTGGCGGCAGGTCACCGCCACCGGCACCTACGACACCTCGCACGAAGTCGTCGTACGCCGCCGCACCTCCGCCGACGACCGGGTCGGCTTCCATGTACTGACCCCGCTGATCCTGGCCGACGGCCGGGCGGTCCTGATCAACCGCGGCTGGATCCCGGCCGCCGCCGACCAGCGAGCCTTCCCCTCCGTGCCGCCCGCCCCCAAGGGCACCGTGACCGTCACCGGCCGGCTCAAGGCCGACGAGACGACGAAGGCCAGCGGCATCAAGGACCTGGCCGGTCTGCCGCCCCGCCAGGTCATGCTGATCAGCAGCGCGCAACAGGCCAAGGCGCTGGGCCGGACCGTGCTCGGCGGCTATCTGGAGCAGTCCGCGCCCGAGCCCGCCGGCAGCAGCCCCGAACTGATCCCGGACCCCGACCACGACTCCATCGGCGCGCACATGGCGTACGCCGTCCAGTGGTGGCTCTTCACGGCCGCGGTACCCGTCGGCTGGGTGATTCTCGTACGGCGTGAGAAGCGCGACCGCGAGGCCGCGGCGGCGCAGGACGCCCCGGAGCCCGCCCCCGCGACGGTCTGACAGCCGCCAGTGGCAGGGGACACGGCTGCTTAACCCCCGCGCCCGGCGGGCACACGCCACAGCGTGACGTTACGTATCGAGGACTACGCCCTCATCGGCGATCTGCAGTCCGCCGCGCTTGTCGGCAAGGACGGCTCCATCGACTGGCTGTGCCTGCCCCGCTTCGACTCGGCGGCCTGCTTCGCCGCGCTGGTCGGCGACGAGGACAACGGCCACTGGCGGATCGCCCCGAAGGACGCGGGCCTTTGCACCAGCCGCCGTTACATCGGCGACTCGCTCGTCCTGGAGACGGTGTGGGAGACGCGCACCGGCACGGTCAAGGTCATCGACTTCATGCCACAGCGCGACACGACCCCCGATGTCATGCGGATCGTGGAGGGCGTCAGCGGCACGGTCGAGATGAGCGCCGTCCTGCGGATTCGCTTCGACTACGGCTCCATCGTTCCGTGGATGCGGCGCGCGGACGGCCACCGCGTGGCGGTCGCCGGCCCCGACTCCGTATGGCTGCGCAGCGAACCGAACGTCAAGACGTGGGGTCAGCAGTTCAGCACCCGCTCGTCGTTCACGGTCGGCCCGGGCGAGAAGGTCGCGTTCGTCCTGACCTGGTATCCCTCGCACATGCCGCGGCCGGAGCTCATCGACCCCCACGAAGCGCTGGAGAACAGCCTTGGGGACTGGGCCGCGTGGTCCTCGGACTGCGCGAGCGAGGGCCCGTACCGCGAGGCGATCATCCGCTCGCTGATCACCCTCAAGGCGCTCACCTACGCGCCGACCGGCGGGATCGTCGCCGCCCCCACCACCTCTCTGCCGGAAGAGCTCGGCGGCGTACGGAACTGGGACTACCGCTACTGCTGGCTGCGCGACTCCACTCTCACGCTCGGCGCACTGCTGACGGCCGGCTATCTGGACGAGGCGAAGGCCTGGCGTGACTGGCTGCTGCGCGCGGTGGCCGGCGACCCCGCGGACCTGCAGATCATGTACGGGGTGGCGGGCGAGCGCCGGCTGCCCGAGACCGAGCTGCCGTGGCTGAGAGGCTACGCGGGCTCCATACCGGTCCGCATCGGCAATCAGGCCGTGGAGCAGCTGCAACTCGATGTGTACGGAGAGGTCATCGACTCCCTCTTTGTGGCGCGGGAGGCGGGTCTGGCTTCGGAGAAGCACGCCTGGAATCTGCAGCTCAGCCTGCTCGGCTTCCTGGAGTCCAAGTGGCGCGAGCCGGACGAGGGCCTGTGGGAAGTGCGGAGCCCCCGCCGCCACTTCGTGCACTCCAAAGTGATGGCGTGGGTGGCGGCGGACCGTGCCGTGCGCACCCTGGAGGCGAATCCCTCGATACGCGGCGACGCGGACCGGTGGCGGGCGATGCGGGACGAGGTGCACCAGGAGGTCTGCGAGAAGGGGTACGACCCGCAGCGGAACGCGTTCATGCAGTCCTACGGCTCCGACGAACTCGACGCGGCGGCGCTGCTCATTCCGAGGGTCGGATTTCTGCCGCCGGACGATCCGCGGGTGATCGGGACGGTGGACGCGGTACGGGACGAGCTGGGGGCCAACGGCGCTCTCGTACGCCGCTACAGCACCGAGGGCAAGGCGGTCGACGGGCTGCCCGGAGGTGAAGGAGCATTTCTGGCCTGCTCGTTCTGGCTGGTGGACGCGCTGCGGATGACGGGGCAGGTGAAGGAGGCGCGGGAGCTCTTCGAGCGGCTGCTCCTGCTGCGCAACGACGTCGGGCTGCTCGCCGAGGAGTACGACCCGGTGGCCCGTTGCCAGCTCGGGAACTTCCCGCAGGCGTTCAGCCATATCGCGCTGGCGAACTCGGCCCTCGCGCTGTCCCAGGAGGAGACGGCAGGATAGGGACATGGATCTTGGACTGAAGGACCGCGTCTACGTCGTCACGGGTGCGTCGCGGGGGCTGGGCAACGCCAGTGCGCGGGCGCTGGTCGCGGACGGCGCGAAGGTCGTCATCACCGGCCGCGACGCGAAGTCCGTCGCGGACGCCGCCGCCGAACTCGGCCCGAACGCGATGGGCATCGCCTCGGACAACGGCGACCCGGCGGGGGCGGAGCGCCTTGTCGCCGCGGCGCGGGCGCACTTCGGCCGCTTCGACGGCATTCTGATCAGCGTGGGCGGCCCGCCGCCGGGGTTCGCCGCCGACAACACGGACGAGCAGTGGCTGGCCGCGTTCGAGACGGTGTTCCTGGGCGCGGTACGGCTGGCCCGCACGGCGGCCGCGGCGCTCGGCGAGGGTGGTGTCATTGGCTTCGTCCTGTCCGGCTCGGTCCACGAGCCGATCCCGGGCCTGACGATCTCCAACGGCCTGCGTCCGGGCCTGGCCGGCTTCGCGAAGTCCCTCTCGGACGAGCTGGGCCCGCAGGGCATCCGGGTCGTGGGCCTGCTCCCGGCCCGCATCGACACGGACCGCGTGCGCGAACTGGACGCGCTCTCGGGCGACGCGGACGCGGCCCGCACGGCGAACGAGTCCCGCATCCCGCTGCGGCGCTACGGAGCGCCGGAGGAGTTCGGCAACGCGGCGGCGTTCCTGCTGTCACCGGCGGCGTCGTACTTGACGGGCGTGATGCTCCCGGTGGACGGCGGCGCGCGACACGGTTTCTGACGCGGCGCGGGGGGTGCGGGTTCACCGCCGGGCGCGGGGGCCGGGCGGAGCGCTGACCTCGCCCCGCCGGGTGCGGGGTGCGGGTTCGACGCGGTGCGCCGACCTCTCGCCGCCGGGCGCGGCCCGGTGGGCGGAGCCCCCGCGCTACGCGCGGGGGCGTGCGTCCCACCCACCCGCCCGATCACTCCGGTCCACGAGTGCGGGCGCGGGCGCTGACCTCCCATACCCCGGGCGTGGCCCGGTGGGCGAAGCCCCGCGCTCCCCGATTACTCCCGCCCGCGAATGCGGGCAGGGCGGTAGACCGACCTCTCACCGCCGGGTGCGTCCCACTCCGCGCGTCCCCTCGGCGCGGAGCTGCCGCTCGGCCCGAGGGGTGTGGCTGGTGCCACGCACCCCCACACTTCACCTCCAGGGGTCCGGGCCGGAGCCCCGCGCCACCCTCAACTCACCCTCTGCGCCCGGTGCTTCGCCGCCCGCAGGCGGACCTCCGCCGGCAGCACCGCCAGGCCCGCCGAGTCTCGCGCGTGACCCACCGCCTCCTCCGTGAGACGCGTCAGCGTCTCACCCGGCGACGCGTACGGCTCAAGGAGCAGGCTCACCTGTGCCTCGGGCTCGCTCCGGCGGCCCGTCAGCGTCACATGCACACGGGACACGCCGTCCAGGGATTCCGCCTCGCCCTCCAGCACGCCCTCCAGCGCACGGCCCCGCAGCAGCGCGCCCTCGCCGTCGCCGCTGTCGACGAGGACCTCCGCCAGCCGGGGGCGCCGGAGTTGGGCGATCAGCCACCACAGCGCCAGAAGCACCACCACCGTGAGCCCCGCGATGACCGCGGGCCACCACCAGCCCTCGTCGCGCCAGCGGTCGCGGTCCGCCTCGCTCAGCAGCACATCGCTCGGCCCGTCCCACGGCCACCAGGACGGCACCGGCCACCCCGCCCCCGCGGCGAGCACCGCACCGCCCACGCACAGCAGCACCAGCCCGGCGAGGCCGAGCAGTACGCGATTGATCACCCGAAGCATCCGGCCTCACCCCTTCTTCGCCGGCGGCCGGCTGACGTGCACGGTCAGGGCGGGCGGCTTGGCCAGGCCGAGTTCCCTGATACCGGCGCCCAGCGCTGCGTCCAGGTCCGCGCGTACGTCGTCGAGTTCGCGGAAGTGGGACAGCGCCCGCGCCGAGACTTTCGTACGCCCCATCCGTACGCGCGCGGACTGCACCCCGGACACCTCCATCGCCCGGTCCCGCAGCACGAGCGCCGCGGCCTCCCGGTCGAGCCCCGCTCGTACGGACGCGATGTCGCGGCGCATCGGCAGCAGCGCCCGCAGTCCGGGCGTGACGGCGATGACGATCAGGCAGACGCCGACGGCCATCGCGGTCACCGCGGCCACCAGAACCCCCAGATCGTCCACCCGCCACGTCGCGAGGTCGCCCGCGAGAGCGCGGCGCCACTGCATGGCGGGGCGGTCGGCCCGTACCGCCGCGATGTCGTACAGCAGCAGCCCCGCGCCGCCGAGTACCACCAGGGCCAGCAGCCCGGCCGGCACCCGGCGCGCGGACCAGAAGCGCCCGGCCTTGCCGCCGTCGCCGTCGCCCGACGCCGCAGGCGGCTCGTACGCCGCGGCCGACGCCGACTGGTCCAGATCGAGTACGGGCCGTACGGGCTCGCTCATCGGATCCTCCCCTGTGCCGCCCTGCGCGAGTGCACCGAGTGCAGCCGTTCGACCTGCACGGCCACCTCGGGCACATCCATCCCCGCCAACGCCTTTACCCGCTCGGCGACTCGGTGACGCACGGCACCGCACTGACCGCCGATGTCGGAGGGGTAGTCGAGCTCCAGGCTGACCCGCACCCGGGCGGTGTCATGGTGCACCGTGACCGTGGCACGGGGCGGCACGCCGCCCTCCGGCACGCGGTCGAGCGCCTCCCGCGCCGCCTGCGCGGCGATCTTCGCCACCACCCGGTCGGCGATCGCGGTGGCTCCGCGCTCGGCGGCTGCGACGCTCCCCCTGTCTCCGGTGGGGGTACCCCCCGCGGCCACGGCGTGTCACCGCCGCCGGTCGCCGCGATCGCGACCGTGGAAGAAGTCGCCGAGTTCGATGTCGCCGTCGAGGATCCGGCCCGCCACGAAGCCGACCGCCCCCAATGCGGCGACCAGCAGAAAGGCACCGAATCCGCCGAAGTATCCGGCGAAGGCGAGCGCCATGCCGGCCAACATGCCGACCACCGCCATGCTCATCGTGGGCTCCTCTACTGGAGACGCGGCTCCGGCTCGTCCTCTTCTTCATCGGGCAGCTTCACATCGCTGACCGCGATATTGACCTCGACGACTTCGAGTCCTGTCATACGTTCCACCGCGGAGATGACGTTCTCGCGAACCGCGCGGGCGACATCGGCGATGGAGACGCCGTAATCGATGACGATCTCCAGGTCGAGGGCCGTCTGCACCTCACCGACCTCGGCCTTCACCCCGCGGGCGGCAGTGGACTTGCTGCTGCCGGGCACCCGGTCGCGGACCGCGCCGAAGGTGCGGGAGAGGCCGCTGCCCATCGCGTGGACGCCGAGCACATCGCGGGCGGCGAGCCCGGCGATCTTCTCGACCACGCCGTCGGCGATGGTGGTACGGCCACGGGACGCGGGATCGCCACCCCCGCGCTTGGTCACTGAGGTCCTCCTGGGCGTCTCGCCGGAGCCGGACGGCTCGCCGACCGGGTTCTCGGGACGGTTTCGCTGAGCGGGGTCGGTCATGGCCGTGCGTCCTTTCCGGGCGGTGGGGGGCTCCCTTTCCGGGTGGGTGACTCCCTTCCGGTGTGGGGACTCCGCTGCCCACACTAAGTGCGCTTGCCCGGTCTCGCGCCGTGGATGCGGCAGGCTGGAGTAATGACCACTGCTGATGCGGTAAGGCGACGGCTGGGGCTCGGCAGGCTGCTTCCGCTGGGCGGAGCGGCGGACGGGGCCTGGCTGGCCGAGCGGGCGGCCGAGGCGGTGCTGCGGCGGGCGGCGGCCGAGGTACCGGGGGTGGCTCCCGGCCGGCTCAGGCTGGCGCTGGTGGATCCCGGCGCGGCGGCTGCTCCCGCCGTGCCTGCCCCGCCGAGCGCGCTGCCGCCGGGGCCGCTGCGGATCGAGGCGGATTTCGCGGCCGTGGCGCGGGACCCGCTGCCCGTGACCGCGGCCGCGCTGCGCACCGCGCTGTTCACGGCCGCGGTGGGGCTGCTGGATCTGGAGGTCGCGGAGGTGGATCTACGGGTGACCGAGCTGCTGGATGCCGCCCCGGAATCCCTCGCCCCCGCTCTCCCAACCGAGGTACGGGCCGCCGCCCCGACGGACCAGGCGGGCGCCGCGGCGTCCCGGGTCCCGGGAGTCGCGCATCTGACGGCCACCCTGGGCACGGCGGTGCACCACGCGCCCGACCATGTACGCATCGAGGTGGCGACAGCGAGCGGCCACCGCCCCCTGGATGTGGTCCGGGCGGTCCGCGAGGCGGTGACGACGGCGCTCGCGGACGGCCGCCCGGTGGCTGTACTGGTCAGCTCGGTCTCGGTCTGAAGGGGGAAGCGGGGGGAGCGGGGCAGACGGCAGGGATTCAGTCCCCGATGCCCGCGAGATCGCGCAGCCGGCGCGCCTGCGCCGCCCGCTCCGCGGTGCGCTGCTCCTCGTACGAACGCTCGCCCGCACCCTGCAGCAGCGCCTTCGTCTCGATGACCGCGTCCCGCGGAGCCGCGAGCAGCGCGCCCGCCAAGTCCCGGACCGCACTGTCGAGTTCGTCCGCGGGCACGACGAGGTTGGCGAGGCCGGTGCGCTCGGCCTCCTCGGCGTGCACGAAGCGGCCCGTCGCGCAGATCTCCAGCGCGCGGGCGTAGCCGACGAGTGACACCAGCGGGTACGTGCCGGTGAGGTCGGGGACGAGCCCGAGGCTGGTCTCGCGCATGGCGAACTGCACGTCCTGCGCGACGACCCGGAGGTCGCAGGCGAGGGCGAGCTGGAATCCGGCACCGATCGCATGACCTTGGACGGCCGCGATCGTGACGATGTCACTGCGGCGCCACCAGGTGAACGCTTCCTGGTACTCGGCGATGACCGCGTCGAGCTCCTCGTCGGAGCCGCGTGCGAGGTCGAGGAAGGACGGCTCGCCGTCGAAGCCCTCGGGCGTGAACGCCCGCCGGTCGAGACCGGCGGAGAAGGACTTGCCCTCGCCGCGCAGCACCACGACCCGCACATTGCCCGGCAGCGACCGACCCGCCTGCGCCAACGCCCGCCACAGAGCGGGAGATTGGGCGTTGCGCTTGTCCGGGTTGGTCAGGGTTACCGTGGCAACCGCGTCCTCGACGGTGAGCCGTACGCCGTCCTTGTCGAGCACAGAGTCGAGCGAAGTCATGGGGCGCCTCCGGTTCGGGTGCAGTCAGTACAGACGAAAATAAGTGACTGCACAGTAACCACCCGGCCGAGCGAGCGACCGGCCGGGTGGCCACCGTGAAAACCGGTGGACCGAAGGAGCCCGGCCGTCAGGCCGTAGCGGCCTTCTTGCCTCGCGTCGCTCCGCCGCGTCCCCGCAGCGTGACTCCGGACTCGCTGAGCATCCGGTGGACGAATCCGTAGGAGCGGCCGGTCTCTTCGGCCAACGCCCGGATGCTCGCACCGGAGTCGTACTTCTTCTTCAGGTCTGCCGCGAGCTTGTCGCGCGCGGCGCCGGTAACCCGGCTGCCCTTCTTCAGAGTCTCGGCCACCCGTGCCTCCTCATGGGAAGTGCGCTCTGGACTCTCATGATCACCCCTCGAGGGCTTCCTGGCCACCCATTCGGCAAGGTCCGTGCGACAAGCTTTGCCGTGAACCAGCCGGCCGCCACGACCGGAATTTCTCATTCCGGGCGCTAGTGCGCGCATGTCCGAGCGGGATCCCGACAGAAGTAGCAGGTCAGCGACGCGCCGGGGAGACAGGCGCGGCGCGACACCGGACGGAGAGGATCCGCTCGCTGCCACGCCGTGGTACGAGACGCACTCACTCAGATGATGGATCACCCGTAGGCCGAATGATCCATACCGAGTGGATCAGCGCAGGACCGGACCGGAAAGCCCGGAACGAGCCGGGTCAGGCGAGCGCCACCAGGTCCGCGTAGTCCGCGCCCCACAGGTCCTCGACCCCGTCCGGCAGCAGGATGATGCGCTCCGGCTCGAGCGCCTCGACCGCCCCCTCGTCGTGCGTGACGAGGATGACCGCGCCCTTGTAGGTGCGCAGCGCGCCGAGGATCTCCTCACGGCTGGCCGGGTCGAGGTTGTTGGTGGGCTCGTCGAGAAGCAGGACGTTCGCGGACGAGACGACCAGCGTGGCCAGTGCGAGGCGGGTCTTCTCACCGCCGGAGAGGACCCCGGCCGGCTTGTCGACGTCGTCGCCGGAGAACAGGAACGAGCCGAGCGTCTTGCGCACCTGGACGAGATCGAGGTCGGGCGCGGAGGAGCGCATGTTCTCCAGGACCGTGCGGTCCGGGTCGAGGGTCTCGTGCTCCTGGGCGTAGTAGCCGAGCTTGAGGCCGTGGCCCGGGGTGACCGCCCCGGTGTCCGGCTTCTCCACTCCGGCGAGCAGCCGCAGCAGGGTCGTCTTGCCCGCTCCGTTGAGGCCGAGGATGACGACCCGGGATCCCTTGTCGATGGCGAGGTCCACATCGGTGAAGATCTCGAGTGAGCCGTACGACTTGGACAGGCCCTCCGCGGTCAGCGGGGTCTTGCCGCAGGGCGCGGGCTCCGGGAAGCGGAGCTTGGCGACCTTGTCGGAGGCCCGGACCTCTTCGAGACCGGCGAGCAGCCGCTCGGCCCGCTTGGCCATGTTCTGCGCGGCCACGGTCTTGGTGGCCTTGGCCCGCATCTTGTCGGCCTGCGAGTTGAGGGCGGCGGCCTTCTTCTCGGCGTTCTGCCGCTCGCGCTTGCGGCGCTTCTCGTCGGCCTCGCGCTGCTGCTGGTAGAGCTTCCAGCCCATGTTGTAGATGTCGATCGTGGAGCGGTTGGCGTCGAGGTAGAAGACCTTGTTGACGACCGTCTCGACGAGATCGACGTCGTGGGAGATGACGATGAAGCCGCCGCGGTAGGTCCTGAGGTAGTCGCGCAGCCAGACGATCGAGTCGGCGTCGAGGTGGTTGGTCGGCTCGTCGAGGAGCAGGGTGTCGGCGTCCGAGAACAGGATGCGGGCGAGCTCGACGCGCCGGCGCTGACCGCCGGAGAGCGTATGCAGCGGCTGGCCGAGTACCCGGTCGGGCAGGCCGAGCGCGGCGGCGATGGTGGCGGCCTCGGCCTCGGCGGCGTAACCGCCCTTGGTGAGGAACTCCGTCTCCAGGCGCTCGTACTTCTTCATCGCCTTCTCGCGGGTGGCGCCCTTGCCGTTCGCCATCCGGTCCTCGTTCTCGCGCATCTTCTTCAGTACGGAGTCGAGGTCGCGGGCGGAGAGGATCCGGTCGCGGGCGAGTATGTCGAGGTCGCCGGTGCGCGGGTCCTGCGGGAGGTAGCCGACCTCGCCGGAGCGGGTGATGGTGCCGGCGGCGGGGATGCCTTCGCCCGCAAGGCACTTGGTGAGGGTGGTCTTGCCCGCTCCATTGCGGCCTACCAGCCCGATGCGGTCGCCTTTGGCGATACGGAAGGAAGCGGACTCGATGAGGACGCGGGCGCCGGCGCGCAGCTCGACGCCGGAAGTGGTGATCACGGAAAGACTCCAGGGCGGTATGGACGGCGGAAGGGACGGGCGTAGGAGCTTCGACGCCGTCTAATGCGCAAGGAGAATTGCCATACCGGCCAGTCTAGCCGGGCCGTGCAAGTGGTTTTGCGCCGCGTTTCCCGGCTGCATCCGGGCTCGGTCCCGGCGTGGCCCGGTGCAACGCCTTCCGCTGAGTGTCAGTGGCGGCTGCGAGACTGAGACGCAGATCACATTCCACCGTCGAGCATGAAGGAGTGATCGAGATGTCGGAGTCTCCAAGCATCTGTCCGACGCTGCTGTACGCGGACGCGAAGGCTGCGATCAAACAACTCACCGAGGCCTTCGGCTTCGCCGAGCACGCGGTGTACGAGGACGAGGCGGGCGCGGTCGTGCACGCCGAGCTGACTTTCGGCAACGGCATGGTGATGCTGGGCAGCAAGGGCACCGGCAGCGAGTTCGACAAGCTGATGAAGGACGCCGGTCCGGTGGGGGTGTTCGTCCATGTCGACGATGTCGACGCACACCACGGCAGGGCGGTGGAGCGCGGGGCGGACATCATGATGCCGCCGACCGACCAGGACTACGGCGCGCGCGACTATATGGCGCGCGACATCGAGGGCAATGTGTGGAGCTTCGGCACGTACACACCAGGGGCACAGGGGTCTTAGCCTCCCTCGCGGCCCGCGCGTTTTCCTCAATCCCCGGACGGGCTTGGGATCAAGCCCGTCCGGGGATTGAGGAAAGCCGGCTCGCCGTCGCGGGACCGGTCGCTGGGCTAGGCGTCTCCGGTGTGCACCTGGAACGCCGCCCGGCGTACGGCCTTGGCCAGAGCCGGGTCCGGGTGCGCGGCCGCCAGGGCGACCAGGACCTGGACGGTGCGGGGGTGGCCCCCGGCACGGACCTCTTCGAGCAGCGCCGGGACCGTGCCCTGCACCGCGGAGTCGAGATGACGCAGCAGCAGCTGGGGCTCCCCGTGGTCGGCGACGGCCGCCGCGGTGTCCACCCAGAGCCAGGTCGCTTCCTCGCGGGTGAGGACGTCGGCGGCGTCCTCGGGGTCCGCGCCTTCGTACTCGGCGAGCCAGAGCAGGACGTAGGGGCGCAGCGAGGGCTCGTCGGCGGCCGCGCGGACCTCGGCCTCCGCGGGGGCGCCGACGACGCGCAGCGCCTCGAAGGCGAGCCCGCGCAGCAGGGCGTCCTCGCCTCGGGCGACGGCGAGGAGTTCGGTGACCGCGCTGGAGACGGTGCGGGCGGCGAGCCAGGCGCGGTACTCGGCGCGGGCCGGGCCCGGGGTGAGGCGGGCGCAGCCGCGCAGCATGTCCTCGGCTGACTGCTCGATGTTGCCCGCGGGGCTCTGGGCGGCGACGCAGATCTGCTCGAGCTTGACCCAGACCGCCCAGTTGCCGAGGGGGGTGAGGGTGGCGGACCGGCCCTTGTCGAGAGTCAGGGCGCCGACGGCGGACAGGCCCTGAAGGGCCCAGTCGAGAAGCGCGGAGACAGGGATGTCCTGCCCGGCCTCCGGCAGGTCGGACTGCGGGCCGTAGGGCACTTCGCAGCGCTCCTCGCGCAGTTCCGCGACGCGCTGCTGCAACAGGTCCAGCAGGAGCGGTACGAGCACGGGCCCGGCCGAGAGCTGAAGGAGGGAGAGCACCTGGGGCACGGCCTCGACGACCTCGGCGACCGCAGTGGGGGCGACGTCGTCGGGGGCTGGGTGGACCAGCGACCAGGCGTCGAAGAGGGCGACCCAGCCGCGCAGTACGGCCATGTCGTCGCGGTCCCAGGCGCGCAGCCGCCAGCCCGGGCGTGCGGTGTCGCCGTGCAGCTCGACCAGGCCGGCGAGGCGGGCCCGGTCCCAGCCCGCGCGCACCTGGAGCGGGGTCAACTCCAGTGCGGTGGCTGCCCGTTGCTGTGCCCGCTCGGTGAGCTGGGTGGTGCTGGCGTCCCGCTCGACGGCCGCCCAGCGGGCGATCCGTACGGCGTCGGCGAGGACCGCCCTCGCCTGGCGGGCCAGCTCCGAGGGGGCGGGAGTGCCCTCGGGAGGCCGGGGGGCCGTCCGGGTGCGCCGGGTCGTCACGGCCCGCCGTGCGGTGGCCAGCGATTGCGGGCGGACAAGACGGAGTCTGGAGTTGCGCGCCAATTGCTCATCAGGCTTTCGGGACGTCACGGGGAGCAGTCTTCCCGCTGACGGCCCGAAAGCCCAAACGGAACCTGGTCGGCCGTGCTGCGCGGCCGTCTCGCCAGGGCTGCGCCGGACGCCGTCAGGACGCGTCAGGACCTCGTCAGGACTGTGTCAGGACCTCGTCAGGGCTACATCAACGGGGTGAGGAAGCGGCGGAGGGCTTCTTCGTAGCGTGCCGGGTCGGCGTTCCACATGGCGGCGTGCGGGGCGTGCTGGACCGTGTGCAGGCTGATCAGTTCGGGGCGGCGGGCGGCCAGTTCGCGCGACCGCTGCCAGGGGGCGAGCGTGTCGTCCGGGCCGTGGAAGATGAGTGTCGGCACGCGCAGGGACTTCGGGTCCGAGGCGTTGAGCAGCCGGTCGCCGTGCAGTCCGGTCCTGCCCTGCGCCGCCCTGACGGCGAGCGGCAGCAGGGCCGCGGGGGTCCGGTGGGCGGCCAGATTGCGCAGGGTGGCCTCCCAGTCGAGTACCGGGGAGTCCAGGACGAGCCCGCTGATCCGGTCGCGCAGCGCGGAGTTGGCGGCGGCGTGCAGGGCCATCGACGCGCCGGTGGACCAGCCGTGCAGGACGATGTGCTCGGCGCCGTGGCGCACCGCGAAGCGGATGGCCGCGTCCAGGTCGCGCCACTCGGAGTCGCCGAGGTGCCCGAGCCCGTCGGGGGGCCTGGGGGCGCCCTGGTCCCCTCGGTAGGCGATGTCGAGGACGGGGAACCGCTGGGCGTGCAGGAACGGCAGGAGGTTCAGCGGGTGTTCCCGGGTGGCGCCCAGGCCGTGCACGGTGATCACCCACGTCTCCCGCGGGCCCGGCACGAACCAGGCGGGCAGCGTGCCGAGTTCGCCGGGGATGTCGACATCGCGGTGAGCGAGGCCGAGCGCGCTCCACGGGTCGCCGCTGTGCACCTGCGGGGTGAGCCGCACCCGGCTGCCGGGCTCCAGGCTGCCGCGGCTGACCCGCTCCAGGCGGCGTACTACGGTGTCGACGGGGTGCGACACCCCGTTGAGTACGGGGCCGACGACCGCGTGGACGTCCTTGCCGTGGAGTGCGTACGTGCCGGGGCGCTGTGTGGCGAGGCTGCGGGTCAGGGTCACCTGACCGTCGGCCGTGGCGTGCACGGTCGGCCGGGGCTCGCCGGGCAGCGGCTGCCCTGGCCGCGCTTTGAGCACGGCGTCGCTTGCGTAGCGGCCGGCCGCGATCGCGGCCGCGCCGAGACCTATCAGGGTGGTGACGGCCGCTGCCGTCGCTGTAGCCGGGCGCACCGTTCCAGTGTCGGCATCAGCACGCCTCGCTGCCAGTGGACGGCGGTCGCAGATGGTGTCAGCCGGGCTGGCCGTACCCCTGGAGCTTCTCCGCGGCCTCGCGCAGCTGGGAGCCGGAGAGCAGGCTGGGCGTGTGTCCGGGCAGCGATGCCGCGGCCAGCCAGAGGCGGCACATCCACTCCAGCTGGGCGGTGCGGTCGTATGCCTGGTCGAGGGAGTCGCCGTAGGCGACGGTGCCGTGGTTCTGCAGGAGGCAGGCGGTGCGCTCGCGCAGGGCGTGGAGCATGTTCGCGGCCAGCTCGTCCGTTCCGTACAGGGCGTACCGCGCGACACGGACTGTGCCGCCGAGGGCCGCGGCCATGTAGTGGATGGGCGGGAGCTCGGGGACGAGGGTGGAGACGGCGGTCGCGTGCACGGCGTGGGTGTGGACCACGGCACCGGCGTTCGTGTTGCGGTAGACCTCCAGGTGGAGCGGCAGCTCGCTGGTGGGCGCGAGCTCGCCGAGGAGCTGGTTGCCGTCGAGATCGACGGCGACTGCGTCCGCGGGGGTGAGCCGGTCGTAGGGGACTCCGCTCGGGGTGACCAGGACGAGTCCGCCGACCCGCGCCGAGACATTGCCCGATGTGCCCACCACCAGGCCTTCCGCCGCCGTCCTGCGGGCCGTGGCCACGAGGTCTTCCCACGCCCGTTCGATCGCGTCCTGCCGCACCTGATCGGTCATGCGGGCGATCCTGTCAGGCGGGGCCGCGGCGCCGCAGGGGCAGGCGGGTGACGGAGATCACGCAAACCGCCGCAAAGGGCCGTTTTTCGCTTCCGCGCGGCGTCGGTACCGCACTCCCCCCTTACTGTCACCGAGCCGGCACAAAGCCGTCCGACAAGCGGAGTCACGAATCCTCACTTGAGGACACCGCAACGCCCGTCCCAGTTCATCTTCCGTTCACTCAGGTTAACTACGTTCGCCGGGCCACTGACGTCAAACGATTGCCTGGGTAAATGGAACACATCACCTTGCTGCTCGCGATTGTGATCGTGACAGCGCTCGTGTTCGATTTCACGAACGGTTTCCACGACACCGCCAACGCGATGGCGACGACCATCTCGACCGGCGCTCTGAAACCCAAGACGGCGGTGGCCATGTCCGCCGTGCTCAACCTCGTCGGCGCGTTCCTGTCCGTGGAGGTCGCCAAGACGATCTCCAGCGGCATCGTCACCGAGGACGGCATCACACCAGAGGTCATATTCGCGGCGCTCGTCGGCGCCATCCTGTGGAACCTGATGACCTGGCTGATCGGCCTGCCCTCCAGCTCTTCGCACGCCCTCATGGGCGGACTGATCGGCGCCACCATCGCCTCGGTCGGCGTCGGCGGAGTCAACGGCGGCACCGTCGTCACCAAGGTTCTGATCCCCGCGATCGCCGCCCCGCTGGTCGCCGGCATCGCGGCGTTCCTGGCCTCCCGGCTGACGTACAGAATCGGCAAGAACGCCGACGAGAAGGCCACCGCGAAGGGCTACCGCGCCGGCCAGATCACCTCGGCGGGCCTGGTCTCCCTGGCCCACGGCACCAACGACGCGCAGAAGACCATGGGCATCATCACGCTGGCGCTCATCGCCGGCGGCGTGCTCTCCCCCGGCTCCAACCCTCCGATGTGGGTCATCCTCGCCGCCGGTCTCGCGATCGCGCTGGGCACCTACCTCGGCGGCTGGCGCATCATCCGCACCATGGGCAAGGGCCTGACCGACCTCCAGCCGCAGCAGGGCTTCGCCGCCCAGACCAGCGCGGCCAGCGTCATCCTCGCCTCCTCCAACCTCGGCTTCTCGCTGTCGACCACGCACTCCTGCTCCGGCGCCGTGATGGGCGCGGGTCTCGGCCGCAAGGGCGGCGTGGTCCGCTGGTCCACCGCCACCCGGATGTTCGTCGCCTGGGGCCTGACCCTGCCGGCCGCCGGTCTGGTCGCCGCGGGCTCGGAGTTCGTGACCAAGCAGGGCGACTGGGGTGTCGCGGCCGTCGCGGCCTTCCTGATCGGCGCCTGCGTCGCCATCTGGCTCGTCTCCCGCCGCCAGGTGGTCGACCACACCAATGTCAACGACGTGGACGGCGACGCCGAGCCCGCCGGTGTTGTGACCGCCGCCATCGCGGCCGTCAGCCCGCCGCCGGCCGGCACGCCCGCGCAGGACCTCAAGACGACCATCCCGGCTCAGCCCCACGCGGCCGACTCCGAGCCGACGACGCAGCCGGCCACGGTGTAAGGACAGATCAGCATGAAAATCGACTGGGCAGCACTCGGCTCCGTCTTCGGCGTGAGCCTCGTCGCCACCGTCGCCCTGGTGGGCCTGTTCACCCTGGGCGTCGTGGGCCTGACCAAGCAGGAGTCGGCGGCCGGAGGACGCGGCGGCTCCGCGGTCCTGGCGCGCACGGGCGCATACGCCTGCTTCGCGCTCTGCGCGGCGGCCGTGGCGTACGGGATCTATCTGATCGTCGTCTGACGGCGGCTCACTCAGCACAAGGTCGGGCCGGGCACCCCTTCGGGTGACCCGGCCCGGCCTTTTCCCGTGCCGTAGATGTGGGGCTCGGCACACTGTCCCACCGCAGGTCAAGGGCGAGTTGACGGGCGTTCTCGCACGTGGTGGACTGCCGAGGCCATCTACGGCGACAGAAGAGGAAGCCGGTGCGAATCCGGCGCGGTCCCGCCACTGTCACCGGGGGAGCACTCCCCCGGAAGCCAGGAACTCTCACCGCCGATCACGTCGAACCAGGGCGCGGACACCCTGAGTGAGGACATATCGCCATGCGCGGCTGCGGTTCAGTTCCTGCTGTGGGTACGAGGGCCATTCCAGGCGAAACGTCGGCCTGAACCCATGCGTGCCGACCGCACTTTCGCCTACGGCGCCACCGCCGGCCTGGTCGGCGACCTGCTGCTCGGCGACCCTCGCCGGGGGCATCCGGTCGCCGCGTTCGGACGGGCCGCGGGCGCCGTCGAGCGCGTTCTGTGGCGCGACCACCGTGGCTGGGGCGCGCTGCACACCGCCGTGTGCGCCGGGGGCGCCGCGGCTGCCGCCGCGCTCCTCGCCCGCGGGGTACGGGGCCGCTCCGCCTCGTCCGTCGCGCTGACCGCCGCCGCCACCTGGGCCGTCGTCGGCGGCACATCGCTGGGCCGTGAGGCGCGGGCCGTCGGCGGCGCGCTCGCCGCCGGGGACGTGGAGGTGGCCCGGGAGCGGCTGCCGCATCTGTGCGGGCGAGACCCGCAGAGCCTGAACGAGCAGCAGATCGCCCGCGCCGTCGTGGAATCCGTCGCCGAGAACACCTCCGACGCGGTGGTGGGCGCGCTGGTCTGGGGAGCGCTCGCGGGTGTGCCGGGTCTGGTGGGTTTCCGGGCGGTCAACACGCTGGACGCGATGGTCGGCCACAAGTCGCCCAGATACGGGCGGTTCGGCTGGGCCTCGGCGCGCCTCGACGACGTGGCGTGCTGGCCGGGCGCCCGCCTCACCGCGGGTCTGGCGGTGCTCGCCGGCCAGGACCCGCGCGGAGCCGTACGGGCGTGGCGGGACGACGCGAAGAAGCATCCGAGTCCGAACGCGGGCCCGGTGGAGGCGGCGTTCGCGGGGGCGCTCGGCGTACGGCTGGGCGGAACCCTCTCGTACGGCGGACGCGTCGAGCACCGTCCCGTACTCAACGGCACCGGCCGCCCGGTGCAGTTCGGCGACATCGAACGTGCCGTGCGGCTGTCGCGCCGCGTCGGCTGGCTGACACTGGCGGCCTGCGCCACGGGCCGCGTGGCGGGGCACGCGCTGCGTGTGCGGCACGCCGGAAAGGGGCGGGGATGAGCAGACGGAAGGCCGGGGGGCTGCTGGTCGCCGGGACCACCTCCGACGCGGGCAAGAGCGTCGTCACGGCCGGGATCTGCCGGTGGCTCGTACGGCAGGGAGTGAAGGTCGCGCCCTTCAAGGGGCAGAACATGTCGCTCAATTCGTTCGTGACGCGCGAGGGCGCGGAGATCGGGCGGGCGCAGGCCATGCAGGCGCAGGCCGCGCGCGTGGAGCCGAGCGCCCTGATGAACCCGGTGCTGCTCAAGCCGGGCAGCGACCGCTCCAGCCAGGTCGTACTGATGGGCAAGCCGGTGGGCGAGCTGAGTGCCCGCGGCTACCACGGCGGGCGGCAGGAAGCCCTGCTGAGTACGGTCGTGGAGTGCCTGGAAGAGCTGCGGGGCACGTATGAAGCCGTGATCTGCGAGGGGGCGGGCAGTCCGGCCGAGATCAATCTGCGGCGTACGGACATCGTGAACATGGGCATCGCACGGGCCGCACGGCTCCCGGTGCTGGTCGTCGGAGACATCGACCGCGGTGGCGTCTTCGCCTCCTTCTTCGGTACGACGGCGCTGCTGAGCGCCGAGGACCAGGCGCTGGTCGCGGGGTACTTGGTCAATAAGTTCCGGGGCGATGTGTCGCTGCTCGAGCCTGGCCTGGAGATGCTGCACGGGCTGACCGGACGGCACACGTACGGAGTGCTGCCCTTCGCGCACGGCCTCGGCATCGACGAGGAGGACGGGATGGGGGTCCCCCCGGCCGGAGGCTGGGGGAGCGTCTCCCTGCGCGGCGCGGTACGGGAGTCGGTGGTAGCGCCTCCTGTCGGCGAGGACGTGCTGCGCGTCGCCGTGTGCGCCGTACCGCTGATGTCGAACTTCACGGACGTGGACGCGCTGGCCGCCGAACCGGGCGTCGTCGTGCGGTTCGTGGACCGGGCCGAGGAGCTCGTCGACGCCGACCTGGCGGTCGTGCCGGGCACGCGTGGGACTGTGCGCGCCCTGGAGTGGCTGCGCGAGCGGGGGCTCGCGGACGCGCTGAAGCGGCGGGCCGCCGAGGGCAGGCCCGTACTGGGCATCTGCGGCGGATTCCAGCTGCTCGGCGAGCACATCGACGACGAGGTCGAGTCGCGGGCGGGCCATGTCCCAGGCCTCGGCCTGCTGCCCGTACGCATCCGGTTCGCCGTCGAAAAGACGCTGGCCAGGCCCGTCGGTGAGGCGCTCGGCGAAGCCGTAGAGGGTTACGAGATCCACCACGGCGTCGCCGAAGTACTCGGGGGCAGAGCCTTCTTGGACGGCTGCCGGGTCGGCTCCGTGTGGGGCACGCACTGGCACGGGTCGCTGGAGAGCGACGGCTTCCGGCGCGCCTTCCTGCGCGAGGTGGCCGCGGCCGCGGGACGGCGCTTCGTGCCCGCCCCGGACACCAGTTTCGGCGCGCTGCGCGAGGAGCAGCTGGACCGGCTCGGCGATCTGATCGAGGAACACGCGGATACGGATGCGCTGCTGCGGCTCATCGAGTCGGGCGCACCGTCAGGACTTCCCTTCATTCCACCCGGAGCACCCGGAACACTTGGAGCGCCCGTATGAGCACCGTGCTGTTGCTGTCCACCGCCGACACGGATCTGCTGGCGGCCCGGGCCTCCGGCGCGCCGTACCGGATCGGCAATCCGACCCGTATCGATGTTGCCCAGGAGCTGCCCGCGCTCGTCGAGGGCGCGTCCGTCGCGGTCGTACGGCTGCTCGGCGGCAAGCGGGCCTGGGAGGACGGGCTCGCCGCGCTGCGCGCGTCCGGCGTCCCGACCGTGCTGCTGGGCGGCGAGGCCGCCCCCGACGCGGAGTTGATGGCCGAGTCGTCGGTGCCCGCCGGTGTGGTCGCCGAGGCGCTGCGCTATCTCGTCGAGGGCGGCCCCGGCAACCTGGTGGAGCTGGCCCGGTTCCTCTCCGACACCGTTCTGCTGACCGGCCAGGGCTTCGCGGAGCCGCAGAAGATGCCCGAGTGGGGCGTGCACGGCACGCGCGCGTACATCGAGGGGCGGCCGAGTGTCGGCGTGCTCTTCTACCGGGCCCACCACCTCTCCGGGAACACCGCCTTCGTCGATACCCTCTGCGACCGGATCGAGGCGCGGGGCGCCAACGCCCTTCCCGTGTACTGCGGTTCACTGCGCGGCGCCGACCCGCAGCTGTACGAGCTGCTCGGCAAGACCGACGCTCTGGTCGCCACCGTGCTGGCCGCAGGCGGTACACGCGCCAGTGACGCGAGCGCCGGCGGGGACGACGAGGCCTGGGACGTCGGGGCGCTCGCCGAGCTGAACGTGCCCGTCCTCCAGGGGCTCTGCCTGACCTCGTCGCGGGCCGCCTGGGAGGCGTCGGACGCGGCGCTGTCCCCGATGGACGCGGCGATGCAGGTGGCGATCCCCGAGTTCGACGGGCGGCTGATCACGGTCCCGTTCTCGTTCAAGGAGCAGGGCCCCGACGATGTGCCGGTGTACGTCGCCGACCCCGAGCGGGCCGGGCGCGTCGCCGGAATCGCCGTACGCCACGCGAAGTTGAAGCACAAGCCGAACGCGGAGAAGAAGCTCGCGCTCGTCTTCACCGCCTATCCGACGAAGCACTCGCGGGTGGGCAATGCCGTCGGTCTCGACACGCCCGCCTCCGCGGTGCGGGTCCTGGACGCCCTGCGCGACGCCGGATACGCCGTCGAAGGGCATCCGGACAACGGCGACGAGCTGATTCACCGGCTCATCAACGCCGGCGGCCACGATGTGGAGTGGCTGACCGAGGAGCAACTGGCAGCAGCCCCCGCGCGCGTGCCGCTCGCCGACTACCGCGCCTGGTTCGACAAGCTGGACCCGGAGCTGCGCGACAGCATGCTGGAGCACTGGGGCGAGCCCCCCGGCTCGCTCTACGTCGACGGCGACGAGATCGTCCTCGCCTCCCTCCAGTTCGGGAATGTCGTCGTGATGATCCAGCCGCCGCGCGGCTTCGGCGAGAACCCGATCGCGATCTACCACGACCCCGACATGCCGCCCTCGCACCACTACCTGGCGGCGTACCGGTGGCTCGACCATTCCTTCGGCGCCGACGCGGTCGTCCACATGGGCAAGCACGGCACGATGGAGTGGCTGCCCGGCAAGGGGCTCGGCCTGTCGGCGGGCTGCGGTCCGGACGCGGTGCTCGGCGAACTGCCGCTCGTCTACCCGTTCATCGTCAACGACCCCGGCGAGGGCACCCAGGCCAAGCGGCGCGGCCACGCCACGGTCGTGGACCATCTGGTGCCGCCGATGGCTCGCGCGGACACCTACGGCGATCTGGCAAAGCTGGAGCAGCTGCTCGACGAGTACGCGCTCGTCAGCGATCTCGATCCGACGAAGGCCCCGGCCGTACGGGCGCAGATCTGGACGCTCGTGAAGGCCGCCGAGCTCCACCACGACCTGCATGTCGACGAGCAGCCGGACGACGGCGACTTCGACGAGTTCGTCATGCACATCGACGGCTACCTCTGCGAGATCAAGGACGTCCAGATCAGGGACGGTCTGCACATCCTGGGCGGCGGGCCACAGGCGGAGGCCCGGGTCAATCTCGTACTGGCGGTGCTGCGCGCGTCCCAGGTGTGGGGCGGCCAGGCGAACGCCCTGCCGGGGCTGCGGGCCGCTCTCGCCGAGCACTTCGGCCTCGAGGAGAAGGCGCTGCTCGCCGAGCCGGGCGCGGCGGTGAAGGTACCGGTGGAGCTGACCTCGCTGGTCGAGGGACCCGCGCGGACGGGTGCCGACGCGATCGATCTGCTGGAGCAGCTGTGCCGCCGCCTCGCGGAGGGGATGGAGCAGCGGGGCTGGGACGTCTCGACTGCGGCGGCGCTGGTACGGGATGTGCTCGGCGTCGAACTCCCGGACGCGGTGGCCGTGTTGGGGTTCGCCTGCGAGGAGGTCGTGCCGCGGCTTGCCCGTACGACCGACGAGATCGGCAACATCCTGCGGGCGCTGGACGGCGGCTATGTGCCCGCCGGTCCTTCCGGGTCGCCGACCCGCGGGCTGGTCAACGTCCTGCCGACCGGCCGCAACTTCTACTCCGTCGACCCGAAGGCGATCCCGTCCCGGCTGTCGTGGGAGGTCGGCCAGGCGCTGGCCGACTCGCTGGTGGAGCGGTATCTGGCGGACACGGGCGCGTACCCGAAGTCGGTGGGACTGACGGTGTGGGGCACGTCGGCGATGCGCACACAGGGCGACGACATCGCCGAGATCCTGGCGCTGCTGGGCTGCCGGCCGGTCTGGGACGACGCGTCGCGGCGGGTGACGGGCTTCGAGATCGTGCCCGCGCAGGAGCTGGGACGGCCGCGCATCGATGTGACGGTGCGGATCTCGGGCTTCTTCCGGGACGCCTTCCCGCATGTGGTGGGGCTCATCGACGACGCCGTACGGGCGGTGGCGGAGCTGGACGAACCGGCCGAGGCCAACTACGTACGGGCGCACGCGGACGAGGACACGGCCGCGCACGGCGACCGGCGGCGGGCCACGGCGCGGATCTTCGGCTCGAAGCCGGGGGCGTACGGAGCCGGGCTGCTGCCGCTGATCGACGCCCGGAACTGGCGCTCGGACGCCGACCTCGCCGAGGTGTACGCGGTATGGGGCGGCTATGCGTACGGGCGCGGGCTCGAAGGGCGGGCGGCGCGCGGGGACATGGAGACGGCGTTCCGGCGGATCGCGGTCGCCGCGAAGAACGTCGACACGCGGGAGCACGATCTGGTCGACGCGGACGACTACTTCCAGTACCACGGCGGGATGGTCGCCATGGTGCGGCATCTGACGGGTGAGTCGCCCGAGGCGTATGTGGGTGACTCCGCGGTGCCGGACCAGGTGAAGACGCGCACGCTGGGCGAGGAGACGCACCGGGTGTTCCGGGCGCGGGTGGTCAATCCGCGGTGGATGGCGGCGATGCGGCGGCACGGGTACAAGGGCGCGTTCGAGATGGCCGCGACGGTGGACTACCTGTTCGGGTACGACGCGACGGCGGGTGTCGTCGACGACTGGATGTACGAGAAGTTGTCGGCGGAGTACGTCTTCGACCCGGAGAACCGGGAGTTCATGCAGAAGTCCAACCCTTGGGCGCTGCGGGGGATTACGGAGCGGCTGCTGGAGGCGGCGGAGCGGGGGCTTTGGGCGGAGCCGGACGGGGAGACGCTGGAGCGGCTTCGGCAGACGTACCTGGAGCTCGAGGGCGACTTGGAGGGGGACGAGTGAGGAGGCCTGCCAGCTGCTGGGGCTCCGCCCCACACCCTCCCCCTACGCCCTGCGGGCGTAGGGGGACCCCCACGCCTCAAACGCCGGCGAGGCTTGATTCGGGGCTCCGCCCCGGGCCCCGCGCCTCAAACGCCGGCGGGGTTCCAACGGGGCCCGTTGGGGGTCCCCCCGGACGAAGTCTGGGGGAGATTGAGGACTGGGGGTCCAGGGGACGAAGCCCCCTGGTTACGGGAAAGGGCGGGGTGGGGCAATCTCCCCGCCTGAACACGATCGAGGAGCCCGCATGAGCACCCCATACCCCTTCACCGCGATCGTCGGCATGGACGACCTGCGGCTCGGGTTGCTGCTGAACGCGGTCTCGCCCGCCGTGGGTGGTGTGCTCGTCCGCGGCGAGAAGGGCACCGCCAAGTCCACCGCCGTACGGGCCCTTTCCGCCCTCCTGCCCGAGGTGCCGGTCGTCGCCGGGTGCCGGTTCTCCTGCGACCCCGCGGCGCCCGACCCCGCGTGCCCCGACGGTCCGCACGAGGCCGGTGGCGGTGTGGCGCGGGCCGCACGGATGGTTGAGCTGCCCGTCGGGGCGTCCGAGGACCGGCTCGTCGGGGCCCTCGACATCGAGCGGGCGCTGGCCGAGGGCGTCAAAGCCTTCGAGCCGGGGCTGCTCGCGGACGCGCACCGCGGGATTCTCTACGTCGACGAGGTCAACCTGCTGCATGACCATCTGGTCGACCTGCTGCTGGACGCGGCCGCCATGGGCGCCTCGTACGTCGAGCGTGAAGGCGTCTCGGTGCGGCACGCCGCCCGTTTTCTGCTCGTGGGGACGATGAACCCCGAAGAGGGCGAGCTGCGGCCGCAGTTGCTGGACCGATTCGGGCTCACCGTCGAGGTGGCGGCGTCGCGCGAGCCCGACCAGCGGGTGGAGGTGGTGCGGCGGCGGCTCGCCTACGACGACGATCCGGCCGGATTCGCCGCTCGCTGGGCGGACGACGAGGCGGCCCTGCGGGCGCGGATCGTGGCCGCGCGGGCGCTGCTGCCCGACATCCGGCTGGGGGACGGCGCGTTGCGGCAGATCGCCGCGACCTGCGCGGCCTTCGAGGTGGACGGCATGCGCGCGGACATCGTGATGGCACGGACCGCGACGGCGCTGGCCGCGTGGGCGGGGCGCAGCGACGTACTCGCCGAGGACGTGCGGCAGGCCGCTCTGCTGGCACTCCCGCACCGGCGGCGGCGCAATCCCTTCGACGCGCCCGGTCTGGACGAGGACAAGCTCGACGACACGCTGGAGGAGTTCGGCGGCGAGGAGGACGATCCGGATCCCGACGGTCCGGGCGGCGGTGGCCGCCCGCCTCAGGACGGTCCCGGCACACCGCCGCAGGGCGATGCGGGGCAGGGCGACGCTGAGCAGGCTGACACGCCCGCGCAGCCGCATGAGGCCGACGGCGGGGAGCCGCAGGTCGCGGGCGGCGGTGAGCAGCAGGCCGTACGGGCCGCGGAGCCGTTCCGTACGAAGGTGCTGAGCGTGCCCGGCCTGGGCGAGGGCGCGACGGGGCGCAGGTCCCGTGCGCGGACCGAGCACGGCCGGACGACGGGGGCGCGGCGGCCCCGAGGGGCGCTCACCAAGCTGCACTTGGCGGCGACCGTGCAGGCCGCGGCCCCGCACCAGCGGGCGCGCGGGCGCAGCGGCCGCGGCCTGGTGGTGCGGCGTGACGATCTGCGGCAGGCGACCCGGGAGGGGCGCGAGGGGAACCTCGTGCTGTTCGTCGTCGACGCATCGGGGTCGATGGCGGCCAGGCAGCGGATGAGCGCGGTCAAGGGCGCGGTGCTGTCACTGCTGCTCGACGCCTACCAGCGGCGCGACAAGGTCGGCCTGATCACCTTCCGCGGGAAGGACGCGGAGGTGGCGCTGCCGCCGACGTCGTCGGTGGACGCGGCCGCCGCGCGTCTTGAGACGCTGCCGACGGGTGGCCGTACGCCGCTGGCGGCCGGGCTGTTGCGGGCGCACGACGTACTGCGCGTGGAGCGCCTGCGCGATCCGTCCCGCCGGCCACTGCTGGTCGTGGTGACGGACGGCCGCGCGACGGGCGGGGTCGATCCGGTCGCGCTGGCGGCGCGGGCCGGGCGGCTGCACGCCTCGGAGGGCACGGCCGCGATCGTCGTGGACTGCGAGTCCGGGCCGGTACGCCTCGGTCTTGCCGGCACGCTCGCGGGCGATCTCGGCGGCACGGCCGTCACACTCGACGAGCTGCGGGCCGATTCCATCGCCGGGCTCGTCCGCGACGTACAAGGATCAAGGAGGGCAGCCTGATGCCACAGGGACAGCCGGCCGTCGTGCCGGACGACGGACTCACGACGCGTCAGCGCCGTAACCGCCCACTCGTCGTCGTGCATACGGGCATCGGCAAAGGGAAGTCGACGGCCGCGTTCGGGCTCGCGCTGCGCGCCTGGAACCAGGGGTGGCCGATCGGGGTTTTCCAGTTCGTGAAGTCCGCGAAGTGGAAGGTCGGCGAGGAGAACGCGCTGAAGGTCCTCGGCGCCTCCGGCGAGGGCGGCCCGGTCGCCTGGCACAAGATGGGCGAGGGCTGGTCGTGGGTCCAGCGCGACAGGCAGCTCAACAACGAGGAGGCGGCGCGCGAGGGCTGGGAGCAGGTCAAGCGCGACCTGGCGGCCCAGACGTACCAGCTGTATGTGCTGGACGAGTTCGCGTATCCCATGCACTGGGGGTGGGTGGACACGGCCGAGGTGATCGACGTACTGCGGAACCGGCCCGGCAGCCAGCATGTGGTCATCACCGGCCGCAACGCTCCGGCGGAGCTCGTCGACTTCGCCGATCTGGTGACCGACATGTCGAAGGTGAAGCACCCGATGGACGCCGGTCAGAAGGGGCAGCGGGGCATCGAGTGGTAGCACGTCTCGTGATCGCCGCGCCGTCGTCCGGCAGCGGCAAGACCACCGTCGCGACGGGCCTGATGGCGGCCTTCGTCGCGACGGGGCTTTCCGTGTCCCCGCACAAGGTCGGCCCGGACTACATCGACCCGGGCTACCACTCCCTCGCGACGGGCCGCCCGGGGCGGAACCTGGACGCGTATCTGTGCGGTACGGAGCTGATGGCACCGCTGTTCGCGCACGGCGCGGCGGGGTGCGACCTGGCGGTCGTCGAGGGCGTGATGGGACTGTACGACGGTGCGGCGGGGGCAGGTGAACTGGCGTCCACGGCACAGGTGGCGAAGCTGCTGCGGGCGCCGGTGGTGCTGGTGGTGGACGCGTCGTCGCAGTCGCGGTCGGTGGCGGCGCTGGTGCACGGGTTCGCGTCGTGGGATCCGCAGGTGCGGATCGGGGGCGTGATCCTGAACAAGGTCGGGTCGGACCGGCATGAGGAGTTGCTGCGGGAGGCGCTGGACGAGTCGGGCGCACCGGTGCTGGGGGTGCTGCGGCGGGTGGACGCGGTGGGGACGCCCAGCCGCCACCTCGGGCTGGTGCCGGTCGCCGAGCGGCGGGCGGATGCGGTTGAAGCGGTGCGGGCGATGGGGGAGCAGGTGCGGGCGGGGTGCGACTTGGAGGCCCTGCTCGCGCTGGCGCGCAGCGCGCCCGCAGTGCCGGACGCGGCGTGGGACACGGGGGTGGCCTGCGGCGCTGTTCCCCACCCCGCCCTTTCCCGTAACCGGGGGCTCCGCCCCCAGGGTCCGGGGCGGAGCCCCGGGGAACAAGGCCGCCGCCGGCCGCTCGTCGCCGTCGCCGGTGGGCCCGCCTTCACCTTCTCCTACGCCGAGCACACCGAACTCCTCACCGCCGCCGGCGCCGACATCGTCACCTTCGACCCCCTCCGGGACGAGCAACTGCCCGACGGGACAAGCGGACTGGTCATCGGCGGCGGATTCCCCGAGGTGTACGCCCCCGAGCTGTCCGCCAACGAACCGCTCCGCAAGGCCGTCGCCGAGCTTGCGCACTGCGGCGCGCCCGTCGCCGCCGAGTGCGCCGGGCTGCTGTATCTCGCGCGGTCGCTGGACGGGCAGCCGATGTGCGGGGTGCTGGACGCCGAGGCGCGGATGGCGGACCGGCTGACGCTCGGCTACCGCGAGGCCGTCGCAGTGAGCGACAGCGCGCTCGCCGCGGCCGGGACGCGGATGCGCGGGCACGAGTTCCACCGGACCGTCGTCGAGCCTGCCGCAGGAGCCGCCCCCGCCTGGGGGATGCACCGGCCCGAGCGCCGCGTCGAGGGGTTCGTACAGCAGGGCGTGCATGCGAGCTATCTGCATACGCACTGGGCTTCCGAGCCCGGCACTGCCCGCCGATTCGTTGAAAGGTGTACGCGATGAGCAGGTTGATCGGGGTCGGAGTGGGGCCCGGTGACCCGGAGTTGGTGACCGTGAAGGGCGTGCGCGCCCTTCAGGAGGCCGATGTCGTCGTCGTGCCCGTGATGGCCGCATCCGACGGAAAAGACGGCGGCGAGCCGGGACGCGCCGAGTCGACCGTCCTGCACTACGTCGACGCCGACAAGGTCGTACGGGTCGTCTTCGCGCTCAACGAGCGCAGCGACCGCGCCCGGCGCGAGGCCGCCTGGGACGCCGCAGGCGAGTCCGTCGCCGCGCTGCTGCGCGACCGCGGCACCGTCGCCTTCGCGACCATCGGCGACCCCAACGTGTACTCCACGTTCACCTACCTCGCCGAGACCATCGGTGGACTCGTGCCGGACGTCGTCGTCGAGACCGTGCCCGGCATCACCGCGATGCAGGATCTCGCGGCCCGCAGCGGCGCGGTCCTCACCGAGGGCACCGAGCCGCTGACCCTGGTGCCGGTGACCGCGGGGGCCGCCGTGCTCAAGGACGCTCTGGAGGGGCCCGGAACGGTCGTCGCCTACAAGTTCGGGCGGCTCGCGGCGGAGGTGGCGACCGCGCTGCGGGAGACGGGGCGTACCGAGGGCGCGGTGTGGGGGTCGGCGCTCGGGCTTCCCGAGGAGTCGATCCGGCCGGCGGCGGAGCTGGCCGAGGGCCCGTTGCCGTATCTGTCGACGCTGATCGCGCCCGCGCCGCGCGGCGGCGGCCGCGGGGGCAAGCTGTGAACTCCTCACTCGGCGAGGCCCACCACCAGCCAGATGAAGCCCACTCCCCCGGCCGTGCAGAGCAGGGTGGAGCGGGCGGGGTGGGAGTGGTGCGCCTCGGGGAGGATCTCGGCCGCGGCGAGATAGAGCAGGGCACCACCGAAGAACCCGAGATAGCTGCCGAGGAATTCGACCGGCAGCGTGAACAGCAGAGTGGACGCGGCGCCGACGACGGGGGCGAGCGCGTCGGCGACGAGCATCGCGACCGCCCTGCCGCGGGAGTTCCCGTACAGGCTGGTGATCGTGTACGTGTTGAAGCCGTCGGCGAAGTCGTGGGTGATGACGGCGAGCGCCACGGTCGCGCCCATGCCCTCGCCCACCTGGAAGGCCGCGCCGATCGCGATGCCGTCCATCAGGCTGTGGCCGACCATCGCCGCGGCCGCCGTCAGACCCACCTGCGGGACGCGCTCATCCGCGCCGTGTGCGGCCTGACGGACGGCCAGCAGCCGTTCCACCAGGTGCGCGGCGAGGAAGCCGCCGACGAACAGCAGCAGTGCCTGCGGCACTCCGAACACCTCGTTGCCCGCCGCCCTAAGTGCCTCGGGCAACAGGTCCAGGCCGACCACACCGAGCATCAGCCCGCCGGCCAGGCCCAGCACGAGGTGGCGGCGGTCAGTGACGCGCCCAGCCGTCCAGCCGCCGAACAGCGTCATCAGGAACGCGCCGAGCGCGACGAACACCGCCATGCGCCTTTGCTAGCGGATTGACCGGCCTCACGGCACAACAGAGATCTAGATCCACCCGAATGACCCGAGCGACACGTAAGAGACGAACCATCCGAGAGGACCACTGCTGATGGCCGATGCCGCCACCCACGGCAAGGTGACCTTCGTCGGCGCCGGCCCGGGCGCCGCCGATCTGCTGACGTTCCGGGCCGCGCGGGCCATCGCCGACGCCGACATCGTCATCTGGGCGGCGAGCCTGGTGCAGGCGGACGTTCTCGACCACGCTCGCGAGGGCGCCGAGATCCTCGACTCGGCGGCGATGTCGCTCGAGGACGTCGTCGCGGTGTACGAGCGGGCCCGCGACGAGGATCTGAAAGTGGCCCGCATCCACTCCGGCGACCCCGCCCTGTGGGGCGGCACACAGGAACAGCTCGACCGGTGCGTGGAGCTGGGACTCGCCGTCGAGATCGTGCCGGGCGTCTCGTCGTTCTCGGCGGTCGCGGCGATCGCGCAGCGCGAGCTGACGATCCCGGAGGTGGCGCAGTCCGTGATCCTGACCCGGCTCGGCGGCGGCAAGACGCCGATGCCGCCGGGCGAGGAGGTACGGGAGTTCGCGCGGCACGGCACGACGATGGCGCTGTTCCTGTCGGCGGCACGCTCGGGCCAGTTGACGCAGGAGCTGCTTGAGGGCGGCTATCCGACCAGTACGCCGGTAATCGTGGCGTACCAGGCGACCTGGCCGGAGGAGCTGATCCTGCGCTGCACGATCGGCACGCTGGAGGAGACCGTCAAGGAGCACAAGCTCTGGAAGCACACGCTGTTCCTGGTGGGGCCGGCGCTGGCGGCTTCCGGGACGCGTTCGCACCTCTACCACCCGGGGCACTTCCACGGCTTCCGGAAGGCCGACCCGGCCGCCCGCAAGGCGCTGCGCGCACAGGGCGCGAACGAAGGAGCAATCGAAGGAGCGACGCAGAAGTGATCGGCCTGATCTCAGCGACAGCGGCGGGCGCGGCCGCCCGTGACCGGCTTGCGGCGGCGTGGCCCGGCCGCACGAAGGTGTACGAAGGGCCGGTGCGCGAGAGCGTCGAGCGGGCCTTCGCGGAGTGCGAACAGCTGGTGTGCTTCCTGGCGACGGGCGCGGTCGTACGGATCGTCGCCCCGCTGTTGGCGGGCAAGTCCGCCGACCCGGGCGTGGTGTGTGTGGACGAGGGGCAGCGGTACGCGGTGTCCCTGCTGGGCGGCCACGGTGGCGGCGCGAATGCCTTGGCAGCGGCAGTGGGTGACGTTCTCGGTGCGGAGCCGGTCGTCACGACGGCGACGGACGCCGCCGGGATCCCGGGCCTGGACACGCTGGGCTGGCCGGTCGAGGGCGCGGTCGCGTCCGTGACGCGGGCGGTGCTCGACGGCGACCCGGTGGCTCTGCGGGCGGACGCGGTGTGGCCGCTGCCGCCGCTGCCGGGGAATGTGGCGCCGGGGGGCGAGGGCGCTGCCGCCGCTCTTCATGTCACGGACCGGGTCGTCGAAACCGGCCCGCACGACGCGGTGTTGCGGCCGCCGTCGCTGGTCGTCGGGGTCGGTGCGTCCAAGGGCGCTCCCGTCGAGGAGATCCTCTCGCTGGTCGGGACGGCGCTGAGCGAGGCGGGGCTGTCGGTTCGATGCGTCGCGGAGCTGGCGACCGTCGACGCGAAGGCGGACGAGCCCGGCATCGTCGGGGCCGCTCAACGGCTCGGGGTGCCCCTGGTGACGCATGCCGCCGAGCGGCTCGCCAAGATCGCCGTGCCGAACCCGTCCGGCGCGCCGCTCGCCGCGGTGGGCACGCCGTCCGTCGCCGAGGCCGCGGCGCTCGCGGGCGGCGGCGAACTCCTCGTCCCGAAGCGGAAGTCGAACCCCGCCGACCGGGCCGCGATGGCGACCTGCGCGGTCGTGCGCAGGGCGCCGCGCGGGCGGCTCGCCGTGGTCGGGCTCGGGCCCGGGGCCCGCGATCTGGTCACCCCTCGCGCCACGGAGGAGCTGCGGCGCGCGTCCGTACTGGTCGGGCTCGATCAGTACGTCGACCAGATCCGCGACCTGCTCAGGCCCGGCACCCGGGTCATCGAGTCCGGCCTCGGTGCGGAGGAGGAGCGGGCCCGTACGGCTGTCGCCGAGGCCCGCGCCGGGCATGCGGTCGCGCTGATCGGCAGCGGTGACGCGGGCGTGTACGCGATGGCCTCCCCCGCGCTCGCCGAGGCGTCCGACGACATCGACGTGGTGGGCGTGCCGGGCGTGACCGCGGCGCTGGCCGCAGCCGCGATCCTGGGCGCGCCGCTGGGGCACGACCATGTCTCGATCAGCCTGTCGGATCTGCACACGCCGTGGGAGGTCATCGAACGCCGGGTGCGGGCCGCCGCGGAGGCGGACATCATCGTGACCTTCTACAACCCGCGGAGCCGCGGCCGCGACTGGCAGCTCCCGAAGGCGCTGTCCATCCTTGCCGAACACCGGGAGCCGCAGACGCCGGTGGGTGTCGTACGCAACGCGTCCCGGCCGGACGAATCCAGCCGCCTCACGACACTCGCCGGACTGGATCCGGCGACGGTGGACATGATGACCGTCGTGACGGTCGGCAACACGGCCACGCGCGAGATCGCGGGCCGAATGGTGACCCCGCGCGGCTACCGGTGGCAGTCATGACGCCACCCCGCCGGCCGCGCGGGCACACGTCGCCGCGCCGCGCACCGACGCCGTACCCCCTGGACATGTTTTAGAAGTCCCGCCGCACCCCCGCCGCAAGCTCAGCCGCACCACCCCCACCTCAAGGAGAACGCGTGACCACCCCGCCCGCACTGCTCATCGCCGGCCACGGCACCCGTGACGAAGCCGGGGCCGAGGCCTTCCGGGACTTCGTACGGGAGCTGGGGCGGCGCCATCCCGAACTCCCCGTCGGGGGCGGCTTCATCGAACTGTCCCCGCCGCCCCTCGGCGAAGCCGTCGCCGAGCTGGTGGAGCGCGGTGTGCAGCGCTTCGCCGCGGTGCCGCTGATGCTGGTGTCCGCCGGGCACGCCAAGGGCGACATCCCGGCCGCGCTGGCCCGCGAGCGGGAGCGGCACCCCGGGATCTCGTACACCTATGGCCGTCCCCTCGGCCCGCATCCCTCGCTGCTGCGCGTCCTGGAGCGGCGGCTCGACGAAGCACTGGGCTCCGTCTCCCGTACGCCCGCGGACCGCGCCGATGTGACCGTGCTGCTGGTGGGCCGCGGTTCGACCGACCCGGACGCCAACGCCGAGGTGCACAAGGCGGCCCGGCTCCTGTGGGAGGGGCGTGGATACGCGGGCGTGGAGACGGCGTTCGTGTCGCTCGCCGCGCCCGATGTGCCGAGCGGTCTGGACCGGTGCGTAAAGCTGGGGGCGCGCCGGATCGTGGTGCTGCCGTACTTCCTGTTCACCGGGATCCTGCCGGACCGGGTGCTCCAGCAGACGCAGGGCTGGGCGGAGGCGCACCCCGAGGTGGAGGTCGTGTCGGCCGATGTGATCGGTCCGACCGAGGAGTTGCTCGACCTGGTGATGGAGCGCTACCGGGAGGCCGTCGCGGGCGACATCCGGATGAACTGCGACACCTGCGTGTACCGGATCGCGATGCCGGGCTTCGAGGACAAGGTGGGCCTTCCGCAGCAGCCGCACTTCCACCCGGACGACGACGGGCACCACCACGGTCACGGGCACGGAAGCGCCCATCACCACCACGGCAGCCATGCGCACTCACACTGACGCACACGACCTGCGGCACCACGGTGACGCGGAGGTGCGCGACGCCGATCTGACGGACCTCGCGGTCAATGTCCGCACCGGGACTCCCCCGGCCTGGCTCCGTGAGCGCATCGCCGGCTCGCTGACCGGCCTTGCCGCCTATCCGGACGGGCGGGCGGCGCGGGCGGCGGTCGCGCGGCGGCACGGTCTGCCGGTGGAGCGGGTGCTGCTGACGGCGGGGGCCGCCGAGGCGTTCGTCCTGCTCGCCCGTGCACTGACGGTACGTCACCCACTGGTGGTGCACCCGCAGTTCACGGAGCCGGAGGCGGCGCTTCGGGACGCGGGGCACGAGGTGGCGCGGCTGCTGCTGCGGGAGCAGAACGGCTTCCGGCTCGACCCGGCTGCCGTGCCCGACGCGGCGGACCTGGTGATGATCGGCAATCCGACCAACCCCACGTCCGTACTGCATCCGGCAGCCGACATCGCCGAACTGGCCCGCCCCGGACGGCTGCTGGTGGTGGACGAGGCCTTCATGGACGCGGTGCCGGACGAGCCCGAGGCGCTGGCGGGCCGGACCGATGTACCGGGCCTTGTGGTGCTGCGCAGCCTGACGAAGACCTGGGGGCTGGCGGGCCTGCGTATCGGCTATGTGCTGGCCGAGCCGGAGACCATCGAGGCACTGGAGCGGGCTCAGCCGCTGTGGCCGGTGTCGACGCCCGCGCTGGCGGCGGCCGAGGCGTGCATGGAGCCCGCCGCGCTCAAGGAGGCCGAGCAGGCCGCCCATTTGATGGCGACAGAGCGGGCCCATCTGCTGGCGGGGCTGGCGGAGTTCGAGGAGGTACGGGTGGTGGCGGCGGCCGAGGCCCCGTTCGTGCTCGTACACGTCCGGCGAGGCGCCGAGGTGCGGAAGCGGCTGCGCGGTCTGGGCTTCGCGGCCCGCCGCGGCGACACATTCCCGGGCCTCGGCCCGGGCTGGCTGCGGCTGGCGGTACGCGACCGGGTGACGACCAACCGCTTTCTGCAGGCGCTCGACCAGGCGCTGACGATGGTGGGGGACTAGACCGCGGGACGCCGGACGGGCTGATGTGTCAGCCCGTCCGGCGTTCGAGGACCGGGGTTCGGGACGGAGCCCCGAGGCGGGGTCCGGGGCGGAGCCCCAGGTCAGCGGCGGGCGCGGGCGCGGACCAGCAGCAGCGCGCCTCCCCCGAGCGCGAGCATCATGGCCGCCCCGCCCGCGATGTACGTCGTCGTGGCGCTGCCGCCGGTCTCCGCGAGGTTCTCCCCGGCGGGGTTCTCCCCGGCGGGGTTCTCACCGGACTGGGCCTGCACGCCTTCGCCCGACTTGTCGGACGGCTCCTGCGTGTCGTCCGACGGCTCCTGCGTGTCGGGGGCGGTGGCGTTGGCGGCGGCCTTGGGCGACTCGCACTTCGCCTCGACGAGGGTGACCACGCCGGTCACGTCGGCGACGTTCAGCTTGGCAGGGTTGACCGAGACCTTGAGCTCCAGCGCGGTGGCGGCGGCCGTACGGGACGTGGTGTGCGTCTTCGACAGATCGAGCGTCACCTCGCCGACGCCGGGCACATCGACCCGGGTGGTGCCCTTGGCGGAAAGCGTGACCTTCTTGCCGAGCACGGTCACATGGCCGAGCACATTCGACTCGGCGACCGGCTGCTTGCCCGCCTCGCAGACGGCCTTCGACGTGACCTTCTCGACCTCGATCAGGGAGAGCAGCGGCAGCCCGGGCACGTGCACCCGGGCGCGCACGAGGTTGGAGTACCCCTCGGCCCTGTGCTTGTCGACGGTCGCCTTCGCGGTGGCCACGTCCGCGCGCAGCACCTGGATGGGCCTGCCCTGGTCGACCCCGTCCAACTGCACGGTCAGCGCGGTCTTCTCGGCACTCGCCGGGGCCTGCACCTCGTTGAGCGTGGCCTTGAGCGGGACGTCGACGGTCTTGCTGAGCAGGGAAACATCGAGACCGGTACGGAGCACGACCGCACTCGCCCGACCCTCGCCGCTCCCGGTGGCGTGCGCCGGGGCGGCGAGGGCCACGGGGCCGGCGACCAGCGCGGCGGCGGCCGTGACGGCGGCGCAGCGGCGTGCGGCGGGCATGCGGAAGGTGTTGCTGTTCAAGGTGGTGGAACCCCCACAAGAGACATGGCGTCGCCGACCGCCCCACTGGGACGCGTGGGCGGCGGCGACCAAGACACCGGAATCCTGTACGCACTGAGAGTGAACTGACAGACGCCTGGCGCGAGTTCACCCCAAAGTGGGGTTTCCGTGCCCGTATTCGATTCTTGAGGTACGGATGTTCCCCTGAACCGCGCGTGTCACGGCGACGGGGTGGTGCGCCGGTCGACCCCGCGGGATCGCGTGTGGAGTGCTCAACCAGTGTTTCCAGCCCTGGGCCACGCTCGGTCAGCACGGCGGCGGTGTCCGTCAGCCGACCACCCGGCCGTTGAGGATCACCCGCCGCGGCCCCGCCAGCGCCCTGACGTCTGCCCGCGGATCCTCGTCGTACACCACCAGATCCGCCGGTGCGCCCTCCTCGAGCACCGGGCGGCCCAGCCACTGGCGCGCCCCCCAGGCCGTCGCCGACAGGGCCTGCAGCGGCGGGATGCCGGCCTTCACCAGCTCGGCCACCTCGGCCGCCACCAGGCCGTGCGCCAGCGAGCCGCCCGCGTCCGTGCCGACGAAAATGGGCACCCCCGCGTCGTACGCCGCGCGCACCGTGTCGTAGCGGCGCTGGTACAGCCGCCGCATATGGGCGGACCAGACAGGGAACTTGGCCTCGCCGCCCGCCGCGAGGTCCGGGAACGTGGCGATGTTGACCAGCGTCGGCACGATCGCGACACCCCGCTCCGCGAACAGCGGGATGGTGTCCTCGGTGAGCCCGGTGGCGTGCTCGATGCAGTCGATGCCCGCCTCGACCAGGTCCCTCAGCGCTGCCTCGGCGAAGCAGTGGGCGGTCACCCGCGCGCCCAGCCGGTGCGCCTCGGCGATCGCCGCCTCGACCGCGCCGCGCGGCCAGCAGGCGGTCAGATCCCCGGCGTCCCGGTCGATCCAGTCGCCGACGAGCTTGACCCACCCGTCGCCGCGCCGGGCTTCCTGGGCGACGTACGCGACGAGGTCGTCGGGCTCGATCTCATGGGCGAAGTTGCGGATGTAGCGGCGGGTGCGCGCGATGTGACGGCCCGCCCTGATGATCTTCGGCAGGTCCTCCCGGTCGTCGATCCAGCGGGTGTCGGACGGTGATCCCGCGTCCCGGATGAGCAGCGTGCCCGCGTCCCGGTCGGTGAGGGCCTGCTTCTCGCTGGTCGCCTCGTCGACCGCGCCGTGGTGGTCGAGCCCGACATGGCAGTGCGCGTCGACCAGGCCGGGGAGCGCCCAGCCCTGGACGGTGACGGCCTCGGCGCGGGGCCGGTCGTAGGAGATCCGGCCGTCCACCACCCACAGTTCGTCCCGCGCCTCCTCAGGCCCGACGAGCACCCGCCCCTTCACATGCAGCACTGCGTGATCGCTCATATCGAGCACTGTACGAGGCGCTGTGGAGGCGGCCCGCCGGGCGGTCACCGGGGCCTGCCGGCGACGGTGAACAGCATTTCTCCTGGTATCAAAGTCGGCGTTAATTAAAAATGCGGGAAGATGCTTTATTCCAGGCAGCTTCCCGTATTCTTCTGCCCCCGTTACGCGATCCTAAACGCCAAGATTTCGATAGGATCGAACTGCGTAATTCGGACGGGTCTCGTTGCCGTTACGGATGTGTGACCGACCCCACAGAGCGCCCGATTCGCCCCTTATTTACAGCACAAATCACCTGAAACCGCCGGTCGGCAGCACTAGCGCCCGCGCCCGCGCGATAACACAAAGAGGCGCTCCACCCAACCCCTTCCCTCAGTGCATTTTCGGAATTAGCTCGGTAAATTACTTCGGCATGACCGCCGCACAAGAAGACCTTGTACGAGCCAACCCCCCGAACGAATTCCCGGAGATCGACACCCCCCGAGTGGAGGACGGAGCCGCGATCTGGCGCATCGCCCGCGACTCCGAGGTCCTGGACCTCAACTCCTCGTACAGCTATCTGCTGTGGTGTCGCGACTTCGCAGCCACCTCGCTGGTGGCGCGTGGCCGTGACGGTGAGCCGATCGCCTTCGTCACCGGCTATGTGCGCCCCGACCGCCCGGAGGCCCTGGTCGTCTGGCAAGTCGCCGTCGACCACGCGCACCGCGGCCGGAGGCTCGCCGGTGTGCTGCTCGACGCGCTGACCGCCAAGGTCACGGACGAGCGCGGGGTGCGCGAGGTCGAGACGACCATCACCCCCGACAACACCGCGTCCGACCGGCTGTTCACCTCGTACGCCAAGCGCCACGGGGCGCCGCTCGCGCGTGAAGTCCTGTTCGACGGCGGACTGTTCCCCGAAGGAACGCACCAGCCGGAAGTGCTGTACCGCATCGGCCCCTTCTCCGCCTGACCCCCCACATCTGGAGACTTGCTGTGACCATCACCCCGCCCGCCCTGAGTGTCTTCGAGACCCTGGAGTCGGAGGTGCGCAGCTACTGCCGCGGTTGGCCCGCTGTGTTCGACCGTGCGCAGGGCAGCTACCTCCACGACGAGGACGGACACACCTACCTCGACTTCTTCGCCGGCGCCGGATCGCTCAACTACGGGCACAACAACCCGGTGCTGAAACGCGCGTTGATCGACTACATAGAGCGCGACGGCATCACGCACGGCCTGGACATGGCGACCACGGCCAAGCGCGCCTTCCTGGAGTCGTTCCAGAACGTGATCCTGCGGCCGCGCGACCTTCCGTACAAGGTCATGTTCCCTGGCCCGACCGGCACCAACGCGGTCGAGTCGGCGCTCAAGCTGGCCCGCAAGGTGAAGGGGCGCGAGTCCGTCGTCTCGTTCACCAACGCCTTCCACGGCATGTCGCTCGGCTCGCTCGCCGTCACGGGCAACGCCTTCAAGCGGGCCGGCGCCGGCATCCCGCTGGTGCACGGCACACCGATGCCGTTCGACAACTACTTCGACGGCCAGGTCCCCGACTTCCTCTGGTTCGAGCGCCTCCTCGAGGACCAGGGCTCCGGCCTCAACAAGCCGGCCGCTGTGATCGTCGAGACCGTGCAGGGCGAGGGCGGCATCAATGTGGCCCGCGCCGAGTGGCTGCGCGCGCTCCAGAACCTGTGCCACCGCCAGGACATGCTGCTGATCGTCGACGACATCCAGATGGGCTGCGGCCGCACCGGCGGCTTCTTCTCCTTCGAGGAGGCGGGCATCACGCCGGACATCGTCACTCTGTCGAAGTCGATCAGCGGCTACGGACTGCCCATGTCGCTCTGCCTGTTCAAGCCGGAGCTGGACATCTGGGAGCCGGGCGAGCACAACGGCACGTTCCGCGGCAACAACCCCGCCTTCGTCACCGCCGCCGCCGCGCTCGACACCTACTGGGCCGACGGCCAGATGGAGAAGCAGACCCTCGCTCGCGGCGAGCAGGTTGAGCAGGCGCTGCTGGCCATCGCCGGCGAGAGCGGCGAGCCGGGCGTGAGCTTCCGGGGCCGCGGTCTGGTGTGGGGCCTGGAGTTCGAGGACAAGGCGCGCGCCTCGGCGATCTGCGCCCGCGCCTTCGAGCTGGGGCTGCTCCTTGAGACCTCCGGCCCGGAGAGCGAGGTGGTCAAGCTGCTGCCCGCGCTCACCGTCTCCCCCGAGGAGCTCGACGAGGGTCTGCGCATCCTGGCCCGCTCCGTCCGCGAGACGGCCTGACCCCCCGTACCAACCCCCGCAGGAACCCGGCGGGGAAGAGGAAAGGCAACAACTCACCGTGATTGTCCGATCGTTCAAGGACATCGAGAACACCGACCGCCATGTGAAGGCGGCGTCCGGGACCTGGGAGAGCAAGCGCATCGTGCTCGCCAAGGAGAAGGTCGGCTTCTCGCTCCACGAGACCGTGCTGTACGCGGGTACGGAGACGTCGATGTGGTACGCGAACCACATCGAGGCCGTGCTCTGCGTGGAGGGCGAGGCCGAACTCACCAACGACGAGACCGGCGAGACGCACTGGATCGAGCCCGGCACGATGTATCTGCTGGACGGCCATGAGCGCCACACCATGCGTCCCAAGACCGATTTCCGCTGTGTCTGCGTCTTCAACCCGCCCGTCACCGGACGGGAGGACCACGACGAGAACGGCATCTATCCGCTGCTCACCGAGGAGGGCTGATCCATGACCACCGCCGCTGTACGCACCGACCTGTACCCGACTCGTGGCGTGAACGAGGTGACGACCCCGCGCCAGGACCCGGTGGTCTGGTCGGCGCCCGGCGCGCCGGGGCCGATCGCCACCTCCGGGCTGATGGAGTTCGAGCGCGACGGCTTCCTCACCGTCGACGAGCTGATCTCGCAGGACGAAGTCGCGCTCTACCGCGCCGAGCTGGACCGGCTGATCGCCGATCCCGCCGTACGGGCCGACGAGCGCTCGATCATCGAGCCTGAGTCTCAGGACGTGCGCTCGGTCTTCGAGGTGCACAGGCTCAGCGAGATCTTCGCCTCTCTGGTGCGCGACGAGCGGGTGGTGGGCAGGGCCCGGCAGATCCTCGGCTCGGACGTGTACGTCCACCAGTCCCGTATCAATGTGAAGCCGGGCTTCGGCGCCTCGGGCTTCTACTGGCACTCGGACTTCGAGACCTGGCACGCCGAGGACGGTCTGCCGAACATGCGCACCGTCTCGGTCTCGATCGCGCTGACCGAGAACCTCGACACCAACGGCGGGCTGATGATCATGCCCGGGTCGCACAAGACGTTCCTGGGGTGCGCGGGCGAGACGCCGCAGGACAACTACAAGAAGTCGCTGCAGATGCAGGACGCGGGCACGCCCTCGGACGCGGCGCTGACGCGGTTCGCCGACCGGCACGGCATCCGGTTGTTCACCGGCAGGGCGGGGTCCGCGACCTGGTTCGACTGCAACTGTATGCACGGCTCCGGGGACAACATCACCCCGTACCCGCGCAGCAATGTCTTCATCGTCTTCAACAGCGTGGAGAACGCGGCGGTCAAGCCCTTCGCGGCGCCGGTGCCCAGGCCGTCGTTCATCGGGGCGCGGGACTTCACGCCGGTGCGCTAGCCAGTCCTGTTACGAATGGGCCGGGCGCCCCTCACGGAGAGGGGCGCCCGGCCCATTCGTACAACCGCCTTACAGGGTCGGGTAGTCGATGTAGCCCTTGTCGTCACCGCCGAAGAACGTGGCCGTGTCCGGGGTGTTGTACGGGCCTTCGGCCTTGAGCCTGACGGGCAGGTCCGGGTTGGCCAGGAACAGCGAGCCGAAGGCGAGGATGTCGGCGATACCGTCCTCGATCAGCTCCAGCGCCCTGTGGTCGGTCGGCCCCTCGGTCGCCGGGTTGAGGATGAACGTGCCGCTGAACTGCTTGCGCAGCGCGAGCGTCACGTCCCTGAGCCCCGGGACCATCTCGACGATGTGCAGATAGCCGAGGCCCAGCGGCTCCAGCTCCCCGACCAGTGCGGGGTAGACCGTCTCCGGGTCGGTCTCGGCGATGTCGTTGTACGGGTTGCCGGGAGAGATCCGCAGTCCGGTCCGCTCGGCACCGATCGCCGCGGCCACGGCCTGCGTCACCTCGACGGCGAAGCGGATGCGGTTCTCGACGGAGCCGCCCCACTCGTCGGTGCGCAGGTTGGTGTTGGGGGCGAGGAACTGGTGGATGAGGTAGCCGTTGGCGCCGTGCAGCTCGACGCCGTCGAATCCGGCCTCGATGGCGTTGCGGGACGCCTCGACGAACTCGCCGACAACGGCGCGTACTTCGTCACCGGACAGCTCGCGCGGGGCGATGAAGTCCTTGGGACCCTCGTGCGTGAAGAGCTGACCCGCGGCGGCGACGGCGGACGGGGCCACGCTCACCTGGCCGTCCGGGAACAGCACCGGGTGGCCGATGCGTCCGGCGTGCATGATCTGGGCGAAGATCTTCCCGCCCTTGGCGTGCACGGCGTCGGTGACCTTGCGCCAGGCCGCCACCTGCTCGGCGCTGTGCAGGCCCGGGGTGTCCGGGTAGCCCTGGCCGACGACCGAGGGCTGGATGCCCTCGGTGATGATCAGGCCTGCCGAGGCGCGCTGGCCGTAGTACTCGACGGTGGAGTCGGTGACTGTGAGGCCCGCGCCGTGCGCCCTGCTACGGGTCATCGGCGCCATGGCGATCCGGTTGCCGAGCTGTGTGCCGGACAGGTCGATCGGGTCGAATGCGGTGGTCATGAAAGCTCCCCAGAATTTATGTGGTCGGCCAAGTAATCGCGCCGAGTGCCACTGTAGACCATTAATTGGCCGACCAAGGTAAAGTTTTTGGGGACACTGTCCACCAGACAGTCGCCACCCCTCCTGAGGAGGCCCGATGAAGCCCGAGACCGCGGCCGACCCGGTCTGTACCGAGCCGCTGCCGAGCTCCGCGCTGGCCGGGCCCGTCAGCCATGCCGTCTCCCGGGTCGCCCGGCTGCACCGTATGGCGGCGGGCAAGCTGCTCAGGGGAGCCGGCCTCTACCCGGGGCAGGAGTTCGTGATGATGCACCTGTGGGACGCGGGCCCGGTGCGCCAGTCTGAGCTGATCAAGGCCGTCGAGCTCGACCCCTCCACGGTGACGAAGATGCTCCAGCGTCTGGAGCAGGCCGGACACGTCCGCCGCTGCCCCGACCCGGGCGACCGGCGCGCGGTGCTGGTCGAGGCCACGGAGGACAGCTGCGCACTGCACTCCGCGGTGGAGGAGGCGTGGGCGAATCTGGAGGAGCACACGCTCACGGGGCTCGACCCGGACGAGCGAAGGGAGCTGACCCGGCTGCTCGGGAAGGTCGAGGAGAACCTCTGCGTCCAGACGGCGGACTGCCCCGGCCTTCGGGCGTAGGTCATCGATGACTGCCGGGGACTATGCGGCGAGGCTTTCGAGGGCCGCGCCCCTGGCATCCGGTCCGGTGCTCTCAGACCCCGTTCAGGTCCAGCTCGCCGACGACCTGCTCGCCGCTCTTCTCTCCGGTCAGGCGGAACCCGAGCCCCAGATAGAACCGCTCGGGTCCGTGCTCCCCCAGCCTCCAGGTCGTCGTCACACGCGTCTGCCCACGCCTCCGGACTTCCTCGCACACAGACTCCACAGCGAAGCGGCCGTACCCCCGGCCCTGTTGACCGGCAGCGATGTTCAGCCGCCAGAGGCCACTACGGGGCGTGTCGTCCGGGTCGTCCGGGTCGAAACGGACCATGAAGAAGGCCATCACGAAACCGACGAGCAGCTCGCCGTCGAAGATCAATCGGGGCCAGGCGATCTCGGGTTGCACATACGCCTCGGCGAGTGACCGCGCGACCGGGGCCACGAACTCCTCCTGCTCAGGCCGCACTTTCAACCCGCACGCGTCGAGAACGTTGTCCGGTGTGACCTTGTCCAGGCGAAGTGACGAAGACACCCCGACACCCTATCGACCGCCTCCGGGACGGGCGGTTCCGCTCTCGTCGGCGAGGCGGTCCAGCACCCGTTCAACATCGGCTGCGGAGTTGTACAGATGGAACGCGGCACGCAGGTTGCCCGCGCGATCGGACACGACGATCCCCACGCGGGCCAGTTCCGGTACGCGGTCCCCGAGCCCGGGTACCGCGACGATCGCCGAGTCGCCCGGGAGCGGCTCGTACCCCAGATCCGTAAGCCCCGCCCTGAACTGCCGGGCGAGCGCGGTGTCATGGGCGTGCACCGCCTCGATCCCGATCTCCTCCAACAGCGCCAGGGACTGTTCGGCCGCGTGGTAGGCGAGGAAGGACGGGGGCTCGTCGTAGCGGCGGGCCGAGCGTGCGAGCTCCTCGATCGGGCCGTACATCTTCTCGGTCTCGGCGGCGAAGGGGCCGGCATGCAGGGGCGGCACCGACTCCTGCGCCTCCTCCGTCACGGTGAGGAAGGAGACACCGCGCGGGCAGAGCAGAAACTTGAATCCGCCGGTGACCGTGAAGTCCCAGGCGCCCGCTTCCAGCGGCAGCCAGCCCGCGGACTGGCTGGTGTCGAGAAGCGTACGGGCCCCGTGCGCGGCCGCCGCCGCCCGCACCGCCGCCAGATCGGCGACCCGGCCGTCGGCGGACTGCACCGCGGAGAAGGCCACCAGCGCGGTGCCCGGCCGTACCGCGTCGGCGAGCGCGTCCAGCGGCGCGTAGCGCAGCTTGAGGTCGCCGCGCACGGTGAAAGGCGTGATGACGGAGGAGAACTCACCCTCGGGGAACAGGATCTCCGCGCCGGACGGCAGCGAGGCCGCGATCAGCCCCACATGCACCGAGACCGAGCCTCCGGCGGCCACCCGGTCCTCGTCCACGCCGCTGAGCCGGGCGAAAGACCGGCGGGCGGCGTTCATCGCGGAGTAGTCCCCGGCGCCACCGGGTCGCCCGGCGGCCAGCTCGTCGGCGAGCGTCTTCACCGCCTGGACCGCCCGGCGCGGCAGCCGCCCGCAGCTCGCAGTGTTCAGATACGTCGTGCCGGGCACGAACTCGGCGCCGGCCAGCGTGCGAAGGGTCTCCATGGGATCACCCTCCGACGCCCCGCAGCTGTGGTCAATCACGAATTGCCGCGGGGCACCGTTCAGCTGTGCTCAACGGTCGGTGTGCCGTCAGGACGGGTCTGCGGGACCTCGCAGGAACCGTCGGCGTCACAGGCGGCGGCGTCGGTGCCGATCGGGGTGATCGCCCGGCCCTGCCAGGCCTGCTCCAGCGCCTGCGTGAAGACTTCGGCGGGCTGGCCGCCGGAGACCCCGTAGCGGCGGTCGAGTACGAAGAATGGCACCCCGGTCGCGCCGAGCTCGGCGGCCTCGCGCTCGTCGGCCCGCACGTCGTCGGCGTACGCCGTCTCGTCGGCGAGGACCGCCCGGGCCTCGTCCGCGTCCAGACCGGCCTCGACCGCGAGCGTGATCAGCACGTCACGGTCGAAGACGGACCGCTCGTCGGCGAAGTTCGCCCGGTAGGCGAGGTCCAGCAGCTGGTCCTGGCGGCCACGGGCCTTGGCCAGATGCAGCAGCCGGTGGATGTCGAAGGTGTTCCCGTGATCACGGCCCTCCGTCCGGTACTCGAGCCCCTCGGAGCGGGCGTTGGAGGCGACGTGCTCCTCCATGGCCCGGGCCTCGTCGATGGTGCGGCCGTACTTCTTCGCCAGCATCTCGACCACGGGAGCGGTGTCGTGCTTGGCCCGGCTCGGGTCGAGCTCGAAGGAGCGGTGGACCACCTCGATGTCGTCGCGGTGGGCGAAGGCCGCGAGTCCCTTCTCGAAGCGTGCCTTGCCGATGTAGCACCAGGGGCAGGCGATGTCGCTCCAGATCTCGACGCGCATCTTCTTCATCACTCCAGGGTCGTACGGTGCGGAGGCCACCTCCGCCAAGAGGTGAACACGCACCGCGACCGGCTTCATTCCGACGTCGGCGGCACTGTGAGCCGCAGCACCAGGTGGTCCCCCGAGCGCGGCTCGTCAGGGTCCGGGAGCCAGCCCTGGCGGGCGTAGAAGGCCTGGGCGCGGGTGTTGTGTTGGAAGACCTCCAAGCGGGCCGTGTCCACGCCCGCGCGCTGCCAGGCCTCGATGCACGCGGCGTGCAGAGCGGTGCCGATGCCGTCGCGCCAGCGCTTCGGGGCGACGTGGAGCTGGGTGAGGGTCATGACGCCGTCCACCTCGCGGGAGACTGCGACCCCCGCGACCACCCCGTCCCGTACGGCGCACAGCACCGCTCCCCGCTCGATCGCCGTGACCCAGCCTGCGCGGGTGCGGGCGTGCTCGGCGGGGCTGTCGAAGGCCTCGTCGGGGATGTGGCCGCGGTAGTAGCTGGCGCGCGCCTCGGCGTGCAGGGCGGCGATGGCGTCGAGTTCGTCGGGAGTGGCGATTCTGATCATGATCACCGGGACGCGGTGGGGCCGGATCGCGGTTCCAGCCGGTGCGCTGTCCGGGTCCGGGGTTCCGCCCGGGCGCCTGCCCCACCTGCCACCGCGGTGTAACCACCTCGATACCGGCCTGATCGAGTAGCACAGGGCCTGACCGACAGCCACCCAGGTCTGCGGAGGCCCCGCCAACCGGGCGGGGCTTTCCGTCCCGGTCCGGCATGGTGCGGGTCCGACGCCGAGATGTGCCCGGACACTGGTGGCCCCGGAACCAGCAGGAGAGACCGTGGACGACCCCAGCCCTCAAGGACTCAGGAAACCGGCACCCGCCGGCGCGGGCCCTGGCACCGCCGGTCAGCCGGGGGTCATCGGCATCGCGCTCGCCGCCGTGCTGACGGCCTCCCTCGCAAACGGTTCCTGGCAGTGGTTTGCCACATACATCGGAGTGACACTTCTCGCGGTGATCTTCTGCTTTTACCGCCCGCCGGTGTCGACGCCCCGCGGATCTGAAGATGTGCGCAATCTGGCGGCGTATTCGATGGTCGTGGGTCTGTGCGTCGCGATCGCGCTGGCCCCGGCGATGCAGCGCTGGGCGTGGCTGTTTCCGATGCCGGGCACTCGCAGTGAGTGTCGTGATCTTGGCAGGTACGAGGGCCTCCGAGTGGAGGCCACGCTGGCGAACCTGGCTGGTCGCGACAGCGCTGCCTTGGCCCGCGCGCAGGACGTCCAGAGCCATGACGTCGTTGCCGACTGCCTGGCAGCCACGACGACCCTGTGGCTTCCGGTATACGGAGCCGGGGCGGCCGTGCTGGTAGGCCTGGGCGTGTGGTCCTTTGAGCGAGCCCGCGGCAGGAGGAAGCCCGCCGTGGCCACCTGAAGTCCTCGTCGTCAGGGCTGAAGGGGCCGGGCGGGCATCCCGCCCGCTGAGGCTCCGCTCACGGTCAGCCGGACAGAACCTGGTCGGCCCGCCTTCGGTACTGGCCCGGTGCCATCCCGTACTCCCGCTTGAACGCCTTGGCGAAGGCGAACTCCGATGCGTAGCCCGCCCGGTGGGCCACCGTGCGCAGCGGGGCGTCGTCCTCTCGCAGCAGGCGGCCCGCCGTCGTCATGCGCCACCAGGTCATATACGCGAGCGGGGGCTGGCCGACCAGCATGGTGAAGCGGCGGGCGAAGGCGGCCCGCGAGAGTCCGGCGCGGCGGCCCAGTTCCTCGACCGTCCAGGGGCGGGCCGGGTCGCCGTGGATGGCCTGCAGTGCGGCGGTGATGCCCCGGTCGCGCAGCGCCGCCGCCCAGCCGCCCGGGGCGTCGGGGCGCTCCGCCAGCCACCAGGTGCGCAGCAGGTAGAGCAGGAGTGTGTCGAGCAACGCGGGTACGACCGCGTCGGAGCCGGGCTGCGGGTTCTCCAGTTCCGCGCCGAGGAGTTCGACCGCCGCGCGCACCGAGGCGTACTTGCCGATTCGGGCCGGCAGATGAATCACGTCCGGCAGCTCGGTGAGCAGCGGATGGGCTCGCGCCCTGCTCAACTGGTAGGCGCCGCACAGGAGAAGGTTCTCGGGCCGCCCGTCGGCGGGTCCGGGGTGCGGGACGGGCGGCCAGGTGCCGTCCGGTTCGATCGCGACGTCGCGCAGCGGGGTTGCGGGGTCGTCGGCGAGGCCGTGGCCGTAGCCGTGGGCCATGAAGGCCACGTCCCCGGGGCCGAGCAGCACCGGCGGGGCGTCGTCCGGCAGCAGCCAGGCCGAGCCCTGGAGCACCACATGGAATCCTGCGCCCTCACTGGCCGGGAAGCGCACGCCCCAGGGGGCATATCTGACGGAGCGCGCCGAGTGGGGGCGTCCCGTGCGCATGGCGGCGATCGCGTCGCTCAGCACGTCCATGACCGCACCGTACCCGACATCGGCAAGACGATCAGACATGATCGGGAGGCTTTGGGACATGGATCGTCTCGCGGAGCCTGCTTAGCGTCGTACTCATGACAACTACCGTATTGACCAAGGCAGTTCTTTTTCATGAGCTCGGCGGCCCGGACGTCCTGAGCATCGAGGACGTGGAGCTCCACGAGCCCGGCCCGGGCGAACTCCGCTTCCGTATCGAGGCGATCGGCCTCAACCGCGCCGAGGCCCTGTTCCGTTCGGGGACGTACTACTACCAGGCAACCCTCCCCGGCTCCCGGCTCGGCTACGAGGCGGCCGGTGTCGTGGAGGCGGTCGGCGAGGGCGTGAGCGAGTTCGCGCCCGGCGACCCGGTGATGGCCGCGGCCAACTTCGACTTCGGGGTGCACGGCGTGTACGCGGAACGAGCCGTGCTGCCCGTGGAGTCGGTGGTCCACCGCCCCGAGGGCGTGGACGCGGTGACAGCGGCGGCGGTCTGGCTGACGTACTCGACCGCGTACGGCGGCCTGCTGGAGACCGGCGGCCTCCATGCCGGCGACCATGTGGTGATCACCGGCGCGTCCAGCGGTGTGGGGACGGCTGCGATCCAGATCGCCGCCCGGACCGGCGCGATCCCGATCGCCACCACACGCACTGCGGCCAAGCGCAAGCAGCTGCTCGATCTCGGGGCGGCCCATGTGATCGTCACGGACGAGCAGGACCCTGCGGCCGAGGTCAAGCGGATCACCGGTGGGCGCGGCGCGGACCTGGCCTTCGACGCGATCGGCGGGCCCGGCTTCCGGGCCCTTGGTGACGCCGTCGTGCCGGGCGGAGCGATGGTGCTGTACGGATGGCTGGACCCGCGCCCGATCGAGCTGTCGATGAACTGGCCTCTGACCGTGCACACCTACGCCAACGGCGTCCGCGTCCGCACCGCGACCGGCCGCCGCCGCGCCGCGCACTTCATCGGCTCAGGTCTGCGCGACGGGTCGCTGAGCCCGGTGATCGCGGACGTCTTCGACGGGCTGGAGCACGTCGTCGACGGCCACCGGTTGATGGAGTCCAACAGCCACACCGGGAAGATCGTCGTGACGGTCTGAAATCACGGTCTGAACAGTCTGAGCGGTCTGAGCGGTCTGAGCGGTCTGAAATCAGGAGCCGTCGCGCAGACCCGCCGGCCAGTTCGGGCGGTACTCGATCCGGTCGAAGGTGACCACGCACCCCTCTCCCACCGGCGACTGGGCCATGAACCCGACCAGTGCCGCGCCCGCCTTCTCCTCGTCGCCCAGGGCGAAGATCCGTACGAAGGTCCAGTGTTCGCCGTCCGTCGAGGCATGGAAGGCGAATGCCTTGCCGGTGCGGCTGATCCGCAGCCAGGCGCTGTCGCCGTCCACCACGAAGGAGTTGGCGTCGTCTGAGTGGCCGCGGGTGACGACCGTGCAGATGGTGGGCTTGTCCGGGGAGAGCTCCAGGCAGAGCTTGGCCCACTCCCGCTCGCCGACGTGCAGATAGAGCACGCCGGCGTCGAAGGCCGCGGTGAAGCCGACGGTGACCCGCGCGATGAGCTGGAAGTCACCCTCCGGCGCGCCGAGCAGGCGCGGCGCGTCGGAGACGGGGTCCAGGGCTTCGCCCGCGGGCGGCACGAAGAGGTCCTGCCGGGCTCCCGCCCAGCCGGTGAGCGCGCCCTTGTCGTACGACCAGTTGGCCTCGGGGCCGTACGGACGCAGTGGGAAGGGCAGTTCGGTCAGGTCGATCGGGTCGGTCACGTCGCTCAGCTTCCCGGAGTTTCCCGGTGGCCGTCCACCCGGCGCGGCAGACCGAGCGGGTTGTCGTCGCGCAGCTCGGGCGGCAGCAGCGCCTCGGGCGTCGTCTGATACGTGACCGGGCGCAGCCAGCGCTCGATCGCGGTGGCGCCGACCGAGGTGGAGGTGGAGGTGGTGGCCGGGTAGGGGCCGCCGTGGTGCTGGGCGGGGGCGACGGCGACGCCGGTCGGCCAGCCGCCGACGAGTACGCGGCCCGCGAGCGGGGTGAGTTCGGCGAGCAGTTCGGCGCCCCGGCCATCGCCTTCGGCCTCGCCGGAGGAAAGGTGCAGGGTGGCGGTGAGGTTGCCGGGGAGTCGGCCGAGCACCGCGGTGATCTCGGCGTCCGACTCGTAGCGGGCGACGACGGTGACCGGGCCGAAGCACTCTTCGAGCAGCAGGTCGTGCGGCCCTTCGGCGGCCAGCAGCCGTGCCGGTACGGACAGGAAGCCGGCGCTCACGGTGTGCTCGCCGCCCGCGCCGGGGGTGATCGGGGCCTCCACGTCGGGCAGTTCGGCCCGTTCCCGTACGCCCTCGACAAAGGCCGAACGCATCCGGTGGTCGAGCATCACGCCGGGCTCGGTCTCGCTGACCGCCGCCGTCAGGGACTTGAGCAGCCTGTCGCCCGCGTCACCCGCGGGAGCCAGCACGAAGCCGGGCTTGGTGCAGAACTGCCCCTCCCCCAGGGTCATCGAGCCCGCGAGCCCGGCCCCGAGTTGCTCGGCCCCCTCCCCGGCAGCAGCCTCGGTGACGACGACGGGGTTGAGCGAGCCGAGTTCGCCGTGGAAGGGGATGGGGGCGGGCCGGGCGGCCGCGGCGTCGAAGAGCGCGCGCCCGCCGCGTACCGAACCGGTGAAGCCGGCGGCCGCCACCAGCGGGTGCCTGACCAGCTCGATGCCCGCCTCGAAGCCGTGCACGAGAATCACGACATCCTCGGGCAGACCGACTCGCTGGGCGGCCCTGCGCAGGACGGACGCGCAGAGTTCCGAGGTGCCGGGGTGGTCGGGGTGCGCCTTGACGACGACCGGGCAGCCGGCGGCGAGGGCGCTCGCGGTGTCGCCGCCGGGCACGGAGAAGGCGAGCGGGAAGTTGCTCGCGGCGTAGACGGCGACGACGCCTAGGGGGATCTTGAAGCGGCGCAGATCCGGCCAGGGCGGGGTCCTGGAGCCGTCCTCGTGGTCGATGCGGATGTCGAGGAAGGCACCCTCGTCGACGACCTCGGCGAAGGCGCGCAACTGGGCGGTGGTGCGGGCGAGTTCACCGGTGAGGCGGGTGGGGCCGAGCGCAGTCTCGGCGTCGGCGGCCTCGATGACGTACTCGCTCGCCTCGTCGAGCAGGTCGGCGGCGGTACGGAGCAGGAGCGCGCGTACACTCCGGTCGGCGAGAGCGGGGCGGGCGGCGTGTGCGGCGCGGACCGCGTTGTCGATCTCCTCAACCGTGGACTCGACCGCAACCTGCTCACGTGGGTTCCCGGTTCGGGGGTCGACACTCCAGACTGGTGCTGCTGCCACCGCGGCTTCCTTCCCGGTCTACTGCCACCCATCAGGGGTTTTGTTCGGTATTCTGAACAGCGTTCCTGATGGTGAATGTGTGGGGACTCTATTTCCGGGCGTTCTGCGCGGTCAAGAAGGGGCGAAGAGCAATGTCAACTGCGGATTCCGGTGGAGCACAGGTCAAGTCCGCGGTGCGGACGGTGGAATTGCTCGAATACTTCGCCGGGCGCCCCGGCATGCACTCTCTCGCCGCGGTCCAGGAGGCCGTCGGCTACCCCAAGTCCAGCCTCTACATGCTGCTGCGCACCCTGGTCGAGCTCGGCTGGGTGGAGACGGACGCGACGGGCACGCGGTACGGCATCGGCGTAAGGGCCCTGCTGGTGGGCACCTCGTACATCGACGGCGACGAGGTCGTGGCGGCCGCCCGGCCCACTCTGGACCGGCTCTCCGACGACACCACGGAAACCATCCACCTCGCGCGCCTCGACGGCACCAATGTCGTCTATCTCGCCACCCGCCAGTCGCAGCACTATCTGCGCCCCTTCACCCGCGTCGGCCGCCGGCTGCCCGCGCATTCCACCTCACTGGGCAAGGCGCTGCTCGCTACCCACAGCGACGAGCAGGTACGCAAGATGCTGCCGGAGACCCTGGCGTCGCTGACCGAGCACACCATCACCGACCGCGAGAAGCTCATCGAGGAACTGCATCTGATCCGCGAGCAGGGCTATGCCGTGGACCGCGAGGAGAACACCCTCGGGCTGCGCTGCTTCGGCATCGCGATTCCGTACCGCACGCCGGCGCGGGACGCGATCAGCTGCTCGGTGCCGGTGGCTCGGCTCACCCCCGCCCATGAGCAGATGATCAAGGACGCGCTCTTCGACGCGCGTGACCGGCTGACGCTGGCGACCCGGAGGCTCTGAATGTCCCCGCACATCACGCTGCGTGAGGTGATCGACAGCGATCTGCCGGACTTCTTCCGGCACACGAGCGACCCCGAGTCGAGCCGGATGGCCGCCTTCACCTCCAAGGACCCCACCGACCGGGCCTCTTTCGACGCGCACTGGGCGCGGATCCGCGCCTCGGACGCCGTCATACGGACCGTCCTCGCCGACGACGTGGTCGTGGGCCACGCCGCGGTGTACGGACCGCCCGAGGAGCGCGAGGTCACCTACTTCATCGACCGCGCGTACTGGGGCCGCGGCATCGCCACCGCCGCTCTGCGCGCGCTGCTCGCAGTCGTGCCGGAGCGTCCGCTCTTCGCCCATGCCGCAGCAGACAACGCGGGCTCCGTCCGGGTCCTGGAGAAGTGCGGCTTCACCGCCACCGGCAAGGACCGGGGCTTCGCCAACGCCCGCGGTGCGGAGATCGACGAGCTGGTCCTCACCCTCACCGGCTGACCGGTCTCCGCCGTGCGGCGGAGGAGGATCGTCGCCGCGCGTGATTTGGTCACGGCGCCCGCCCGGGAGCGTAGGGGACATGACACGGACACCGCTCGTTCCCGCTCCCCAGCCGCTGGATCCCGTAGGCCCGGGGCGTGCCCGCACGGTGCTGCGCGCCGTCGCGATCGCCTCCTGCGTCCCGTATCTGTCGCTCAAGACCGCCTGGATCGCCGGCAGCCGGATCGGCATCCCGGAGGGCAGTGCGCTGCTCGACGACCGGGCCCTGATGGCCGTCGCGAACAGCGTCACGGTCCTGATGGACGGCGCCGTCATCGTCCTGGCGCTGCTGCTCACCCAGGGCTGGGGCAGGCGGGTGCCCGGCTGGCTGCTGGCCGCCCCCATGTGGATCGCGGGCGGGCTGCTGCTCCCGATCATGGTCGGCTTCCCGGTCCAGCTGCTGGTCGCGGCCTTCACCGGGGCCGAGGCCGACCGCTCCGGGAGCTCCGGGAGTGAGCCCTTCCTCGACGAGTGGGTCTTCGGCGTCGTCTACACCGGCTTCATCGTCCAGGGTCTGGCCCTCGGCACACTCTTCGTGCTGTACGCGAAAGAGCGCTGGGGCCATGTGTGGCGGGGCCGGATCTGGGACCTGCCCACGGCCGCCACCGGGCGGACGCTGAAGGTGACCGCCGTGGCCGCCGCCGTGCTCGCGTTGTTCCCCGCCACGATGCGGCTGATGTGGGCGTGCGGCGCGACGACCGGTCTCTCCGGCCCGCGGATCGAGCAGCGTACGGCCGACTTCTACGTGCTCGAAGGGATCAGCGCCCTTTTCGTGGTCGTCGCGGTGGCCGGACCGCTGCTGCTCGCCTTCCGCCGGGGCCGCGCTCTGTCGCTGAAGACGCCGCTGGCCATGGCCTGGCTGGGCTCGGGCGCGGTGGGCTGCTGGGGCATCTGGCTGCTGATCGCCGCGCTGCTGCCCGGGGCCGAAGAGGGCGAGCGGGCAACGGGGTTGATGGCCCTGACCTACGCTGTGGGCATGATCGTCGGTCTGCTCGTCGTCACCGGCACCGCCTCCTTCCTGCGGCGGCGCGGCGCGTGAAACGAGTGCTCGGGGCGCTGTTCGGGGAGCGGGCGCGGCTTCGCTGGGTCCATCTGATCCTGGGCGGCGCCCTGTTGATGCCGTACTGGCTTCTCGCCACCGTCTTCGTCGGCCCGATCTCCGGCGCCAACAGCATGTTCTCCGACTCGCTGAGGGTGCAGTTCGGCTCGTATGCCCTCGCACTGCCGCTCGCCGCGGTGACCGCGCTCTTCCCGCTGACCCGGCCGATGTCGGTGGCGGCCGCGCGTGCGCTGTGCGGGGTGCCCGCGGACCGGTTCGCGGATGGACCGGCGCGGACGCGGGCGGCGCGGCTGCGGAGCTCGGGCTGGTTCACGCTGCATTTGGGTCTGGGTGGGCTGGTCAGCGGGGCCACCCTGGCGCTTCCGCCGTTCGCGGTGACCGTGATGCTGCTGCCGCTGTCCGCGGGGATACGGGACTGGGTGAGGCTGCCCGGGCATCTCGACCGGGCGTGGTTCCTGGCCCTCGCCCCGTTCGCCGGGGCCGCCATGCTGCTGGGGCTCGCGGTGTGCGCGGCGGGGGCCGGGGCGCTGCTGGCCCGCCAGGCCCCGGTGCTCCTCGGGCCGACGCCCGCGGACCGGCTGGCCGCCGCCGAGCGGCGGGCCACCGAGCTGGCCGAGCGCAACCGCCTCGCCCGCGAGCTGCACGACTCGGTCGGCCATGCGCTGAGCGCCGTCACCCTCCAGGCGGGCGCGGCCCGCAAGGTGCTGGACAGCGATGTGGAGTTCGTACGGGAGGCGCTGGCCGCGATCGAGGAGACCACGCGGCGCACAGTGGGCGAACTCGACTCCGTACTGGGCCTGTTGCGGCAGGACGACGACGCCGCGCCGCTCACTTCCGGGCCCGCCCTGGACGGCCTGGACGGCCTTCTGGCCCGCAGTGGGGTGCCCGTGTCGCTCACCGCCGGCGGCGATCTGGCCGCCGTCCCCGCGGCCGTCTCCCGCGAGGCGTACCGCATCGTCCAGGAGGGGCTGAGCAACGCCCTGCGTCACGCCGGGGCGTCCCCCGTGTCCCTGTGGATCGCCCTGCGCGGCGAGGAGTTGGAGATCACAATGGAGAATCCGCTGCCCGACAGGGCCCCGGCAGTCCGCCCGGGAGGCGGCCGCGGAGTACGGGGCATCGCCGAGCGGGCCGCGCTGCTCGGCGGGCACGCGCAGGCCGGTCCGGAAGGCGCGGTGTGGCGGCTGTCCGCCCGGCTCCCGCTGGCGGGCCGCCGATGAGCGCGATCCGGGTCGTCCTCGCCGACGACGAGCGGATGGTGCGTACGGCGCTGCGCGTCATCCTGGACGCCGAGCCCGACCTGGAGGTCGTCGGCGAGGCGGCGACCGGCGCGGAGGCGGTGTCGGTGGTGCGCGAGCTGCGCCCCGACGTGGTCCTGATGGATGTACGGATGCCGGAGATCGACGGCATCAGGGCCACCGAGCAGATCCTGGGCACGCTCGCCGAGCCCCCGCGCGTCGTGGTGGTGACGACGTTCGAGAACGACTCCTATGTGTACGAGGCGCTGCGCGCCGGAGCCGCCGGCTTTCTGCTCAAGCGGGCAGCGGCGGAGGATCTCGTCCAGGCGGTCCGGCTGGTGGCCCGCAGCGACTCGCTGCTGTTCCCGTCGGCCGTGCGTTCGCTGGCCGCCGAGTACTGCCGCCGGGAGCCGGCCGCTCCCCCGCCGTGGGCGGCGCGGCTGACCGAGCGCGAGAGAGAGGTGCTGCGTCTTATGGCGACGGGGCTGACGAACGCGGAGATCGCCGGGCGGATGGGCGTGGGGCCCGCGACGACGAAGACGCATGTGGCGTCGGTCCTCGCGAAGACGGGCGCCCGGGACCGTACCCAGGCGGTGATCGCGGCGTACGAGTCGGGGTTCATCTCGCCGGGCTGACGCACGGATCGCGGATGAAGATTCCCTGAGAAGCCCCGGCCGGCCGGAACGGCACGACCGTCGCCAACGACGGCGTCATGCGGTCGCCGCACATGGTCTCCAAGGTCGTGGACGCGGACGGCGACACGCTCCAGTCCTACGAGGACGCCGCATCGAAGCGGATCGTCTCCTCCTCGACCGCCGAGCAGTTGCGCAGCGCGATGGTGACCGTCGTCGACGAGGGCACCGGCACCAATGCCAAGGTCGACGGCGCGGAGGTGGGCGGCAAGACGGGCACCGCCCAGCACGGCGAGAACAACAGCAAGACGCCGTACGCCTGGTTCACCTCCTACGCCAAGGACTCGTCCACCGGCAAGGAGGTGGCGGTCGCCGTGCTGATCGAGGACTCGGGAGCGGCCCGCTCGGAGGTCAGCGGCAACGGCCTGGCCGCGCCCATCGCGAAGAAGATGATGGCCGCGGCCCTGAAGTCCTGACGCCTGACGGCTACTTGACGCCGAGGAGCTGCTCGACCGGGTCGATCGCGAAGTAGACCACGAACAGCGCGGCCGTGCCCCACAGCAGCCAGTGCACGTCGCGCGCCTTGCCCAGCACCGTCTTGATGACGACATAGGCGATGAAACCGGCGCCGATGCCGTTGGTGATGGAGTACGTGAACGGCATGACCGCGATCGTCAGGAAGGCCGGGATGGCGATCTCGTACCGCTCCCAGTCGATGTGCCGCACCTGCGCCATCAGCAGGAAGCCGACGGCGACGAGCGCGGGGGCAGCGGCCTGCGCGGGCACGACGGTGGCCAGCGGGGTCAGGAAGAGGGCGAGACCGAAGAGCGCGCCGGTGACCACGGAGGCGAGTCCGGTGCGGGCGCCCTCGCCGACGCCGGCCGCCGATTCGATGTACGAGGTGTTGGAGGAGGCGGATGCCGCGCCGCCCGCCACGGCGGCGGCGCCGTCGACCAGCAGCACCCGGCCGAGGTTGGGGACCTTGCCGTTCTCGTCGAGCAGACCGGCCTCGCTGGAGATGCCGACGACCGTGCCCATGGTGTCGAAGAAGTCGCTCAGGATGAGGGTGAAGACCAGCAGGACGAGCGTGATGACGCCGATCTGCTCGAAGGCGCCGAAGAGGCTGAAGGAGCCGACGAGCCCGAAGTCGGGGGCGGCCACGATGTCGTCGGGCACGGACGGGACGGTCAGGCCCCAGGCGAGCGGGTCGATGTCGGCGATCTCGTTGATGACGATCGCGACGACGGTCATCGTGACGATGGAGATGAGGATCGCGCCCTTCACCTTGCGGGCCATCAGCGCGACGGTGAGCAGTACGCCGAGACAGAAGACCAGGACGGGCCAGCCGGAGAGCTGACCGCTCGCGCCGAGCTGGACGGGCACGGTGCCGGTGTCCCCGGGGATGCGGGTGGCGAAGCCCGCGTCGATGAAGCCGATGAACGCGATGAACAGGCCGATGCCGACGCTGATGGCCACCTTGAGCGAGCCCGGTATGGCGTGCATGACGGCCTCGCGCAGTCCGGTGACGACCAGGACGCAGATGAGGATCCCCTCGAGCACCACCAGGCCCATCGCGTCGGGCCAGCTCATCAGGGGCGCGATCTGGAAGGCGACGACGGCGTTGAGGCCGAGTCCGGCGGCGATGGCGAGCGGCAGATTGCCGCCGAGCCCCATGATCGCGGTCATCACGGCGGCCACCAGGGCGGTCACGGTGACCAGTTGGGGCCCGGAAAGGTGGGCGCCGAACTTGTCCTCGGCGCTGCCGAGGATGATCGGGTTGAGTACGAGAATGTAGGCCATCGTGAAGAACGTGGCGAAGCCGCCACGGATCTCCCGCGCGAAGGTCGAGCCTCGTGCGCTGATGTGGAAGTACCGGTCGACCTGTGCGGACATGGCTCTCCTCGGGGGACGATCCTGCTGGCGGGTAGCTGGATTGTTCTCCCGGGAACAGCGTTCCAGGTTATGGGCGTGTTACGTCACGTCCACCCAGCGCTTGATCGTCAAGGCCGCCTGGGCCCGACGGTCCGGACCGCCTGGGACTGACGGTCCGGACCGGCCCGCTCAACCCGCGTACGGATCGGGGCTGTTGCCCCGGCGGGCGAGAAAGGCGAAGTCGCAACCGGTGTCGGCTTGGGTGATCTGCTCGCTGTACAGGGCGCCGTAGCCCCGTTCGTACCGCTCGGGCGGCGGCGTCCAGGCCGCCCTGCGCCGCGCCAGCTCGTCTTCGGAGATCTCCAGCCGCAGTGTGCGCGCCGCGACGTCCAGCGTGATCAGGTCTCCGCTGCGGACCAGCGCCAGCGGCCCGCCGACGTACGACTCGGGGGCGATGTGCAGCACACAGGTGCCGTAACTCGTACCGCTCATCCGGGCGTCCGAGATCCGCACCATGTCCCGTACGCCCTGCTTGAGGAGGTGGTCGGGCAGCGGCAGCATCCCGTACTCGGGCATGCCGGGGCCGCCCTTGGGGCCCGCGCCCTGGAGCACCAGCACATGGTCGGCGGTGATGCCGAGCTCCGGGTCGTTGATGGTCCGCTGCATCGTCCGGTAGTCGGGGAAGACCACGGCGGGCCCGGTGTGCTTCAGGAGGCGCGGCTCGGCGGCGATGTGCTTGATGACCGCGCCGTCGGGGCAGAGGTTGCCGCGCAGCACCGCCACGCCGCCCTCCTCGGCGAGGGGGTTGTCGCGCGGGCGGATGACATCGGGGTTGTGGACGCGCGCGTCCGCGAGCTGTTCGCGCAAGGTGGGGTGCGCGACGGTGGGCCGGTCCAGATGCAGTACGTCGGTCAACCGGGCCAGAAACGCGGGGAGTCCGCCCGCGAAGTGGAAGTCCTCCATCAGGTAGCGGCCGCCGGGGCGGAGGTTGGCCAGCACCGGGACCCTGCGGGCGATGCGGTCGAAGTCGTCGAGCGTGAGGGGCACGCCCGAGCGGCCCGCCATCGCGATCAGATGGATCACGGCGTTGGTGGAGCCGCCGAGCGCGAGAACGGTGGCGACGGCGTCCTCGTACGCCTCCCGGGTGAGGATCCTCGACACCCTGAGGTCCTGGTGCACCAGGTCGACGATCAGCCTGCCGGACGCCGCGGCCATCCGCTCGTGCCCGGAGTCGACGGCCGGGATGGACGACGCCCCGGGGACCGTGACGCCGAGCGCCTCGGCCGCGGCGGTCAGGGTCGATGCGGTGCCCATGGTCATACAGGTGCCGGGCGAACGGGCCAGGCCGTTCTCCAGCTCGGCCAGTTCCGCGTCGCCGATCAGGCCGGCGCGCTTGTCGTCCCAGTACTTCCACATGTCGGTGCCGGAGCCGAGCACTTCGGCGCGCCAGTGGCCCGGCAGCATCGGGCCCGCCGGTACGAAGACGGCAGGCAGGTCGGCGCTGGCCGCGCCCATCAGCAGCGCGGGCGTGGACTTGTCGCATCCGCCCATCAGCACCGCGCCGTCCACCGGATAGGAGCGCAGCAGCTCCTCCGTCTCCATCGCCAGCATGTTGCGGTAGAGCATGGGGGTCGGCTTCTGGAAGGTCTCGGAGAGTGTGGAGACCGGGAATTCGAGGGGGAAGCCGCCGGCCTGCCAGACCCCGCGCTTGACGGCCTGGGCGCGGTCGCGCAGATGGACATGGCAGGGGTTGATGTCGGACCAGGTGTTGAGGATCGCGACGACCGGCTTGCCGAGGTGTTCCTCGGGGAGGTAGCCGAGCTGCCGGGTGCGGGCGCGGTGGCTGAACGAACGCAGCCCGTCCGTGCCGTACCACTGGTGGCTGCGGAGCTCCTCGGGGCGCTTGGTGGTCATGCGTCCCATCCCGCGACCAGGGCGGCGACCTCGGCGCGCTGTTCGGCGGGCAGGGTTCGGCTGGGCGGTCGTACATCGCGGCGGCACAGGCCGAGCGAGGCCAGCGCCTCCTTGACGACGGTCACGTTGTTGGCGGACTGGTGGGCCGCGCGCAGTTCCTCGAAGGGCCTGATCTGCTCCCAGGTGCGCATGGCGTCCGCGTACCGTCCCGCGCGCAGTGCGTCCCGCATGGTGAGGGAGACGGCCGGGGCGACATTGACGAGGCCGGAGGTGAAGCCGGTGGCGCCGCCCGCCCAGTAGGAGGGCGCGTACAGCTCGGCGAGGCCCGCGATCCAGACGAAGCGGTCCAGGCCCGCGTCGCGCGCGAAGGCCGCGAACCTGGCCGCGTCGGGGACTGCGTACTTCACGCCGATGACATTGGGGCAGAGCGCGCCCAGTTGGGCCAGCGTGCCGCCGCCGAGCAGCGGGTTGCGGATGTACGGGACGACGCCGAGCCCGGGGACCGCGTCGGCGATCGCCCGGTGGTAGTCGATCCAGCCGTCCTGCGAGACGTAGGGATGCACGGGCTGGTGGACCATCACCAGCTGCGCGCCCGCGTCGCGCGCGTGCTGTGCGGCGGCGACGGCGGTGGGCACTTCGTGGCCGACGCCGGCGACGACCGTCGCGGCGCCCGCCGCCTCCTCGGCACTCAGCTCGACGGCGCGGCGGCGCTCCTCGGGCGTGAGGGCGTAGAACTCGCCGGTGTTGCCGTTGGGCGTGAGGGTGACGATGCCGCCGTCGATGAGGCGGCGCAGCAGGGCGCGCTGGGCCTTCTCGTCGACCGTGCCGTCGGCGCCGAACGGCGTCACCGGGATCGCCACGACGTCGGCGAGCGCGGCACGCAGGTCGGGGAGTTGGGGCTCGGTCATGCTTCGTCCTCCTCGGGGAAGGCCCGCCGTACGAATGCAGCGATGTGCTCGTGCAGGGCGCGGGCGGCACCCTGTGCGTCGCCGGTGAGCGCGAGCCGCAGGATCTCCCGGTGCTCGGCCGCCTCGCGCTCCCAGGACGGGTCGGCGGCCCAGGCGACGGTCGAGACGAGGGCGGCCTGGTCGCGTACGTCGTCGAGCATCCGGGTCAGCAGCGGATTGCCGCAGGACAGGTAGAGGGCGCGGTGGAACTCCCGGTTGGCCAGTGAGCGTTCGGCCCGGTCGGCGGAGTCGTCAGCCTTGAGCAGCGCCTCCCGCGCGGCCTCCAGGTCCGCCGCACGCTCGACGGACCTGCGTAGCGCCTCCGGTTCGAGCAGCAGCCGTACGTCGTAGACCTCGCGGGCCATCGCGGCGTCCACGGTGCGGACGGTGGCGCCCTTGTACTGACTCATGACGACGAGGCCGGTGCCCGCGAGGGTCTTCAGGGCTTCCCGCACGGGGGTTTTGGACACCCCGAACTGCGCGGCGAGTTCGGTCTCGACCAGAGCCTGTCCCGGCCGCAGCCGCCCGGTGAGGATGGCGTGCTTGACCGCTTCCAGGACGTACTGGGTGCGGGAGGGGATGGGGGCGGGAGCGAAGGTCATGGCGCTGTCACGCTCTCATGTCTCGCGTCTCATATATGACGTACGAAGTATGACGCGCCTGAAGCTAGGGCGCGGCCGGGTCCGCGTCAAGGGCGGGGGCGTTTCGTAACTGGGGCTCCGCCCCAGACCCCGCGCCTCAATCGCCGACGAGGCTGAATTTCCCGCCGGTCGGCCTGAATCTTCAGGCCGACCGGCGGAAACTCAAGCCCGTTGGGGGTCCCCCCGGACGAAGTCTGGGGGAGATTGAGGACCGGGGGTCTGGGGGCTTGCCCCCAGTTCGGGAAGTGGGGGTCCCCCCACGCCCGCCAGGGCGTAGGGGGAGGGTAGGGGAACAGGCCCCGGCCCTCACCCCACGCGGGACACCGCGTCCGACACCAGCGCCAGGTCCCCGTCCGACGCCAGCCCCGCGTGGTAGAGCCGCAGTTGAGTCGCCCCGAGACCCGCCGCCCGCGCCGCGTCGTCCGCGAGCGTGCCGGGGCTGCCGCCCATCCCGCTGACCACGGTGAAGTTCGCGGCCAGCACAGCCCCGTCCACGCGCTGCTCCGCGAACGGTTCGAGCAGCCGCGGGCCGCCCGTGCACGGCACGACCACGCCGTCCGCGACGGACAGGATGTGCGCCGGGTCGACGCCCGCGTTCGCCCCGCAGTGGTGCGCGACGGGGTCGGCGTGCAGCAGCACCTGGAAGCCCTGCGGCGCGGCGGCCCGCACCGCGGCCACGGCGGCCTCCTGGAGCGTACGGGCGGTCCGCGTCCGGAAGTCCTCAGTCGCGGCGGCGAGTTCGGCACCGAGCAGCTTCTCGATCCCGGCATCGGGGGGCGCGGCGCCCGCCCAGACCGGCTCCAGGGCGCCCCGTACGGCAGCGGCGAGCAGATTCGGCTCCAGCCCCTGTTGTGCGTAGCCGTCGTGGCAGGCGGGGCAGAAGCACAGCGACATCAGATACTGCGCCGCGTCGCCCAGGCCCATGCCGGCGATCTTGTCGTGGGCGTGCAGATGCGCGAGGCCGTACCAGCCGCAGGACTCCAGCTCGGTGCCGCGCGCGCCCGGCCTCGTCGCCGCCTCGGCCGCGAGATCCGTCACCAGGGCGCGTACGGCGGGCTGCGCGATGCAGGGCGCCCAGGGGTAGCGGTCGCCGTAGGCGTTGACGACGGAGGTGTCCGGATGCTCGGCGCCGAGGCGGGAGTTGTGGGCGAGGACCACCCAGCTGTGGACCTCGATGCCGGCGTCGGTCAGGGCGGCGGCGGCCTCGCCGTACGCGTCGCCCACGGCCCAGTCCCCCGCGGTGTACGGGCGCAGCTCGCGGCCCGCCCAGCGCTCCTCGTCGACTTCGTAGAGCACGGCCGCGTGCTGCGCGGTGACGATCCGGTGCCGGGGATGGCGCGGGGTCAGGGCGCGCGTGGAGTGGTAGGCGGCGGCGAGGGTGACCTGCTGGACGCCGAGGTCCGCGATGCGGGCGGCGGCGTCCGGGTCGCCGACGACGTCCCAGGGGTAGAGGAAGGCGGAGGTCTTCACGCGCCGTCCTCCAGCAGGGAGCGGCCGCGCTCGATGAGCGCCGCCAGGGCCTTGATGTGGGCGTCGAGGGGTTCACTCAGCGGTGGCCGCACTTCGCCGACGTCGAGGCCGCCGAGGCGTACGCCCGCCTTGACGAGCGAGACGGCGTAGCCGCGGCCGAGATTGCGCAGTTCGACCAGCGGGACGTAGAAGCCGTCGAGCAGCCGGTTGACGGTCTTGTCGTCGCCGGTCATCAGCGCGCGGTAGAAGGCGAGCGCGATGTCGGGGGCGAAGGCGAACACGGCGGAGGAGTACAGGGTGATACCGATGCCGCGGTAGGCGAGGCCGGTGAGTTCGGCTGTGGGCAGTCCGTTGAAGTAGAGGAAGTCCTGGTCGGGCAGGTCGCGGCGGACGGCGCCGACGATGCGCTGCATCAGGTCGAGGTCGCCGTAGCCGTCCTTGAGGCCGATGATGCCGTCCACCTGGGCGAGTTCGACGACGGTCTCGGGGGTGAAGACGGCGTTGTCGCGCTGGTAGACGATGACGTCGAGGGAGGTCGCCGCGGCGAGCACGGTGTAGTGGCGCAGCAGCCCGGCCTGGTCGGCGACGACGAGGTAGGGCGGCATGGCGAGCAGTCCGTCCGCGCCCGCCGCCTCGGCGATCTTCGCGTACTGGGCGGCGAGCGCGGTGCCGTAGCCCGCGCCGGCCACGACGGGCACCTCGCCGGCTGTCTCCGCGACGGCGGCGGCGATGCAGTCGCCGAACTCCTCGGAGGTCAGGGCGTGGAACTCGCCCGTGCCGCAGCACGCGAAGACCGCGGCCGCGCCGGAGTCGATGCCGCTCCTCACATGGGCGCGGAAGACATTGAGGTCGAGAGCGCCGTCCGGTCCGTATGCGGTGACGGGGAAGAACAGCGGTCCTTGGACCCGGGTGAGCCGGGCGGCGAGCGGGGCTGAGGTCACGGGCGCTCCCTGGGCCGTGCACCGAGCCTGCGGACCCGTGCACAATTCTGATCGATGTCCATATCTCTGAACGCAGCCACGCTATGGCAGCCCCATCGCCCGGGTCAAGACGGAAAACCGCAACTCAGAGGCGGAGTCGGCCCCTCCGCGCGACACTTGACGCTGTCCGGACCACTCCCTAGCGTGTCCATGAATGTGAATGCCGTCTACGGACCTGAGCATTTCAAGGAGATCCCCCCATGCCCGCTCCCCGCACAGTCCTGCTCACCGGCGCCGCCGGCGGCGTCGGCACGCTGATGCGGGGGCTACTGCCCGCGTACGGCTACGAGCTCCGCCTCTTCGACGCCACCCCCATAGAGGGAGTGCCGGACGCGGTCACCGCGGACCTCGCCGACAAGGGGGCGCTGCGCGAGGCGGTACGCGGCGTCGACGCGATCATCCACCTCGCGGGCATCTCCCTGGAAGCCCCATTCGAGAAGATCCTCCGCGCGAACATCGAGGGGACCTACAACCTCTACGAGGCGGCCCGCGAAGAGGGCATCGGCCGGATCGTCTTCGCCTCCAGCAACCACACGGTCGGGTTCACTCCGCGCCCGCAGGGCGAGGCGCCCTTTCCGCCCGGTGCGCTGATCCCCATCGACACCCCGCGCCGCCCCGACACCTACTACGGCCTGTCCAAGTGCTTCGGCGAGGACCTGGCGCAGCTCTACTGGGACCTGCATGGCCTGGAAACCGTCTCCGTGCGCATCGGCTCCTGCTTCATGGAGCCGACGTCGGTGCGGATGCTGTCGGTGTGGATGAGCCCCGGCGACGGCGCCCGCCTCTTCCACGCCGCGCTCACCGCCGAGGGTGTCGGCCACACCGTCGTCTACGGCTCTTCCGCCAACACCCGCCTGTGGTGGGACCTTTCGACGGCGCGGGCACTGGGCTACGAGCCGCAGGACGACTCCGAGCAGTACGCCGAGAAGCTCGTCGCGGAACAGGGCGAACTCGACCCGGACAACCCCGACCACGCGCATCTGGGCGGCCACTTCACCACCAACCCGCCCCGGTGGCCGTACTGATCGGCCGGGGCCCGGCCAAGCACTGTGCGGGGGAGCCGGCCGGGCCCGTCGCGGTGCCGGTGCCCGGCCGCCAGCAACACCCGTTCAGCAGCGTCTCCTGGAGCGGCTTGGACACCAGCGGGTGCCGTACGAGACTGTCGGCCCCGGCCACCCCTTCTCGCCGAGCTCCGCCCGCGCCTCGTCCACATCTCCCGTAGGGAAGGACATCCCAGCCACGCGGTGAAGGATATTCGCGTGCCCTGCGTGTCGTGCACCGGTCAGGATGTCGGCCATGGCCAAGCCCTTCGGATTCAGTTACGCGCAGCACGCCGACGGCAGCGTCGTCATCACCCACCGTGGCCACGCGGCCACGACCCTGCGCGGCTCCCGCGCCGGGAAGTTCCTGACCGAGGTGGAGTCGTCGGACGCCCAGCTGGTGATGGCCCGCTGGACCGGTGCGTACAAGTTCGGCAATGAGCGCACGGCCCGGAACCACCCGCGCAACCGATGAAAAGGGTAAGGGAACGGTAAAGCGGCTCCGCTCGTTACCCCTGGCATGACAGCTATGACCCCCGGCTCGAACATCCCTCTCGCCGTCACCCGCGTGGCGGTGGACGTCACCGCTCCGGTGCGGCTCGACGTATCGGGCCTGCTGCTCACCGCCGACGGCAAGGTGCGCTCCGACGACGACTTCATCTTCTACAACCAGCCGGCGGGCCCCGGCGTCAGCTATCGCTCCGGCGGGGGCAGCGCCCCCGACGCGATCGTGGTGGACACCTCCGCCGTCCCGCCCGGTATCGAGAAGATCGTCGTCACGGCGAGCCCGGACGCCGCAGGGCAGACCTTCCAGGGCATCGAGCCGACCGCCACCATCCGCAGCGCCGACGACGGCAGCGCGCTCGCCACCTTCACCCCGCCGCAGCTCGGCACCGAGACCGCGCTGGTCGTCGTGGAGATCTATCTGCGCAATGGCGCCTGGAAGGCCCGTGCGGTCGGCCAGGGCTATGCGAACGGGCTGGCGGGCATTGCCACGGACTTCGGCGTCTCGGTCGACGAGGAGCCCGCCGCGGCCCCCGCTCCGGTCGCGCCGCCCGCCCCGGTCACGCCGTCGGCGCCGGTCGCGCCGCCCGCACCGGTCGACCCGCGTCTCGCCGCGCCCGTGCCGCCCGCGCCCCCCGCACCGCCGGCCGCTCCCGCCCCCGGCTCAGGGAAGATCAACCTGGACAAGGGCCGGGTCAGCCTGCAGAAGAATCAGACGGTCTCGCTGGTCAAGGGCGGCCGCCCGCTGCTCTCCCAGGTCAAGATGGGCCTCGGCTGGGAGCCCGCCTTCCGCGGCAAGGACATCGACCTCGACGCCTCCGTGATCGCGTACGGCCCCAACCGCAACCACCTGGACAGCTGCTACTTCGGCAAGCTGTCGATTCTGAACGGCGCGATCAAGCACTCCGGCGACAATCTGACGGGCGAGGGCGCGGGCGACGACGAAGTGATCGTCGTGGATCTCGGCCGGCTGCCGGCGGAGGCGACGGGCCTGGTCTTCACCGTCAACTCGTTCTCGGGACAGAAGTTCACCGAGGTCGCGAAGGCCTACTGCCGGCTGATCGACGCGGCGACGGGCGAGGAGCTGGTCCGCTTCGATCTGACCGGTGCCGAGCCGCAGACCGGCGTGATGATGGCCAAGCTGATCAAGCAGTTCTCGGGCGAATGGGACATGACCGCCATGGGCGATTTCGTGAAGTCCCGCACCGTACGCGGCATGGTCAAGCCCGCCGCACAGGCGCTGTGACCGACGCCGCCAGGCCCGCCATCCGTTGAGTGGTGGCGGGCCCGGGGGCCACGGTCCTCAGAGTTTGGCCAGTTTGGAGTATGGGCTCAGGATTCTTCCCTGACGTCCGGAGAAGTCGACGAGCACAGCGGCATTGTCGCCCTCGACTGCGATGACTCTTCCGAGTCCGAATTGGTCGTGCGAGACCCGGTCGCCCACTTCGTACTGCTCAATCGGCGGGGCAGCCGCGGCCGGTTTGTTGAAGGGACTGGAGGGCAGGTGGCGCCGGGATCCGGCTGACTTTGTCATTACCTGGAGTATGCGCCCTCGGGCACCCGCCACGCCACGTCAGAGGAGGGCGCTGTAGGCATTGAGTGCGGGCTGACCGCCGAGATGGGCATAAAGCACCGTCGCCGACGAGCCGATCTCACCGCGTGTGACCAGGTCGATCAGTCCTGCCATCGACTTCCCCTCGTACACCGGATCCGTCACCATCCCCTCCGTACGGGCGGCGAGCCGCATCGCCTCCAGCGTCGTTTCGTCCGGAATGCCATATGTACCCGCGTGGTACCGCGCGTCCAGCTCGATGTCCGCGTCCCGCAGCTCACCCTCCACCCCGATGAGTGAGGCGGTGTTCCGCGCGATCCGCCCGATCTGCTCCCTCGTGCGCTCCGGCGCCGCGGAGGCGTCGATGCCGATCACCCGCCGGGGCCGGGCGCCCGCCTCTTCGAGCGCAGCGAAGCCCGCGACCATCCCGGCCTGCGTGCTTCCGGTCACCGAGCACACCACGACCGTGTCGAAGAACACGCCCAAAGCCTGCTCCTGCGCGGCCACTTCGTACGCCCAGTTCGCGAAGCCCAGCCCGCCCAGCGGATGGTCGGAGGCGCCGGCCGGGATGGCGTAGGGCCGGCCGCCACTCTCCTCGACCTCGCGCAGCGCCTGCTCCCAGCTCTCCTTGACACCGATCCCGAACCCGGCGCGCACCAGCCGGACGTCGGCGCCCGCGAGCCTGCTGATCAGGATGTTGCCGACCTTGTCGTAGACCGCGTCGGGCCACTCGACCCAGCTCTCCTGCACCAGCACACAGCGGAGCCCGGCGCGGGCGGCGACCGCCGCGACCTGGCGGGTGTGGTTCGACTGCACCCCACCGATGGACACCAGGGTGTCGCTGCCCTTGGCGAGGGCGTCGGCGACGAGGTACTCCAGCTTCCGCGTCTTGTTGCCGCCGTAGGCGATGCCGGAGTTGCAGTCCTCGCGCTTGGCCCACAGCTCCGCGCCGCCGAGACGGTGGGTCAGCCGGTCGAGCCGGTGCACCGGGGAGGGGCCGAAAAGCAGCGGGTAGCGTTCGTACGACGTGATCGACATGCGGGCTCCTTCGGGTCAGACCATGCCGGATTCATCCGTTTCATCTGCTTCATTGGTTTCGTCCGCCAGTTCTTCGAGTGCGCGCCAGATCTGTGCGGTGGTACGGGCCGCCTCGTCGGCGTCCTTGGCCGCGCAGGCGTCGATGAGCCGCTCGTGCAGCGCGGCCGACTCCAGCGCGCTCGCCTCGGCAAACTGCCGCCACTCCAGCCGGCGGATCAGCGGGGTGTACCGCGCGATCGTCGCCGCGACGGCGCGGTTGCCACAGGCCCGTACGAGCACGTCGTGCAGTTCGTCGTCGGCCCGCAGGGCCTCGCCGACGGCGCCGCTGCGGGTCGCGCTCTCGAAGCGGGCGTTCGCCTCGCGCATCGAGCCGATGTCCTCGGTCGTGAGCAGCGGCACGGCGGCGCGGGCGGCCAGCTCGTGCATGGCGCGGACGACGACGGCGGCCTCGCGCACGGCACGTGGTTCGAGGCTGGTGACCCGCGTATAGCTCTGCGGCTTGGTCTCGACGAGCCCTTCCTCACCGAGCCGCGCGAGCGCCTCGCGCACCGGGGCACGGGAGAGCCCGAGCCGCTCGGCGAGGTCGGCGTCGCGCACAGGGTCCCCGGGCGGGAGTTCGCCGCGCACGATGGCGTCGCGGATGGCCGCGTACGCCGTGTCGCGCAGCAGGGTCCGCTGGATCGGCCGCAGTGCTCCCATGAACTGAAATGTTAGATGTCAGCTCATGGGAGCGCAACGGCCGCGGTACGGGCGTTCAGCCCGTCAATGCGTGTGTCAGTGGTGGTGCGACTGGCGCTTCCAGGGGCCGGTGATCGCGAACATGATGCCCGGGGTCTGGATGCTCGCGTAGAGGGTCCGGCCGTCGGGCGAGAAGACGACGCCGGCGAACTCGCTGAAGTCCGGGTCCTCCGCGGTGCCCAGGTTCAGTTCGTTGCGTGCGATCGGGTAGGTGCGCCCGCGCTCGGTCGCGCCGAAGAGGTGCTGGACGCCCTCGCCGTCCTCGGCGATGATCAGCCCGCCGTACGGCGACACGGTGATGTTGTCGGGGCCGTCGAACGCGCCGTCCTTGGACGGGTCGGGGTTGACGCCGAGCAGCACCTTCAGGGTGAGGGTGCGGCGCTTGGGGTCGTAGAACCAGACCTGGCCGTCGTGGTGGACCGGGCTCTCGTCACGGGCGTACGAGGAGACGATGTACACGCCGCCGTCGCCCCACCACATACCTTCGAGCTTGCGGGCGCGGGTGACGTCCGTGTCGGCGAACTGCTTGCGCACCGGGACGGTGCGGGCGTCGCGGTCCGGCACGTCGGCCCAGTCCACGCCGTAGACCGTGCCGATCTTCGTGGCGCGGGACAGGTCGTCGACGAAGCGGCCGCCGGAGTCGAAGCACTTGGCGGCCTGGAGGACGCCCGCGTCGTCGGCGAGGTGCCTCAGGTGGCCGCGGCCGTGCTTGAAGCCGTGCGGCGGGACCCAGCGGTAGAGCAGGCCGTTGGGGGTACTGGCGTCCTCGGTGAGATAGAGGTGGGCGCGCTTGGGGTCGACCACGACGGCCTCGTGGGCATACCGGCCGAGCGCCTTGATGGGCTTGGGGGCGCGGTTTGCGCGCCGATCATAGGGGTCGACCTCGAAGACATAGCCGTGGTCCTTGGTCATGCCGTTCTGGCCTGCGCGGTTCTCGGTCTCCTCACAGGTGAGCCAGGTGCCCCAAGGAGTGCGCCCGCCGGCGCAGTTCTGCGCGGTTCCGGCGATGCCGACCCACTGGGCGACCTCGCCGCTGCGGTGGGCCTCGACGACCGTGCAGCCGCCGGGCGCGGCGGGGTCGTAGACGAGGCTCTCGGCGAGCGGAACCGGGTGATCGATCTTGGAGCGGGGGCCATTGAGCTCGTGGTTGACGACCAGGAGGGTCACGCCGCGCGGGCCTTCGAAGGTGGCGGTGCCGTCGTGCTTGGAGGGGGTGAACTCGCCCGACTCCAGCTTGGTGACACCGGCGCGGGTGATGACGCGGTACGAGAATCCGGCGGGCAGCGCCAGGAGCCCGTTGGGGTCGGGGATCAGGGGGCCGTAGCCGGGCCCGTGGCTGCCGTGGGCGTGCTCGCCGTCCTCGTGCCCCTGTCCGGCGATGTCGGCGCCGTCCTCGGCGGCGAGCGCGCCGGGTGCGGTGGCGAGCGAACCGACGGCGCCGGTGAGGGCGACTCCCGCTCCGGCGAGCGCGGACTGTCTGGTGAATTCCCTGCGGGTGAGCGGCATCGAGTACTCCTGAAGGCCTGAAGAGACGCATCCGGCTTGGCTGATGACGGCCTCACACTTCCGCCCGCGCATAAACGGCACTTGAACGCCTGCCGACATCGAAAGGCCCCGCGGTCCATGAATATCCCCGCCGTCGGCCACCGCGTCCCGCTCGCCGCCTACCTGACGGACCATCCGAAGAATCTTCATAAAGAAGGTCAACCGGAATAGATCACCACCAATAGCAAGATTTCACGCGTAACTCCTTGACCCCTGAGGGGAAGGGCAATAGACATGCCGTACCTGCATCACCCGCAGGGGGAGGCGAGCCGAGCGGATGGACGTGACACGGGCTCGCGAACTCCATGAGAGCCGGCTCATGCAGCTGGCCAATGTGACCGGTGTCGGCACCGGGAGGGACGAGCACTCGGGCGTGGACGTGATCGTCGTCTTCGTCACCCGCAAAGTGCCCCGTGACCGGCTCCGTGAAGAAGACGTGGTTCCCGCACAGCTCGAGGGCGTACCGGTGCGCGTGCTCGCCGTCGGTGCAGTCACCGCCCATGACCAGGAGCAGTGAGGGAGCCCCTTCGAATCAGGGGAAGAGGTGGTCTGGCGTGACGCGCCAGCCCGAGATGATGCGAGGACCGACCGGCGGGCAGCTGAGTGACAGCTCCCGGCAACAGGCGATGAGCGATTTCCTGCGGCCACAGGCGCCGCTCGCCAATGTCGTCGGCTTCGGCCACGGCGTGAAGTGGAGCGACGGCCGCCCCACCGGGGAAGAGGCCGTACTCGTCTTCGTGACCCAGAAGGTCCCGGAGTCGATGCTGCCGGAGCGGGATGTGATCCCGCAGCAGATGGACGACGGAACACCGACCGATGTCATCGCGGTCGGCCATGTCTCCGCACAGCGCCGGCAGCGGCAACAGCCGCGCCGGGCGATGGATGCGGAGGCGGCCTACCGGCCCGACGGCAGTGTCGCGGGCCAGCTCTCACAGCTGTCGCAGCCGCTGCTCGAAGAGCTGCGGGAGATGGGCACCCTGGAGCCGCAGCTTCTGCGGCGCCGGCTGCGGCCCGCGCCCTCCGGGATCTCGGTGGGCAATGTACGGGTGACGGCCGGGACGCTCGGCAGCGTGGTGTACGACTTCCTGCCCGGGGCCACGACGGACCCGCCGGGGCCGGGGCTCGGCGTACCGGGGAAGTTCTACATCCTGTCCAACAACCATGTGCTCGCGGACTCCAACCGCGCGCAGCTGGGCAGTTCGATCCTTCAGCCCGGCGTGTTCGACGGCGGACAGGACCCGGCGGACCGGATCGCGACGCTGGACCGGTTCATCACCATCCAGTTCGCGCCGCAGATCCCGCCGGCCCAGCACAACAATGTCGTCGATGCGGCGCTCGGCAAGGTCGAGTTCGAGGACGCGACGCGCGAGCAGTACTTCGGCGCGGCGCCGCGGGCCTGGCGGCGCAAGGCGAATGTGGCGGTCGGCGACCTGGTGAAGAAGACCGGGCGGACGACGAACGTCAGCTTCGGCCGGATCATCGCGGTGGACGCGACGATCGACGTCAACTACGGCACGGCGGGAACGGCCCGCTTCAAGGACCAGATCCTGACGACGAACATCTCGGCGGGCGGTGACTCCGGTTCGCTGGTGACCTCGTTCGACAACGTCGCTGTCGGGCTGCTGTTCGCGGGCTCGTCCGTGGTGACCGTGGCGAACCACATCGAGAACGTCCGCGCGCTGCTGCGCGTCGAGATCGCCGAGCAGCTGGCCTGACGAGGGGAGGCACCATGACCACGCAAGCACGGAAACAGCAGAAGAGCGGCGGCCAGGCGAGCGCCGAGCACCGCTATCTGAATGCTCAGGGCGCGGAGGTCAAGACGCGTGACGAGGCGTTCGCCAGGCCGACGGAGGTCTCCGCGGAGGCGATCCAGACGACGGCGAAGCTGGAACTGCACAACGGTCAGGTCACCTTCGCCATCGAGGTGAAGTACAACCCGAACACCTACCCGCATGTGGTGACGGGTGGTCAGATCACGTCCGGCATCTGCGGCGCGCCGTGGAACATCACCGGCGGCACCATCGGCGACCAGTTGCGGCTGGACGCGAAGCGCGCGGGCCAGGGTTCATGCGCGAACACGATCACGATCGTCGGCGAATACCAGAATCCGCCGGCGTACCGGGGAACGTACGGCTTCGAGGGCGCGACGTCCTCGTTCAAGCACACGACACGGTACGAGTGCTGACGTTCCCTCACGGTCGGGCGGCGGACACCTCAGGGTGCCCGCCGCCCCTCATACGACCGAGGATCGGTTGACCGGAGATCAGTTGACCGAGGATCGGTTGACCGGAGATCAGTTGACCGAGGATCGGTTGACCGGGATCAGTTGACCGGGGGCTCAGCCGCCCGACCGCGACCGTGCCTTGAAGGCCGCCTTGCGGGCCTCCTTCGCCGCAGCCTTGTCCCGGTGCAGCCTGCCCATCGCCTCCAGCACCTCCGCCGTCGCCGGGTGGTCCACCCGCCACGACGCCTCGAAGAAGCCGCTGTGCTGACCGACCAGGTCCTCCACCAAGCCCTGGAGTTCCTCCAGTTCGCCCTCCGCGTCCAGCTGCGCCGCAATCGTGTCGATCGCCAGCCAGAAGATCATCGACTCCGGCGGCGCCGGTACGTCCGTCGCGCCGCGCTCCGCCAGCCAGACCCGCGCCAGGCCGCCCAGTTCCGCGTCGTCGAGGACCGCGCGGACCGCCGGTTCGGCCTGCGGGCCCACCAGGGCCAGCGCCTGCTGGCAGTGGAGACGGCGCAGCGGAGCGCCCGCGTCCGTGCCCCGGGCCGCGGCCAGCAGGTCGCGCGCGGCGTCGACCGGGCCACGCCGGGCGAGCCACTGTTCGGTCTCGGCCCGGGCCGCCGGCTCCGGGAACTGCGCGAGCCCGTCGAGGAGTACGTCCGCGCCCTTGTCCGCGAGATCCCCCACCGTCGGCGCGTCGATCCCCGCCTCCAGCATCCGGGCCCTGATGCCGTACAGACCGAGCGGGGTGAGCCTGACCATTCCGTACCGGGAGACATCCTCGTCGTCCACCGGCGCCACGGACTCCTCGCCCTCCTCCGCCATCAACGCCTCGTCCACCGGCCGGTATTCGACCAGGCCGATCGGCTCGAACAGCCGGAACTGGTCGTCCAGCCGCATCATCGCCACCGACACCTGCTCCAGTACGTCGTCGGTGGGCTCGCCCATATCGTCGGGCACGATCATCGACGCGGCGAGCGCGGGCAGCGGCACCGGCCCTTCGCCCGCGCCGCCCTCCGCGACGGTGAGCAGATAGAGATTCCCGAGGACCCCGTCGAGGAATTCCGCCTCGGCGTCCGGGTCCCAGTCCAGCGCCTCGTAGTCGATCTCCCCGTCCTCGCCGATCACCTCGGCCAGGTCGTCGAGCAGCGGCGCGATGGCGTCTGCGTACACGGCCTCCAGGGCCTCCAGCCAGATGGCGAGGATGTCCTGCGGCCCGCCCGAGGTGATCAGCGCGAGATTCTCGCCCGCGGTGACCGTGCCGTGCTCGGCGGCGTCGTCGCCCGGCTCCTGGACCTCCACGAGGCCGGTGTCGACGGCCGCGCGCCACGCCTCGCTCGCGTACGCAGGTCCGTCGCCGTCGCTCCCGAGGCCCAGCTCTTCGGCGGCCGCGGGCAGCTGCTCGTCCACGAGTTCGCCGCCTGCGCCGACCCGGGTGTCCGGACCCGCCCAGCGGGCGAGCCGGATGGCCCTGGTCAGCAGCGGCGTGGCGAGCGCGTCCCGCGCCAGCTCCGCGTCCGGGTGCAGCCGTACCGGCGGCAGGGTGGGGCGGTCCTCGGGCATCTGGTGGTTCTCCTCGGGCGTACGGGGTCCGGGCGGCCCCCAGCGTAGACGCATTTCACCGGGTTTCGCCGCGCCCGGGCAGTACGCACGGGAGCGCGACCGCGCGCCGTGTGCTTCCCGTGCGCAGGTTCACCGATCCGTCGGCCTCCGTACACCCGTCAACTCTTGACAACTCCCCTGCCCAACCAAGAGATTGACGCGCGTAGAACCATTCGGGGAATCCAATCCCCGCCTCTCATCCCTCACCTCCGGAGTTCCTTGATGCCTTCCTCCGTCGCACCGAGAACGGCCGCTGTCGCGGCCGTCGTCGCCGCCGCGCTGGCCGCCGGCCTGCTCGCCGGCTCCTCCGCCGCCTCCGCCGACGCCGCCTCCGCCGCCGCGGTCCGGATCCATGACATCCAGGGCACCACCCGCACATCCCCGCTGGCCGGACAGCAGGTGACCGAGGTTCCCGGAGTCGTCACGGGCGTACGGACCTACGGCTCCAGGGGCTTCTGGCTCCAGGACCCGGAGGCGGACTCCAACCCCGCCACCAGCGAGGGTGTCTTCGTCTTCACCGGCTCCGCCCCGACTGTCGCAGTCGGCGACAAGGTGCTGGTCTCCGGCACGGTCACCGAGTACGTCCCGGGCGGCACGTCCTCCGGCAACCAGTCCCTGACGGAGATCACCAAGCCGGCCGTCACCGTCGTCTCCTCCGGCAACGAACTGCCCGCGCCGGTCACGATCTCCGCGTGGTCGGTGCCTTCGGCGTACGCCCCGGCCGGCGACGCGGCGGCGGGCAGCAGCATCAACGCCCTCCCCCTCGAACCCCGTAAGTACGCCCTGGACTACTACGAGTCGCTGGAGGGCGCGAACGTACGCATCGGCACCTCCCGCGTCGTCGGCGCCACCGACCCGTTCGCGGAGCTGTGGGTGACGGTGAAGCCGTTCGAGCACGCGAACCGCCGCGGCGGCGCGGTCTACGGCTCGTACACCTCGCAGAACACCGGCCGGCTGCAGATCCAGTCGCTGACGCCGCTCGCCCAGCAGCCCTTCCCCAAGGCGAATGTCGGGGATGTGCTGGCCGGGACGACCGAAGGGCCCCTGGACTTCAACCAGTTCGGCGGCTACACCATCACGGCCCGCACGCTCGGCACGGTCGCCGACCTTGGCCTGGAGCGTGAGACGACGCGCAAGCAGAGCCGCGGTGAGCTGGCGGTCGCCACGTACAACGTGGAGAACCTCGACCCCTCCGACCCGCAGGAGAAGTTCGACGCGCTCGCGGCCGCCGTGGTGAACAACCTTGCCTCGCCCGACATCCTGGCCCTGGAGGAGATCCAGGACGACAACGGCGCCAAGAACGACGGCACGGTCGCGGCGGGCGAAACGCTGAAGAAGTTCACCGCGGCGATCGCGGCGGCGGGCGGCCCGGCGTACGAGTGGCGGACCATCGACCCCGAGAACAACAAGGACGGCGGCGAGCCCGGCGGCAACATCCGCCAGGTCTTCCTCTTCAACCCGGAGCGGGTCTCCTTCACGGACCGGCCGGGCGGCGACGCGAAGACGGCGACCGGTGTCGTGGAGGAGAAGGGCCGGGCGGCGCTGACGCTCTCCCCGGGCCGGATCGACCCGGCGAACGCCGCCTGGGGGAGCAGCCGCAAGCCGCTGGCGGGCGAGTTCACCTTCCGCGGCCGCACGGTCTTCGTGATCGCCAACCACTTCGGCTCGAAGGGCGGCGACGAGGGCCTGACCTCGCACCACCAGCCGCCGGTCCGCTCCTCCGAGACCAAGCGCCTCGAGCAGGCGCAGGCGGTCAACGCCTTCGTCAAGGACATCCTGAAGGCCGACCGCCGCGCCGACGTGCTTGTCCTCGGTGACATCAACGACTTCGAGTTCTCGGCGACGACTAAGGCCCTCACCGACGGCGGCGCGCTCTACCCGGCGGTCAAGTCGCTGCCGCGCTCGGAGCGTTACTCGTACGTCTACCAGGGCAACAGCCAGGTCCTCGACCAGATCCTGACCAGCCCGTCGATCGACGACTTCGCGTACGACAGCGTGCACATCAACGCGGAGTTCGCGGACCAGAACAGCGACCACGACCCGCAGGTGCTGCGCTTCCGCCCGTAAGGCCCGTCCCGGCTACACGCCCGCGCTGAGGCTCAGCGCGGGTGTGTACCGGTTCACGCCGCCGCCGGTCACGCCGGGGAAGTTCTGCACCTTGGCCCACCGCTCGGTCCTCGACCCCACCCCGTCGCCGGGCGCGGCCAGGGCCTCGCGATGGGCCTCGGCGCTCTCCCACTCGGCGTAGTTGAGTACGCGTGTCCCGTCGACGCTGATGTGGAAATGCCCGGAGATCCCGCCCGGGTGCGGGTGCGGCTCGGATACCAGCGCCTCGAAGACCCCGTCCACCCAGGCCCGCTGACGGGCGGGGTCGGGTCCTTCGAACTCCACGTCCACGATCACGACGCAGCCCGGGACGCGCCGGTCGTCGGCGCCCAGGGCGCCGCTGCGGTAGAGCTCGTACGAATGGAGCCCGAGCCGCTCGACGCCGGGCACGGTGGCGTCGATCTCCGCGTTCCGCTCGTCCCGCAAGGTGCGGAAGAACTCCTGGTAGGCATCCCCGCCCGTCCACTGCGAGTAGTGGAGGAGGGTCCTGCCGTCCTCACCGATGTGGACGCTGTACGAGAGCAGTCCGGCATCGGGCCAGTCCCGGCTCTGCCATGCCTTGGCGATGGCGTCGACGACGGCCCGCTGCCGCTCGGGCGTGCCGACGTCCCAGGTGGACACCTTGATGACGCCGACCCCGGTGCGGGTGAGGTCGGGCCGGGAGTCGGGCTGCACGGTCACGCTCATGGCGATGCCTCCTCGATCGGCGCGCCCCTGCGGTGCGCCGCTGATCACCATCGTGAAACATGAACCATGGTTGAGGTCAACAGCCGGAGTGTGCGCGCCGCAGTCGGTCCACTGTTCAGCACTGCTTACCCTTGACTCCAAGAAGATCTAAGTGGACCTTCACTGTCCAGCGGGTCGACACTGCGGAGCATGACCACACCACGACCGTTCGGCCGCGCCCTCTGCGCGATGATCACGCCCTTCACCGCCGCCGGTGAGCTGGACCTGGACGCGGCCGCGCGCCTCGCCGTGCGTCTGGTGGCCGAAGGCTGCGACGGGCTGGTCCTGAACGGCACCACAGGCGAGTCCCCTACCACCACCGACGCCGAGAAGACCGCGCTGGTACGAGCCGTACGCCAAGCGGTCGGCGACAGCGCCGCCGTCGTCGCGGGCGTGGGCAGCGCATCCACGCGGCACACCGTCGAGCTGGCGCGCGCGGCCGAACACGCGGGCGCGGACGGCCTGTTGGTGGTCACGCCCTACTACAGCCGCCCGCCGCAGGACGCGGTCGAGGCCCACTTCCGTACGGTCGCCGATGCCACCGCACTCCCCGTGATGCTCTACGACATCCCCGGCCGCACCGGCACCCGCATCGAGCCCGACACGGTCCTGCGCCTCGCCGGGCACCCCCGCATCGTCGCGGTCAAGGACTGCGCGTACGACCTGCTCGGCTCGGCCAAGGTGATCGCGCGCACCTCGCTCGCCTACTACTCGGGCTGCGAGGAGCTGAATCTGCCGCTGTACGCGGTGGGCGGCGCGGGCTTCGTCAGCACGGTCGCGAATGTCGCGCCGCGACAGCTGCGCGCGGTGCTCGACGCGTACGACAAGGGCGCCACCGCCGAGGCCGCCCGCCTCAACGGGCTCACGCTCCCCCTGGCCGAGCTGATGATGGCGTCGGGCCTGCCCGGCACGGTGACGGCGAAGGCGCTGCTGGACGCGGGCCCGGTCCGGGAACCGCTACAGCCCGCGGGCCGCGAGGCGACCTGCGGGCTGCGCGTGGCGTACGAGGAGCTGCTTGCGGAATCGAGCCTGTCCGGCTGTTGAGAACGAACCGGCTGCCCGGGCGGCCCCGGGCAACTAGTTGTGGCTGTGCAGGATGTCGTTGAGGCCGCCCCAGACCGCGTTGTTCGGGCGGGCCTCGACGGAGCCGGTGACCGAGTTGCGGCGGAAGAGGATGTTGCTCGCGCCGGAGAGCTCACGGGCCTTGACGATCTGCCCGTCGGGCATGGTGACCCGGGTGCCCGCGGTGACGTAAAGACCGGCCTCGACGACGCACTCGTCGCCGAGCGCGATGCCGACGCCCGCCTCCGCGCCGATCAGGCAGCGCTCGCCGATGACGATGCGGACGTTGCCGCCGCCGGAGAGGGTGCCCATGGTGGAGGCGCCGCCGCCGATGTCCGAGCCGTCGCCGACGACGACGCCCGCGGAGATGCGGCCCTCGACCATCGACGTGCCGAGCGTGCCGGCGTTGAAGTTGACGAAGCCCTCGTGCATCACGGTGGTGCCCTCGGCGAGGTGCGCGCCGAGCCGGACGCGGTCGGCGTCGGCGATGCGTACGCCCTTGGGCGCGACGTAGTCCGTCATCCGCGGGAACTTGTCGATGCTCGTCACGGCGAGGTGCAGACCCTCGGCGCGGGCGTTCAGCCGCACGGTCTCCACCTGGTCGACGGCGACGGGGCCGAGCGAGGTCCAGGCGACGTTCGCGAGCAGCCCGAAGAGGCCGTCCAGGTTCTGGCCGTGCGGCTTGACCAGCCGGTGGCTCAGCAGGTGCAGGCGCAGATACGCGTCGTGCGCGTCCAGCGGCTTGTCGTCGAGCGAGGCGATGACCGTACGGACGGCGACGACCTCGACGCCGCGGCGGGCATCCGGGCCGATGGCCTTGGCGGCCCCTTCACCGAGCAGCTCGACGGCACGCTCGGCGGTCAGCCGCTCGGTCCCGGCGGGCCCGGGCTCGGCGACGAGCTCGGGGGCGGGGAACCAGGTGTCCAGGACGGTGCCATCGCCGGTCAGGGTGGCGAGTCCGGCGGCGACGGCGCCGGTGGTGCGAGTAGCAGTGGTGCTGTCGGGCGAGTCAGTCATGGTGGAACGCTAACCGGCAAGGGCCCGCGGGAGCGAACCGGTCTCAGTTGACGGGCGCGTACGGAGCCTCCCGGCCGCCAGAACCGCGGCTCCGGCGGCCCCCGCGAGGACCGCGCAGGCGGGCCACAGCAAGCCGGGCGCGGTGGAGTAGAGGGCTCCGCCCAGCGGCGGGGCAAGCACCTGGCCGCTGACGGAGGCTCCCGCGTACAGGCTCTGGAAGCGGCCCTGCGCATGGGCGGGGGCCTCGTCGGCGACGTAGGCGGTGGCGGTGGTCTTGTAGAGGATCTCGCCCGCTGTCAGCGACAGCATCATGGTGATCGCGAACAGCAGCCCGGCGCCCGGTATCAGCACGGCGTAGCCGAGTCCGACGAGCAGCAGTCCGGTACCGACGATGGAGAGCGGGGCGCGTTTGCGCAGGGCGTGCGCTGCGGGGAGTTCGAGGCAGAGGATGACGCCGCCGTTGATGGCCAGCAGCCAGCCGTAGACCTGGGTGCCAAGACCGTGGTCGGCGAGGAAGACGGGCAGTGTGGAGTACTGCTGCCGGTAGACGAGGTCCACGCAGAGGATCGCGGCGAGCAGCACCAGCACCGTGGGCCTGGCGCGCAGCTCGCGCCAGACGGACGGAGCGTCCGGGTCGTGGGCGGGTTTGGCGTGCACCGAGGCGCGGGCCGGGAGCACGCGCGATGCGTACGCGGCGAAGGCGAGCGTGCCGAGGCCGTCGACAGCGAAGAGCCAGTCGTACGAGGTGTGGGCGGCGAGCAGCGCGCCGAGCGGGGGTCCGACGGTGAAGCCGGCGTTGCCCGCGAAGCGCATCACGGCGAAGCCCTGGCGGCGTGCGCCCTCGGGGACGGAGACGGCGACTAGCGCGGAGTTGGCGGCGCGTACGACGCCGGAGGCGTACTCGGCGAGCGGCAGCGCCGCGTACAGCGCGGCGACGGGGAGCAGCGGGAGGGTGACCAGGACCGCGCCGCTCACGGTCGCCCCGGCGAGGAGGGCGCGGCGGTGGCCGTAACGGTCGCCGTACCAGCCGCCGGTGAAGTTCCCGGCGACCAGTCCCGCACCGCCGATGCCGCTGATCAGCCCGGCCTGGGTGACGGTCAGCCCACGCGGTCCCGTCAGGTACACGAAGAGGTAGACGAAGGTGAGGCTGACGGCGGAGTTGAAGAACCCGCCGAAGGCCAGTAGCCGTACCGCCCGCGGCACGTCCCGCAGCATCCTCATGTACCCCGCCCCAGTGAGTTCCTTTTAGGAACTGACTATCGCAGCGCGGTCACCCGTGGGTCAACAGCGGCAGGGACGCATCACCCTCGGGCGCATCCCCTCGGACGCGTCACCCTCGGGCGCATCCCCTCGGACGCGTCACCCTCGGGCGCATCCCCTCGGACGCGTCACCCTCGGACGCGTCACCCCCGGACGCATCACCCTCGGGCGCATCCCCTCGGGCGCATCCCCTCGGACGCGTCACCCCCGGACGCATCAGCCCGGACGCATCACCCTCGGGCACATCCCCCCGGACGCATCACCCTCGGGCGATGATCCGCGCCAGCATCTCCCGCGCGAACTCCACCTCGTACTGAGCGTCCGTCAGCAGCACCTGCAGACAGATCCCGTCCATCAGCGCCACCAGCGCCCGCGCCGTGACCGGATCGGTCCGCCGGGCCAGGATCACGGCGAGCTCCTGGCACCACTCCGCGGCGACCGGCCGCAGCGCGGGCCGCCGCAGAGCCGCCAGATAGAGCTCGTACTCCAGCTCCACGCCCGTACGCTCCCCGGCGAGCCACTCCCCCATCACCCGGGCGAGCCCCTCGGCGAGGTCGGCGCCCGGGTCGACGAGCGCGCCGCTCTTCCGGACCATCGCCGCGAACCCCTCGTTGGCCTGGCGCAACGCGGCGACCAACAGCTCGTCGAGGGAGGCGAAGTGATACGTCGTCGAGCCGAGCGGCACATCGGCCTCGGCCGCCACAGTGCGGTGGCTGAGCCCGGCGATCCCGCTTTTGCCGACCACCCGGATCGCCGCGTCGATGATGCGCTGACGCCGCCCGGGGTCGTACCGCCGCGCCATCAGTGGACACCGCCCATGTTGAGGACCACCACGCCGACGATCACCAGCGCGATGCCCGTGATCTTGACCAGACTGGTCGACTCGCCCAGGAAGATCATGCCGATGGCGGCGATCGCGGCCGTGCCCACACCGGCCCAGATCGCGTATGCGGTGCCCACCGACATGGTCTTCAGCGTCTGGGCGAGCAGCGAGAAGGCGAGCACATAGCCCGCGACGGTGAGCAGCGAGGGCCACAGCCGGGTGAAGCCCTCGCTGTACTTCATGGCCGTCGTGCCGGCCACCTCCGCCGCGATCGCCGCGGCCAGCAGTCCGTATCCCATGTGTACGAGAGTACACAACGTTGCGTACGCTCGTACATAACACGGCCCACCGGCCCCTAGTCGAGCAGCGTCTTCTTCGGCCGCAGCACACAGAACTCGTTGCCCTCGGGGTCGGCGAGCACCACCCAGGTCGCTTGGGGCCGCTGCCCGACATCGGCCCGCACCGCCCCGAGCCCGATGATCCTCCCCCAGCCTTCGGCCGGGGGACCCCATCTCGCTTCGCTCACCTCGGCGGCCTGTGCGTCGGGTGTGAGGTCGATCTGCAGCCGGTTCTTGACGGTCTTGCGCTCGGCCACGGGCACGAAGGTGAGCCCCGGCAGGGCGGACTCGTCGGCCCCGATGACGATTTCGTCATCGGCCTCGAAGACCACCTTCCAGTCAGGACCTGGCTCCAGAAGCGGGCGAGCGCCAGCAGATCGTGGGCGTCGACGACGACGGTGTACGGCGAAACGGCCATGCTCGCCAGCGTGCCTGGCGGGCATGGCCGTTTCGTGGAACCCGGCGGAGCCGGGTTCCAGACCGCTGGACTCAGGCGGCTGGTCTCAAACGCTCAGACGTTGAAGCCCAGCGCGCGCAGCTGCTCGCGTCCGTCGTCCGTGATCTTGTCCGGGCCCCACGGCGGCATCCAGACCCAGTTGATCTTCAGCTCGTTGACGAGGCCTTCCGTCGCCGACTTCGCCTGGTCCTCGATCACATCGGTCAGCGGACAGGCCGCGGACGTCAGCGTCATGTCCAGGGTCGCGACATTGGAGTCGTCGATGTGGATGCCGTAGATCAGGCCGAGGTTGACGACGTCGATGCCCAGCTCGGGGTCGACGACGTCATACAGCGCCTCGCGGACCTCCTCCTCGGAGGCCGGCTTCAGTGCGGTCCCTGCGTTCTCAGTCATGCCGTCTTCCTCTCGGGGGCCTCACCCAGCGCCTGGGCGGTCGCGTCCTTCCACGCCATCCAGCTCAGCAGCGCGCACTTCACGCGGGCCGGGTACTTGGAGACGCCGGCGAACGCGACCGCGTCCTCCAGCACCTCCTCCATCGCGTCGTCCGGCTCCACCTGACCCTTGGACTGCATCAGCTCCAGGAAGGTCGCCTGGATCTTCTGCGCCTCGGCGAGCTCCTTGCCGACCAGCAGCTCGTTCAGCACGGACGCGCTGGCCTGGCTGATGGAGCAGCCCTGGCCCTCGTACGAGATGTCCGCGATCAGCGAGCCTTCGTACCGCACACGCAGAGTGATCTCGTCGCCGCAGGTCGGGTTGACGTGGTGCACCTCGGCATCGCCATCCCGCAAGCCCCGCCCGTGCGGGTGCTTGTAGTGGTCCAGGATGACGTCCTGGTACATCGAATCAAGCTTCACGTCCCAGCCCTTCAGCCGAAGAAGTTCCGTACGTGCTCCAGCCCGTCGATCAGCGCGTCGACCTCCGCGGGCGTGGAGTACAGATAGAACGACGCCCGCGTGGTCGCAGGAATTCCGTACCGCAGGCAGACCGGCCGCGCGCAGTGGTGGCCGACCCGGACCGCGATGCCCTGCTCGTCGAGGACCTGGCCCACGTCGTGCGGGTGGATATCCCCAAGCGTGAACGAGATCGCGGCGCCGCGCTCCTCGGCCGTGGTGGGGCCGATGATCCGCAGGTCCGGGACCTCGAGCAGCCGCTTCACCGCGTACTCGGTGAGGACGTGCTCATGCTGGGCGATCTTGTCCATGCCGATCGCGGAGAGGTAGTCCACGGCCGCGCCGAGGCCGACGGCCTGGGCGATCGGGGGCGTACCTGCCTCGAACTTGTGCGGCGCGGGGGCGTACGTCGACGAGTGCATCGACACGGTCTCGATCATCTCGCCGCCGCCGAGGAACGGCGGCAGGTCCTCGAGCAGCTCCTGCCGGCCCCACAGCACGCCGATGCCGGTCGGGCCGCACATCTTGTGGCCGGTGAAGGCCACGAAGTCGGCCTGCAGCGCCTGCACGTCCAGCACCATGTGCGGGGCGGCCTGCGAGGCGTCGATCAGGACCAGCGCGCCGACCTCCTGGGCGCGGCGGACGATCGCCTCGACCGGGTTGATCGTGCCCATGATGTTGGAGACCAGCACAAAGGAGACGATCTTAGTCTTCTCGGTGATGATCTCTTCGATGTTGGACAGGTCGAGCCGGCCGTCGTCGGTGAGGCCGAACCACTTCAGCTTCGCACCGGTGCGCTGCGAGAGCAGCTGCCACGGCACGATGTTGGAGTGGTGCTCCATCTCCGTGATGACGATCTCGGTCTCGTGGTCCACGCGGTAGGGCTCGTCGGCCCAGCCGAGCATGTTGGCCACGAGGTTGAGCGACTCGGAGGCGTTCTTGGTAAAGATCACCTCGTCGCGGCTCGGCGCGTTGATGAAGGCGGCGACCTTGTCGCGGGCGCCTTCGTACAGCGCCGTGGCCTCCTCCGCTAGCACATGAATGCCGCGGTGGACGTTGGCATTGTGCTGTTCGTAGTACTCGCTCAGCACATCGAGCACCTGGCGCGGCGTCTGTGACGTCGCCGCGTTGTCCAGGTACACGAGCTTCTTCCCGTCATGGATCAAGCGGTCCAGGATCGGGAAGTCCTTGCGGATCGCCTCGGTGTCGAGGAGGCCCGGCAGCTGTGTCACGCGGATACGCCACCCTTCGTGTATGCCTCGTAGCCCTCGGCCTCGAGCTTGTCGGCGAGCTCGGCGCCGCCGGACTCGGCGATACGGCCGTTCGCGAAAACGTGCACGAAGTCGGGCTTGATGTAGCGCAGGATGCGCGTGTAGTGCGTGATCAGCAGGGTGCCGACCTCGCCGGTCTCGTGGACGCGGTTGACGCCCTCGGAGACCTGGCGCAGGGCGTCGACGTCCAGGCCGGAGTCGGTCTCGTCGAGGATCGCGATCTTCGGCTTGAGGAGCTCCAGCTGAAGGATCTCGTGGCGCTTCTTCTCACCGCCGGAGAAGCCCTCGTTGACATTGCGCTCGGCGAAGGCCGGGTCCATCTGGAGCTGCTCCATGGCGGACTTGACCTCCTTCACCCAGGTACGCAGCTTGGGGGCCTCGCCGCGGATCGCGGTGGCGGAGGTGCGCAGGAAGTTGGAGACCGAGACGCCGGGGACCTCGACCGGGTACTGCATGGCGAGGAACATGCCGGCGCGGGCGCGCTCGTCGACGGTCATCTCCAGGACGTCCTCGCCGTCCAGGGTCACGGTGCCGCTGGTGATCGTGTACTTGGGGTGACCCGCGATGGAGTACGCGAGCGTCGACTTGCCGGAGCCGTTGGGGCCCATGATGGCGTGGGTCTCGCCCTGCTTCACGGTCAGGTCGACGCCCTTGAGGATCTCCCGGGGGCCGTTCTCGGCCTCGACGGAGACGTGCAGGTCGCGGATTTCAAGCGTTGCCATGGGTGACTCAGGACTCCTGGGTGACGGAGACGAGCACATCGTCCCCTTCGATCTTTACGGGGTATACGGGGACGGGGCGCGTCGCGGGAAGGCCGGACGGCTTGCCGGTGCGGAGGTCGAAGCTGGAGCCGTGCAGCCAGCACTCGATCTGGCAGTCCTCCACCTCGCCCTCGGACAGCGAGACGTTCGCGTGCGAGCAGATGTCGTTGATCGCGAACACCTCGCCCTCGGTTCGGACGACCGAGACGGGCGTGCCGTCGAGTTCCACCCTCTTCGGGGTGCCCTCCTCCAGCTCGCTCAGCGCACAGGCTCGTACAAAGGACATCAGACCGACGCCTCCAGCTCCGCGTCGATCTTGGCGAGCAGGCGCTCCTCGACATCGGGCAGGCCGATCTTCTGCACCAGCTCGGCGAAGAAGCCGCGGACCACCAGACGGCGGGCCTCGTCGGCCGGGATGCCGCGGGACTGCAGGTAGAAGAGCTGCTCGTCGTCGAAGCGGCCGGTGGCGGAGGCGTGACCCGCACCGACGATCTCGCCGGTCTCGATCTCCAGGTTCGGCACGGAGTCGACCCGCGCGCCGTCCGTGAGGACGAGGTTGCGGTTCATCTCGTACGTGTCGGTGCCCTCGGCCTTGGCCTCGATCAGGACATCGCCGATCCAGACGGCGTGTGCGTCCTGGCCCTGGAGGGCGCCCTTGTAGGCGGCGTTGGAGCGACAGTGCGGGGCGTTGTGGTCGACCAGCAGACGGTGCTCCTGGTGCTGGCCGGCGTCGGTGAAGTAAAGGCCGAAGAGCTCGGCCTCGCCGCCGGTACCGGCGTACTGGACGCGCGGGTGGAGGCGTACGACGTCGCCGCCGAAGGTGACCACGATCGACTTGAAGGATGCGTCCCGGCCGACCAGCGCATTGTGCTGGGCGACGTGGACGGCCTTGTCGTCCCAGTCCTGGACGGAGACGACGGTGAGCTTCGCGCCGTCGCCCAGCAGAAAGTCGACATTGGCGGCGACGACCGCGTCACCGGTGTGGTCGATGACCACCACGGCCTCGGCGAACGCGCCGAGCTCGATGACCTGGTGGGCGAAGGCGGTGCCGCCCTCGCCGTGCACGGCGATCCGGACCGGCTCGGTGAGCACGGTCTCCTTGGGCACGGTGACGACCGAGGCCTTCTCGAAGGAGGAGTACGCCTGGGCGGCCACCCGGTCCACAGGGGTGCCGGCCCGGCCGATCCGCGCGTCCTCACGGCCGACGGTCTCGACGACGACGCCCTCGGGGGCGTCGATGTCGACCTTGATGCCGGTGCCGTTGGCGACGGCCGTGCCGTCGTGCAGACCGCGCAGCCGCTCCAGCGGAGTGAAGCGCCACTCCTCCTCGCGGCCGTGCGGGACCGGGAAGTCCGCCACGTCGAAGGACGGGGGCGCACTCATGCGGGTGGCGACGGTCGACTCGGCGGCCACCGCGATCGAACCGGCAGTGGTGGACCCCGCCGGAATGTTCTGAGCCTCAGCCATGGCTGTCGTCTTGCTCTCTTCCTACGTCAGACAGAAAAACAGTCGCTGCTCGGGACGGCGGGCCGTCAGGCTGTGCTAGCCCACCGAGCCCTCCATCTGCAGCTCGATCAGCCGGTTGAGCTCCAGCGCGTACTCCATGGGCAGTTCCTTGGCGATCGGCTCGACGAAGCCGCGCACGATCATCGCCATCGCCTCGAACTCGGTCATGCCGCGGCTCATCAGGTAGAAGAGCTGGTCGTCGGAGACCTTGGAGACGGTCGCCTCGTGGCCCATGGACACGTCGTCCTCGCGGACGTCGACGTACGGGTAGGTGTCGGACCGCGAGATCGTGTCGACCAGCAGCGCGTCACAGAGCACATTGGACTTCGCGCCCGGCGCGCCCTCGCCGATCTCGATCAGACCGCGGTAGGACGTGCGGCCACCGCCTCGCGCCACCGACTTGGAGACGATGTTGGACGAGGTGTTCGGGGCCATGTGGACCATCTTGGCGCCGGCGTCCTGGTGCTGGCCCTCGCCCGCGAAGGCGATGGACAGGGTCTCGCCCTTGGCGTGCTCGCCCATCAGGTAGACGGCCGGGTACTTCATGGTCACCTTGGAGCCGATGTTGCCGTCGACCCACTCCATGGTCGCGCCCTCGTACGCCACGGCGCGCTTGGTGACCAGGTTGTAGACGTTGTTCGACCAGTTCTGGATCGTCGTGTAGCGGCAGCGGCCGCCCTTCTTGACGATGATCTCGACGACAGCGCTGTGCAGCGAGTCCGAGGAGTAGATCGGGGCGGTACAGCCCTCGACGTAGTGGACGTAGGCGTCCTCGTCGACGATGATCAGCGTCCGCTCGAACTGGCCCATGTTCTCCGTGTTGATACGGAAGTAGGCCTGCAGCGGGATGTCGACCTGCACGCCCTTGGGCACGTAGATGAACGAGCCACCGGACCACACGGCGGAGTTCAGCGAGGCGAACTTGTTGTCGCCGACCGGGATGACCGTGCCGAAGTACTCCTGGAAGAGCTCCGGGTGCTCCTTCAGCGCGGTGTCCGTGTCCAGGAAGATGACGCCCTGTTCCTCCAGGTCCTCACGGATCTGGTGGTAGACGACCTCGGACTCGTACTGGGCGGCGACGCCGGCGACCAGGCGCTGCTTCTCCGCCTCCGGGATACCGAGCTTGTCGTACGTGTTCTTGATGTCCTCGGGCAGGTCCTCCCAGGACTCCGCCTGCTTCTCGGTGGACCGCACGAAGTACTTGATGTTGTCGAAGTCGATCCCCGACAGGTCCGAGCCCCAGCTGGGCATGGGCTTCTTGTCGAACAGCCGCAGACCCTTGAGTCGCAGCTTCAGCATCCACTCCGGCTCGTTCTTCTTCGTCGAGATGTCGCGGACGACTTCCTCGGACAGGCCGCGCTTGGCCGCGGCACCGGCCGCGTCGGAGTCGGCCCAGCCGAATTCGTATGTACCCAGACCCTCGAGTTCGGGGTGGGCAGTCTCCGTGGGGAGAGTCATGCGGGGTTCCTCCCGGCCGTGCTTGCAGATGCTGATGGTGTCGTGGTCTTGGGGATGAACGTCGTGCAGACCCCGTCGCCGTGCGCGATGGTGGCCAGTCTCTGTACATGCGTACCGAGCAGGCGCGAGAAGGTCTCGGTCTCCGCCTCGCACAGCTGCGGGTACTGCTCGGCCACATGGGCCACCGGGCAGTGGTGCTGGCAGAGCTGCTCGCCGACCGGTGCGTTACGCGCCGTAGCAGCGTACCCGTCGGCACTCAGAGCCTTGGCCAGCGCTTCGGTGCGCTGCTCGGGTGGTGCGGCCTCTATCGCCTCGCGGTAAGCCTCCGCCTGTGTCTCGAGGCGGTTGCGGGCGAAGGCGGCGACGGCCGCCTCTCCGGCTGCCCCTCCCCCTGCGGTCCGCTCGATCCAGCGGAGCGCGTCCACGGCCAGTGCGTCGTACGCCTGGTCGAAGGCGTCCCGGCCGCAGTCGGTCAGCGCGAACACCTTGGCGGGTCGCCCACGGGTGCGTGCGCCGTAGACCCGCTGCTCACGGGGCTCGATGACGTTCTCGGTGACGAGCGAGTCGAGGTGGCGGCGGACGGCGGCCTGGGTGAGGCCGAGGCGACCTGCGAGATCGGCCACGGTGGACGGGCCGTGGTCCAGGATGGAGCGCGCGACCCGGTTGCGCGTGGAGTGCTCACCGGTCGCGAGTTCCTCGTGCGGAGCCTCGCCGACGTTTTTCACAACGCCATTGTTGCGTAATTCCTCTGACAGTGACAACCGCCGTCCGAGGCGTGAACCGGTGCGCTTCATCACTAAGGGTCACCTAACCGCAGGGCCCGTCCGGCAGCTGCCGGACGGGCCCTGACCAGGGAATCACCGGGGAATTACCCGGCAAGATCCGGGCGGTCCGTGACCCTGATCGAATTCACCAGAGTCTTGCCGGAATTCGCCACGAAACGCAGGTTGAGCCGGCCGTCGGTGACCTTCACCGTGAAGCCCCGCTCGTGCGCGGTACGGACGCCCGCCTCCAGCGCCAGGTCAAGGTTGGGCACGTACTGCGTCCCCTCGGCCATCACGTCGAAGACCCGGTCCGTCGGATCCTTGGAGCTCAGCTCCGCGAAGCCCAGCTCGATCCGGTAGGTGCCGGCCGGCAGGCCGTCGAAGCGGTACTCGTACATGCCCTGGCGGGCGGTCCGGAACAGCTTCGGGTCGGCCGCGCCCGTGATCGAACGAGTGGTGGAGAGCTCACTGGCGCTGCCCAGATATCCGTACGCGCCCGCGGCGTGCTTACGGTCCGGCCCCCAGGTGTCGCCGAGGGCATCCACCGAGGACTTGGCTGTGCCGGTGTCGATCGCCGTCTGATAGGCGGGCACGACCACGGTGACGGGGATGTCGATCACCGGTCTGCGGCCACTGTCGGACTTCACCTGCAAGGTCCCGGTCAGGACCGTGCCCGGGGCGGCCCCGGTGGTGTCGACGCTGAGCGCGACCTGCCGCGATGCGCCGGCCGCCAGCTGTCCGGTGCCGGGCGCCGCCTTGATCCAGCTCTTGCCGTCCTTCTCGGCGACCGTGAAGGGGGTGGCGGAGCCGGTGTTGGCGAGGGTGAGCGTACGGGCGCGCTGCTGCGCCGCCGGTACGACGACGGTCAGAGCCGTGCTGTCGGCGGCGACCCGGCCGGTCTTGAGGGCCGTGTCGGACACCGCGATCTCACCCGGCTTCGGGGTCTGCTGGGCGCTCGCCCCGGTGTAGGCGGGGGCGGAGACGGCGATGTCGTACGGAGCACCGGCGGGCACCTGGAGGAGATAGCCGCCGTCGGCGCCGGTGGTGTCGCTGCCGGTGGCCGTGCCGGCGCTGCTCACCGCGACGGACGCGCCCGTCACCGGCTTGCTGTCGTTGGCGTCGGTGACCCGGCCCGCGACGACCGCGGTCTTGGTCGTACGGAAGGCGATGACCGTCCCGTCGCGGACGGTGCCCTCATTGAAGGAGTAGAGAAGCGCGTCGGTGCCGGTCGCGTTCTCGGCACCGATGGTCGCGCCGGAGCCGTTCTCGAATCCGGTTCCGGAGATGTCCTTGTACTGGAAGGACGCGGAGCCGTCCTCGCCGAGGACCGCGGCGAAGGAGACCCGCTCGGCCGTGGTCGCCGCGATCAGCGCGTTGCGCCACTCGACGACGATCTTCCGGTGCGGGGCGGTGCCGGTCGCGGACCAGTACACGCCCGCGTCGGCGTCGACCGTGAGGTTGTCCCAGAACGGATAGAGCGAGCCGTTGGGGGCGAAGGTGGTGGGCAGAGTGGTGTTGCTGCTGGAGGTGGAGGCGGTCCCGAAGGAGAGCACCCCGTCGATGGACGCGCTCGCCGACCGGTAGGTGCGTCCGTAGAACGCCACCGGGAACGGCAGCTCGAAGGAGGCCGTGCCAAAGGTGGTGCTGGTGTACGCCAGCTTGGTGGCACCCGCCGGGAAGTCGCCGGCGCCCACCGTGCAGGCGGTGCCGAAAGCGTCGGTCCGGTCGGGCAGGACGATGTCCTTGACCGTGTTCCCGGTGACCTCGACGCGGACGCTGGTCGCGGATGCGCAGCGGTGGCCGGGGGTGACGGCCAGGTCGTACGTGCCGACCGGGAGCCGCAGCGTGTACGCGCCGTCGGCGCCGGACTTGGTGGTGACCGGGGTGCCCTGGGCGGTGACGACGGCGCTCGCCTCGGCCCCGCCATGGCTGGTGACCTTGCCGGTGACATCGGCGGACGCGGCCTCGTCGAGCGCGAAGTCCTTGACCGTGCTGCCGTTCTCGACGACGGTGACGGCGCCCTGGGCCGCGACGTATCCGAACTTGGCGACCCTGACCGTGTAGTCGCCGACCATCAGCTTCGGCAGGGCGTAGCCGCCGTCGGCGCCGGTGGTGACGGTCGTCTTCATCGGGCCCTCGAAGCGCAGGGTGGCGTCGGCGAGCGGGCCGGTGGCCGTGCTGACCTTGCCGCTGACCGCGCCGAGCGCGCCACGCGGGGCGGCGGTGACGGCGGCGTACGCGTCGAGGCGGCCCTCACCGAAGACGTTGTTGTCGGCGGCCGTGCCGCCGCAGCTGGTGTTGTCCACGTCGACGGAGGTGGAGTCGAGGAGCTTCTCGGTCTCGGCGACATTGCCGCGGATCGCGGGCGACGCCGACCACATCAGCGCCACGGTGGCGGCGGTGTGCGGTGAGGCCATCGACGTACCGGAGATGGAGTTGTAGCCGCCGCCCGTCCAGGAGGAGCGGACGTTGACGCCGGGTGCGGCGAGGTTGGGCTTGAGGCCGCCGGCCTCACCGGTGCCGCGCGAGGAGAAGGACGCGATGGCGTTGTTGATGTCGAAGGCGCCGGAGGAGTACGAGTTGGTGTACGTGCCGGGCGAGCCCGAGGTGTTGCAGCCGGGGCCGCTGTTGCCGTTGGAGAACGCCGGGAAGATGCCCGCGTCCCGCCACGACTGCACGACCTCCTTGTACCAGGGGTCCAGGACAGTGCTGCCCCAGGAGTTGTTCACCACGTCCGGTGCGAGGTCGGGGCGAGGGTTGGCGCCTGCCGGGTCGGTGGGGGCGACGATCCACTGGCCGGAGCGGAGCAGCGAGTCGCGGCTGCAGGAGCTGGACTCGCAGCCCTTGGCGGCGATCCACTTGGCGTCGGGGGCGACGCCGACCTGATTGCCCGCGCCGTCGTCGCCGACCATGGTGCCCATGGTGTGGGTGCCGTGGCCGTTGTTGTCGCAGGGGGCGGTGCCGGTGCAGACCTTGGCCGGATCGAACCAGTTGTAGGCGTTGTCGTAGCTGCCGTCGGACTTCAGCCCGCGGTACTTCGCCTTGACGGCCGGGTGGTCGAACTGCACGCCGGAGTCGATGCTGGCGACGACCACTCCCTCGCCTCGTACGCCGAGCTCGGACCAGACCTTGGGGGCGTTGATCCGGTCGATGTTCCACTCGACGGCGTCCAGGCGCGGTTCGTTCTTCCCCGGCAGCGGGTCGGGGATGGTGATCGGGTCGTCGGCCTCGAGCGCGGCGACGTCGGTGCGCGCCGCGATTTTCTCGGCGAGCGCCTTGTCGGCGGTGACCTTGAGGGTGTTGGCGATCCAGAAGGACTCGTAGCGGACGCCCGCGCTGTCCAGCAGAGCCCTGAGCGGGGCCTGGGACTTTTTGGCGTACGCCAGCTTCGTCTCGTAGAGCGTGCGTGCCTTGGCAGTCTTGCCCTTGGCCCGGCGGGCGGCCGAGGTGTCCGCCTCATGCGTCAGGGCGACCCAGAAGGTCGCCCTGTCTTTGGCGTCGAGCTGCGCGAGGACGCCGGCCTCGGTCTTGATCCGATACGCGGAGGGACCGGAGCGTAAGGCGGCGTCGGGGTCCTGTGCGTGCGCGGGGGCGGCGCCGAGGGCGAGGGGCAGGGCTACGGATATGGCGGTCAGGGCGGCGAGTGCTGCCCGCCGCCCCGGTCTGCGTCTAGCCACGAACGCTCCTTCGTGAGTGGGTTCGTACCGACACTCGATCGTGAAGGAGTTGGCAGGTTCATGTGAAGAACGCCTCAATAGTCAGTTCAGGCCATTCCTGTCCCGGGTGTCCCTGCCCTTCTGCGGGAGGACCCGGCCCCGCCCCCCGGCGGCCTTGCCACCCCGCCTAGACTTCCCGGCATGCGAAGCGAGCCCGTCGTCCAGATCCGGGGACTGGTCAAGCGGTACGGATCCAAGACGGCCGTGGACGGCCTCGACCTCGAGGTCCCCCAGGGCTCCGTGACCGCCGTCCTCGGCCCCAATGGAGCGGGCAAGACCACCACGGTCGAAACCTGCGAGGGCTACCGCCGCCCCGACGCCGGAACGGTTCGGGTCCTCGGCCTCGATCCGGTCGCCGACGCCGCGAAGCTGCGACCCAGGATCGGCGTGATGCTCCAGTCCGGCGGCGTCTACTCCGGCGCCCGCGCCGACGAGATGCTCCGCCACATGGCGAAACTGCACGCCAATCCACTGGACGTGGACGCGCTGATCGAGCGGCTCGGCCTCGGCGGCTGCGGCCGTACGACCTACCGGCGGCTCTCCGGAGGCCAGCAGCAGCGGCTCGCCCTGGCGATGGCCGTCGTCGGCCGCCCCGAACTGGTCTTCCTGGACGAGCCGACCGCCGGCCTGGACCCGCAGGCCCGCCGGTCCACCTGGGAGCTCGTACGCGAACTGCGCGCGGACGGCGTCTCCACCGTCCTCACCACCCACTTCATGGACGAGGCCGAAGAGCTGGCGGACCATGTCGCGATCATCGATGCGGGCAAGGTCGTCGCCGAAGGCAGCCCGGAACAGCTCTGCCGCGGCGGCGCCGAGAACACGCTGCGCTTCACGGGGCGGCCCGGCCTGGACGTCGGCTCGCTGCTGAAGGCGCTGCCGGACGGCACGGAGGCGGCGGAGCTCACGCCCGGCGCGTACCGGATCACCGGCCAGGTGGACCCGCAGCTGCTGGCGACCGTGACGTCCTGGTGCGCACAGCACGGCGTGATGCCCGGCGGCATCTCGGTCGAGCGCCACACCCTGGAGGATGTCTTTCTTGAGCTGACCGGCAAGGAGCTGCGCTCATGAGCGTCGGTACGTACACCCCGGCGCCCGGCGCCGCGCCGCTGCCCCGCATGATCGCGGCGCAGACCGCGTTCGAGACGAAGATGCTGCTGCGCAACGGCGAGCAGCTGCTGCTCACCGTCATCATCCCCTCGCTCCTGCTGGTGCTGTTCTCGGCCGTCGACATCATCGACACGGGAGAAGGCAGGGCGGTCGACTTCCTGGCCCCCGGTGTCCTCGCCCTCGCCGTGATGTCCACCGCCTTCACCGGGCAGGCCATCGCGACCGGCTTCGAGCGGCGGTACGGAGTCCTCAAGCGGCTCGGCGCCTCGCCGCTCCCCCGCTGGGCGCTGATGACCGCCAAGACGCTCTCGGTCCTGGCCACCGAGATACTCCAGATCGTGCTGCTGACCGTGATCGCGTTCGCGCTCGGCTGGTCCCCGGACGGCAACCCTCTTTCCGTACTGCTGCTGCTCGTCCTCGGCACCGCCGCCTTCTCCGGCCTCGGTCTGCTGATGGCCGGGACGCTCAGGGCCGAGGCGACGCTGGCAGCCGCCAACCTGGTCTTTCTGCTGCTCCTGGTGGGCGGCGGCGTGATCGTGCCGCTGGACAGGTTCCCGGACGGCGTCCAGTCGGTGCTCGCGCTGCTGCCGATCTCAGCGCTCTCGGACGGTCTGCGCGATGTGCTCCAGCACGGTGCCGCGATGCCGTGGGGCGATCTCGGCATCCTCGCCGTCTGGGCAGTGCTCGCACTGGGCGCGGCCGCCCGGCTCTTCCGCTGGGAGTGACGCACGCGCCAGGATGAGCCCGCTGAGATTCGCACGGTGGGAGGCCTCGATGGACCGGACTGCCGCGCTGCGACTGGACGCGGAATGGGCCAAGGTGAGGTCCGGCAGAGCCGGCGTCTCACCCGGCGAGCGCGAGCGCATGCTGACGGATCTGATCGCCGCGCTCGCCCCGCACGCCGATGACGATCTCTCGCTCGCCGCGAGGCTGAGCCTGCGGTACGGCGATCTGGCACGGCACCATTTCGACACCGGCCGACGCGAGGACGCGCTGAGTGCCGTCGGCGAGGCGGTCCAGCGCTGCGAGGAGCCCGCCAGGCACGACGAGGAGCACGCCCGCTGGTACGCCAGAGCGCTGATCAACCAGTCCGTGTATCTCGCCGACCCGCTCAGCGACGAGCTCGGCATGCCGCGGTACGCCTTTCACCCGAACGGGGAGCAGCCCCCGCCCGTTGACCGCGAGGACGGGCTCGCGGCGCTGGCTGCCACCCGCCGGGCCATCGAGGTCTGGGAGAGCCTGGACGGGTCGGAGCCGCGCAACCGGGAGGGCCTCGCTCAGGCCCATGTCTTCCTGGGCGACCGGCTGGAGGAGCTGGGAGAGCCGGTGGACGCGGCGGCCTGGGCGGTACGGGCGGAGCGCGAGTTCCACACCTTGTGGCCGGCGGCTCTCGATGCGCCCGATGCTCCCGGAGCACCCGATGCGCGCGAGACCGCCCATGCCGCGGCCCTCGAGCACCTCGGTGACCAGCTGGAGCGCAGGCTGCGGCGCTGCCCCTTCGACGGCGGTCTGACCCGGCTGCGGGAGCAGGACCTGCTCCCGGAGCGGCTGCTGCCGCTGGCGGTGGTGGCGGCGCGTATCGAAGGTGTGCAAGCGGAAGCGATCGCCGAGGGGCTGCGGCTGGACGGCACGGAGGTCCGCCGGATCCTGCGGGCGCGCTCCTGGCGTGCGGTGTGGCGGTTCGACGTCCAGGAGGCCGACGGGACCTGGACCCCGATGACATACCCCTGGCGCGGCAGGGACGCGGTGGCCGACCGCAGCGCCGAGGCGGTCGCCGCCGAGCTGACCGACGCGTTCGTGCACTCGCCCGACCGTCCGCCGCCGTCGGTGCACTGGCGGATCGCCGTGTGGTGGGAGGAGGAGGACCACCTCGACGGCGCGCGCTTCCGGCTGACGTACGCACCGCCCTGACCTGGACCGCGCGACCGGGCCGTACCCGGACCATCCCCGGACCGGACCCCTCGTGAAAACGTGCACAATCGCCCGTTTACGATAGGGCCCGTGCTGACCCCCCTCGCCTATATCGCCCAGCGCTGGACGCCGACTCCCAAAACGCTCCGGCGCGCCGCGCTCTCCGCCGTCGTGATGAGCGTGGTCATCATCGTCACCGGCGGCGCGGTCCGGCTGACCGGCTCCGGCCTCGGCTGCGACGCCTGGCCCAAGTGCACGGACGACAGCCTCTTCGCCACGCCCGAGCAGGGCATCCACGGCGCGATCGAGTTCGGCAACCGGATGCTGACGTACGTCCTGTCGGCCGCGGTCGGCTGGACGATCATCGCGGCACGCGCGGTCAAGCCGCTGCGGCGCGGACTGACCCGGCTCGCCTGGTCGCAGTTCTGGATCGTGATGGGCAACGCGGTGCTCGGCGGCATCACCGTGTGGGCGGGCCTCAACCCGTGGACTGTGGCCGGGCACTTCATGCTCGCCACCGGGCTGCTCACGGTCGCCACCGTCACCTGGCAGCGGTCCCGCGAGGGCGACGGCGCACCGCGCCCGCGCGTCCCGCGCCCGGTCCGCAAGCTGTCGTGGGCAATCGTCGTCACCTCCATACTGCTGATCGCGCTGGGCACCTCGGTGACCGGTTCCGGCAAGCACGCCGGCGACAGCAGCGATGTGCCGCGCATGCCCTGGGACTGGGTGGACGCCGCACACGTCCACGCGATCGCCGCCTGGGTGGTCTGCGCGCTGGCCGTCGCGATGTGGCTGGTGCTGCGGGTGGTCGACGCCCCCGACGACACCCGGGCGCGCGCCCGCGACCTGCTGATCGTGCTGCTCCTGCAGGGGGGAGTGGGCTACCTGCAGTACTTCACCGGGGTTCCCGAGGCCCTGGTCGCCGCCCATATGCTCGGCTCCGCGCTGATGTGGATCGCGGTGGTGCGGCTCGCGCTGAGCCTGCGCGAGCGGCCGCTGACGGATGCCGGGATCCCGGACCGGACCGACTCGGCGCTATCGAGCGTCTGACAGTCCGTAGACGCGGGCGGCATTGCCGGCCGCGATCATCCCGGCGACCCGTTCCGCGTCCGTACGGGCCCAGGCGCCGTCGCCGACCCAGCCGCCGAGCACCCGGGCGAGCGCCTCACGGAAGATGCGGGCGCCCACCACATGCAGCTCGGGCAGCCCGCGCGCGCCGCTGGAGAAGAGCAGCTTCCCGAACGGCGCCAGCTCCAGGATCTCCGCGAGCACGGCCGCGGCGCGCGCCCCCGTGTGCACCAGGGCGGGCCCCAGATCGGCGTACACATGCGGGTACACGCTCGCCAGATGCGCGGCATGGCGGTGGTACGGATAGCCGTGCAGCAGCACCAGATCGGTGCCGAGACCAGCGGTGGCGGCCGCGAAGCCGGTCATCAGCATCGGGTCCTCCACGCCGACATGGAGCTGGAGCGGCAGTCCCGATGCGACCGCGATCCACAGCAGATGCCGCACCAGTACGGGATCGGTGAGCTTGCCGCCGACATGCCGTGCGGCCAGCCAGCGGCCGGCCGCCCCGCGCACCTCCCCGGGGCCCGGTGGCTCGGGCGCGAGGGCGAGCCCGTGGCCCACGGCGCCGACGGAGGTGAAGGCGACGGCGGACGCGGCGGCTCCGTGCACGGCCTCGGCGAGGTTCGCGAGGAAGCTCTCGACGGTGCCCGAGGTGTCGGCGACCTGTTCGGCGAGGAGTTCGAGGCGGACGATCTCACGGGCCTCGGCCGCGCCCGCGGCGGCGATCTCGGGCGGCCCGGTGAGATCCCCCGGCAGCCCGGTGTCCACTAGATAGGTGGAGATTCCGCTGCCCCTCAGCAGCCGCCTGCCCGCCTCCAGCACACCCAGTTCACGCCGGCGGGCGAGATAGCGGGCGGGCGGGCAGTGCGGCTCAAGACCCAGCAGCGGCGGGCACCAGCGCCGTACCGCGAAGCCGGTCTGCGTGTCGAAGAAGGTGGTGCCGGGGGCCGGCGGCCCGGCGGTCCGGCCCAGATGCGCCTCGAAGGTGCCGAGGCCGAGCTCCGTACGGAGCACGCCGTGGCAGTACTGGTCCACGAGGGTCGGGGTGTCGATCATCCGGGCTCCCAGTCATGGACTGTGCTTGCACAGTCCTAACGGGTGACACCCGCACGAGGTGTTGGTCAGCTATTGGACGGGCCTCCGACCTGGATGCCCGCCATCCGGGTCCACTCGTACGGACCAGTGCGGACCTTCGCCGCGAACTCGCCGTCGAACGACTCGTGGAGCGTGATCCCGGCCTTCTCGGCGGCGGCCTGCGCGATGTCGTGGCTCGGCGCCACGAGGTCGCCCCAGGTGCCGTCCTCGCCGACGAGCACGATGCGGGTGCCCATCTGACCGAGGTACGCGAGCTGCCCCTCGGCGCCGCCGTGCGCCTTGGCGAAGGCGCCGATCTGCTTGGCGAGCTTGGCCGCCTTGCGCTCTGCCTGCTTGACCTGCTTGGCCTGCTTCGTGTCTGCCATGAACAGGATGCTACCCACTGGTAGCTAGCGCAGGAAGGGGTCCACCGCGACGGCCACGAAGAGCAGCGAGACGTAGGTGATGGACCAGTGGAAGAGCCGCATCTCCTTGAGCTTGGCGCCGGTGGCGCCGCCCTTCGCGCGGTTCTGCAGCGAGTGCGCCTCCCAGAGCCACCAGCCGCCCGTCGCCAGCGCCACCACGGTGTAGAACCAGCCGGTGTAGCCGAGCGGCGTCAGCATCAGCGAGACCGCGACCATCACCCAGCTGTAGAGGACGATCTGGCGGGCGACGACCTTGTTGGAGGCGACGACGGGGAGCATCGGGACGCCCACGCGCGCGTAGTCCTCCTTCACCTTCATCGACAGCGGCCAGTAGTGCGGCGGCGTCCAGAAGAAGATGACGAGGAAGAGGATGAGCGCGGCCCACGACAGCGAGTTGGTGACGGCGGACCAGCCGATCAGGACCGGCATACAGCCGGCGATGCCGCCCCAGACGATGTTCTGCGAGGTTCGGCGCTTGAGGATCATCGTGTAGACGACGACGTAGAAGAGCAGCGCGCCGAGTGACAGTGCCGCGGACAGCCAGTTGACGAGCAGCCCGAACCAGAGGGTGGAGACGGCGGCGAGTACCAGGCCGAAGACCAGGCCCTCGCGGGGCGACACCATTCCGGTGACCAGCGGGCGCTGCGACGTACGGTCCATCAGGGCGTCGATGTCGCGGTCGAGGTACATGTTCAGCGCGTTGGCGCCGCCGGCCGAGAGGTAACCGCCGATGCACGTCGTGAGCACGAGCCAAAGGTCGGGCACATCCTGCGCGGCCAGGAACATCACCGGGACGGTGGTGATCAGCAGCAGCTCGATGATCCGCGGCTTGGTCAGCGCCACGAATGCCTTGACGCGGGCCCCGAACGGCCGATGGCCCCCCGGGCTGGGAGTCAAGACGACCCCTGCGGGTCGGGACTCGACGGCCGTCACGTACACCCCTGACAGAGAATTCCCAGCAAGCTCCCGGAGTGAAGACCGGGTAAAGACTTGCGCGTACCACGCCACTCTAGACGTTGCCGATACGCCGATCTTCGCGGGGGTGGGCACGTGTTGAGCGGCTGCCCCGGCCCATGCGTATACCTCGCCAGGAGGCGAAGAAGACCCAGCGATTGCACCCTGGCTTTACGCGATTCTTTCAAAGACCTGCACTCGAAAAGTTGCGCGTTGTTCCGGGGGTAGGCTCGACAACGCCCGGTGCTTCCGTCGTCACCGGGATACGAACATGTGGAGAGGAGCCCTGACCCAGGGTGAGCACCAAGCCGACCACCACAGACCTCGAGTGGACCGATCTGGACCAGCGGGCCGTTGATACCGTCCGCGTCCTGGCCATGGATTCCGTACAGAAGGTCGGCAACGGCCACCCCGGTACGGCCATGAGCCTCGCGCCCGCCGCGTACGTGCTGTTCCAGAAGCTGATGCGGCACGACCCCGCCGATCCGGACTGGACCGGGCGCGACCGGTTCGTGCTCTCCGCGGGCCACTCGTCGCTGACCCTCTACATCCAGCTCTACCTGGCCGGGTACGGCCTGGAGCTCGATGATCTGAAGGCGTTCAGGACCTGGGGCTCGAAGACCCCGGGCCACCCGGAGTACGGGCACACCCCGGGCGTCGAGACGACGACCGGGCCGCTCGGCCAGGGTGTCGCCAACGCTGTGGGCATGGCCATGGCCTCCCGCTACGAGCGCGGTCTGTTCGACCCGGATGCCCCTGCGGGTACCTCCCCGTTCGACCACACCATCTGGGCCGTCGCCGGTGACGGCTGCCTCCAGGAGGGCATCTCCCACGAGGCGTCCTCGCTGGCCGGCCACCAGAAGCTGGGCAACCTCGTCCTCCTCTGGGACGACAACCACATCTCGATCGAGGGCGACACGGAGACGGCCGTCTCCGAGGACACCCTCAAGCGGTACGAGGCGTACGGCTGGCACGTCCAGCGCGTCGAGCAGCTGGCGAACGGCGACTTGGACCCCGTCGGCCTGTACAACGCCCTGAAGGCGGCGCAGGCCGAGACCGAGCGCCCCTCCTTCATCGCGATGCGCTCGATCATCGCCTGGCCCGCGCCGCACGCGCAGAACACCGAGGCCGCGCACGGCTCGGCCCTCGGCGAGGAAGAGGTCGCGGCCACCAAGCGCGTCCTGGGCTTCGACCCGGAGAAGTCCTTCGAGGTCTCCGACGAGGTCCTCGCGCACACCCGTGAGGCGCTCGACCGCGGCCGCGAGGCCCGCGGCGAGTGGGAGAAGACCTTCGCCGCATGGCGCACCGCCACCCCGGAGCGGGCCGCCGAGTTCGACCGGATCCGCGCGGGCGAGCTCCCCGCGGGCTGGGAGGACCGGCTCCCGGAGTTCGAGACCGGCAAGGGCGTCGCCACCCGCGCGGCCTCCGGCAAGATCCTCCAGGCGCTGGGCGCGGTCATCCCCGAGCTGTGGGGCGGCTCCGCCGACCTGGCCGGCTCGAACAACACGACGATCGACAAGACCTCGTCGTTCCTGCCCAAGGGCAACCCGCTGCCGGGAGCCGAGCCGTACGGCCGCACGATCCACTTCGGCATCCGCGAGCACGCCATGGCCGCGACCATGAACGGCATCGCCCTGCACGGCAACACCCGTATCTACGGCGGCACCTTCCTGGTGTTCTCCGACTACATGCGCAACGCGGTACGGCTTTCGGCGCTGATGCACCTGCCGGTGACGTACGTCTGGACGCACGACTCGATCGGTCTCGGCGAGGACGGCCCGACCCACCAGCCGGTGGAGCACCTGGCCTCGCTGCGCGCCATCCCGGGTCTGAACATCGTCCGCCCGGCCGACGCCAACGAGACCGCGATCGCCTGGCGCGAGATCCTCAAGCGCTACACCAAGGAGTTCGGGGTCGGCGCCCCGCATGGTCTGGCGCTGACCCGCCAGGGTGTGCCCACCTACGAGCGCAACGACGATGCGGCGAAGGGCGGTTACGTCCTGTTCGACGCCGAGGGCGGCGACGCGCAGGTCGTGCTGATCGGCACCGGCTCCGAGGTGCAGCTCGCCGTCGAGGCGCGCGAGCGGCTGCAGGCCGAAGGCGTGCCGACCCGGGTCGTCTCGATGCCGTCCGTCGAGTGGTTCGAGGAGCAGGACCAGGAGTACAAGGACAGCGTTCTGCCGCCGGCCGTCAAGGCGCGGGTGGCGGTCGAGGCCGGTATCGGTCTTACCTGGCACCGCTTCGTGGGCGACGCCGGTCGCATCGTTTCGCTGGAGCACTTCGGGGCTTCGGCCGACGGCAAGGTCCTCTTCCGCGAGTTCGGCTTCACTGCCGAGAACGTGGCCGCCGCCGCCCGGGACTCGCTTGAATTTGTTAGTGGGCTGGCCGCCGCCGCGCGCTGACGCCGGTAAACGACAAGTAGGAGATGCAACTCTCATGACAGACGCACTCAAGCGCCTCTCCGACGAAGGCGTCGCGATCTGGCTCGACGACCTGTCGCGTAAGCGGATCACGTCCGGCAATCTCGCCGAACTGATCGACCAGCAGCACGTCGTGGGCGTCACCACCAACCCCTCGATCTTCCAGAAGGCCATCAGCAGCGGTGACGGCTACGAGCAGCAGCTCGCCGACCTCGCCGTACGCAAGGTGACCGTCGAGGAAGCCGTACGCATGATCACGACGGCGGACGTCCGGGACGCCGCCGACATCCTGCGGCCGGTCTTCGACGCCACCGGCGGCCAGGACGGCCGGGTCTCCATCGAGGTCGACCCGCGCCTGGCCCACAACACCCCGGCGACCATCGCCGAGGCCAAGCAGCTGGCCTGGCTGGTGGACCGGCCGAACACCCTCATCAAGATCCCGGCGACGAAGGCCGGCCTGCCGGCGATCACCGAGGTCATCGGCAAGGGCATCAGCGTCAATGTCACGCTGATCTTCTCGCTGGAGCGCTACCGCGAGGTCATGGACGCCTACCTGGCCGGTCTGGAGAAGGCGAAGGCCGCGGGCCTGGACCTTTCCAAGATCCAGTCGGTGGCGTCCTTCTTCGTGTCGCGCGTGGACACCGAGATCGACAAGCGTCTGGACGCGCTGGGCACGCCGGAGGCCAAGGAGGCCCGCGGCAAGGCGGCGCTGGCCAACGCGCGGCTCGCCTACGAGGCGTACGAGGAGGTCTTCTCCTCCGACCGCTGGGCCGCGCTCGACAAGGCGCAGGCCAACAGGCAGCGTCCGCTGTGGGCCTCGACGGGCGTCAAGGACCCGGCGTACAAGGACACGCTGTATGTCGACGAGCTCGTCGCGCCGGGCACGGTGAACACCATGCCGGAGGCCACCCTCGAAGCCACCGCCGACCACGGCGAGATCAGGGGTGACGCGGTGCGCGGCACGTACGAGCAGTCCCGCGCCGAACTCGACGCCGTCGAGAAGCTCGGGATCTCCTACGACGACGTCGTGCAGCTGCTCGAGGACGAGGGCGTCGAGAAGTTCGCCTCGGCCTGGAACGACCTGCTCAAGTCGACCGAGGCCGAGCTTCAGCGCCTCGCTCCTTCGGAGGGCTGACCACCTTGTCAGGTATTGGCGGAGCCAATCCGCTCCGTGACCCAGCAGACCGACGGCTCCCGCGTATCGCGGGGCCGTCGGGCCTGGTCATCTTTGGTGTCACGGGCGATTTGTCACGTAAAAAGTTGATGCCTGCGGTCTATGACCTGGCCAACCGCGGGCTGCTGCCACCGGGCTTCTCGCTCATCGGCTTCGCCCGCCGTGAATGGCAGGACGAGGACTTCGCGCAGGAGGTCCACGACGCCGTCAAGGCCCACGCGCGTACGCCGTTCCGCGAGGAGGTGTGGCAGCAGCTCATCCAGGGGATGCGCTTCGTCCAGGGCACCTTCGACGACGATGACGCCTTCGAGAAGCTGAAGGCCACCATCGAGGACCTCGACAAGAAGCAGGGCACCGGCGGCAACTTCGCCTTCTATCTGTCCGTGCCGCCGAAGTTCTTCCCCAGGGTCGTCCAGCAGCTGAAGAAGCACGGGCTGGCCGACCAGAAGGAGGGCTCCTGGCGCCGCGCGGTCATCGAGAAGCCGTTCGGCCACGACCTGGTCTCCGCCAAGGAGCTCAACCAGGTGGTGCACGAGGTCTTCCCGGCCAACGAGGTCTTCAGGATCGACCACTACCTGGGCAAGGAGACCGTCCAGAACATTCTGGCGCTGCGCTTCGCCAACACCCTGTTCGAGCCGATCTGGAACCGGTCGTACGTCGACCATGTCCAGGTCACCATGGCCGAGGACATCGGCATCGGCGGCCGCGCCGGCTACTACGACGGCATCGGCGCCGCCCGTGACGTCATCCAGAACCACCTTCTCCAGCTGCTCGCGCTGACCGCGATGGAGGAGCCCGCCTCCTTCGACGCGGACGCGCTCGCGGCCGAGAAGACCAAGGTCCTCGGCGCGGTGAAGCTGCCCCAGGACCTGTCCAGGAGCACGGTGCGCGCGCAGTACACGGCGGGCTGGCAGGGCGGCGAGAAGGCCGTCGGCTATCTCCAGGAAGACGGCATCGACCCCAAGTCGAAGACCGACACCTACGCCGCGGTCAAGCTGGAGATCGACAACCGCCGCTGGGCGGGCGTCCCCTTCTATCTCCGTACGGGCAAGCGGCTTGGGCGCCGGGTCACCGAGATCGCGGTGGTCTTCCAGCGCGCCCCGCACTCCCCCTTCGACCACACGGCCACCGAGGAACTGGGCCAGAACGCCCTGGTCATCCGCGTCCAGCCGGACGAGGGCGTGACCTTGCGGTTCGGCTCGAAGGTGCCTGGCACCTCGATGGAGGTGCGGGACGTCTCGATGGACTTCGCGTACGGCGAGTCCTTCACGGAGTCCAGCCCGGAGGCGTACGAACGGCTCATCCTCGACGTCCTGCTCGGCGACTCCAACCTCTTCCCGAGACTTGAGGAGGTCGAGCTGTCCTGGAAGATCCTCGACCCGATCGAGCAGTTCTGGGACAAGCACGGCAAGCCCGCGCAGTACCCGGCTGGTACGTGGGGGCCGGTCGAGGCGGACGAAATGCTCGCACGAGACGGACGGAGCTGGCGTCGGCCATGAAGATCGACCTTACGGACACCACGGCCAGCAAGATCAACAAGGCGCTGGTGCAGGGGCGCCGGGCGATCGGCACCCCGGCCGTCGGCATGGTGCTCACCCTTGTCATCGTCACCGACGAGGAGAACGCCTACGACGCGCTGAAGGCGGCCAACGAGGCGTCGCGCGAGCACCCTTCTCGCACGCTGGTCGTCATCAAGCGGATCTCGCGCTCGCCGCGCGACCGGGCGAAGGCACGCCTGGACGCCGAGGTGCGGGTGGGCGCGGACGCGGGCACCGGCGAGACGGTCGTGCTTCGGCTGTACGGCGAGGTCATCGATCACGCCCAGTCGGTGGTTCTGCCGCTGCTGCTGCCGGACGCGCCAGTCGTGGTCTGGTGGCCGGTGAACGGGCCGACCGACCCGGCCAGTGACCCGCTGGGCGTGCTGGCGCAGCGCCGGGTGACGGACTCGTACGCCTCCGAACAGCCGGTGCGTGACCTGATGGCGCGCGCCGAGGCGTACACCCCCGGCGACACCGATCTGGCGTGGACCCGGATCACGCCGTGGCGCTCCATGCTCGCGGCCGCTCTGGACCAGGTGATGTGCGAGGTCACCTCGGTGGAGGTAGAGGGCGAGGAGTTCAACCCGAGCTGCGAACTGCTCGGGATGTGGCTCGCCGACCGGCTGAAGGTGCCGGTGACGCGCTCGGCTTCGTCGGGGCCTGGTCTCACGGCCGTACGGATGGAGACGAACTGCGGTCCGATCGTGCTGGACCGGGCGGACGGCTCCCTGGCGACGCTGTCCATCCAGGGACAGCCGGACCGGGCGGTGGCGCTGAAGCGGCGTGACACGGCCGAGCTGATGGCGGAGGAACTGCGGCGCCTCGACCCGGACGACACGTATGCGTCGGCGCTGCGGCTCGGCGTGGAGCGGCTCAGTTACGGCGACGAGGCGTCGGGCGCCGGGGCGTCCGCTTCGCAGGCCACGTCCGGAGGGAAGTCGGAGACCAAGTCCGAGGCCAAGTCCGCCCCCGCGAAGAAGGCCGCTCCGGCCAAGAAGGCGGCTCCGGCCAAGAAGGCGGCGGCGAAGTGAGTGCCCCGCAGCTCGTCGTCCATCACGACAAGGAGCTGATGGCGCAGGCCGCGGCGGCCCGGCTGATCACGAAGATCGTGGACGCCCAGGCCGCGCGCGGCTCCGCGTCGGTGGTGCTGACGGGCGGCCGCAACGGCAATGCCCTGCTCGCCGCCCTCGGGACCTCGCCGGCCCGGGACGCGATCGACTGGCCGCGTCTCGATCTGTGGTGGGGCGACGAGCGGTTCCTCCCGGAGGGCGACCCGGAGCGCAATATCACGCAGGCCCGCGGGGCCCTGCTGGACAGCGTGCCGGTGGACCCGAAGCGGGTGCACGCGATGCCCGCGTCGGACGGTGTGTACGACAGTGACGTGGACGCGGCAGCGGCAGCGTACGCGGCCGAACTCGCCGCGGCGGCGGGCCCGGAGGACCACGGTCCGGTGCCGAGCTTCGATGTGCTGATGCTGGGGGTGGGGCCCGACACCCATGTGGCGTCGCTCTTCCCCGAGCTGCCCGCGGTCCGCGAGACGGACCGCACGGTGGTCGGCGTGCACGGCGCGCCCAAGCCGCCTCCGACACGTATCTCGCTCACGCTCCCGGCGATCCGGTCGGCGCGCGAGGTATGGCTGCTGGCGGCGGGCGAGGACAAGGCGAAGGCGGTGGCGATAGCGCTGTCGGGCGCGGGCGAGGTCCAGGCCCCGGCAGCGGGCGCGAGGGGCCGCAGCCGGACGCTGTGGCTGCTCGACGCGGCGGCGGCGTCACAGCTGCCGCGGGCCCTGTATCCGCCGGCGTCGCCCTGACTGGGGCTCCGCCCCAGACCCCGCGCCTCAAACTCCCCCAGACTTCGTCCGGCGGGACCCCCACGAGGCTGCCCGGGTGGCCGGATGCGGTCATACGGGGATTGTCGCGCCGGCCTCGGCCGAACCGCACCCCGCCGTCCCGTCGCCCCGTACGAGGAACGGCTCCAGCAGCCCCGGTACCGCGTCCGACGCGAACGCCAGGCCCTCGCTCTCCCCCGCGTCGTACACCGAATACGCTCCCGCCCCCGCGGCCGTCGTCGCGGTCAGCGTCAGCACCCCGGCCCGGCGCTGGAAGACCGACTGCTTCACCGTCCAGCCGATGACCCCGCCCCGCTGCAGCGCGACCGTCGCGCGGCGGACCGTGCCGGAGCGGGCCACCAGATACGCACCGCTGATGCCGTGCCCGAGACTGCGGTACGCATCCAAGGCGAGGATCACCGCGGCCGGCAGCGCCACGACCGCGCACGCCGCCGCGATGTACAGCAGTACGGAATTGAGCCAGGCGCCCAGAACCGTCAGCACCAGCAGCGGCAGCAGCGCCGATGCCAGCGCCCAGCGCAGCCGCCGGGTGCGCGCCGCCCTGGGGTGGGCGGTCAGGTGAGCGCTCGTCGGGGCCACGGGCTCGCGCAGCACCTGCGCGGCCACCTCGTCCGCCATGGCCCGCGGCGCCGGCGGCAGCAGCACCTTCAGATCGGCGTGCTTGTCCTCCTCGTCGTCGGTGAGACCGGTGGCGACCGCGTCGACCCGGGCCGCGCCGAACAGTCTGACGCCGAGCGGCTCGACGAGTTCGACACCGCGCAGGCGGCGCTCCTCTATGGAGATCGAGCGCGCGGTGAACAGGCCACGCCGCACTCGCAGGGTGCCGCCAGGCTCCCGCTCCAGTCGGTAGTTCCACCACATCTCGATCCACAGGCCGAGCGCTCCGACGACTCCGGCGGTCACGGCCACGGTGACGAGCACCACGACCATCATGGCGATGGAGGTGTCCTGGAACCGGTCCCCCACCCAGTCGATGACCTTGCCCTGCGCCCCGAACCACTCGCTGACCTGCATCACACCGCCGACCGCGGCGCCGCCGAGCAGCGGGGCGACAAAGCTGACCGGTGCGTACCGGATCCAGGACGGATCGAGGGCAGCGAGCTCGCCCTCCCGGTGGGTGCCGAGATCGGTCGTCGCCGTCCGGGCCAGCAGCTGCGTAAGCAGCCGCTCGCCCTCCGCCTTGCTGACCGGGTCGAGCTCCAGCGTGGACTCGCCGCCTGTGTGCTCGCCCGTGCCGATACGCACCTTGACCAGGCCGAGGACGCGCAGCAGTGGGTTGGCGGACAGGTCGACGCTACGGATGCGCTCGCGGGCCAGCGAACGGCGTTTGACCAGCAGCAGTCCGGTGTGGAGTTCGGCGCGTTCGAGGCCGATGCGGTAGCGCGTCCGGCGCCACCGTACGTAGTCCGCGCCCGCGCCCACGGCGATCAGCAGCACGGCACCGGCCAGCACCCAGCCGAACGCCTGCCCGAGCGGCATTCCGCCGGCGAGGCCGAGGGTGGTGGGCAGCCCTGCGCCCGCGGCCACCCCCGCCATGACGGAGGCGGTGACGAGCACGGTGCGCTTGTCGAGCCGCCGCCACTCCTCCTCGGCCACCGGCTGCGGCTCGGCCACCGGCTGCGGCTCGGCCGCGCTCATGTCGCGTCCCCGGGCGTGGCCTGGGTTATCCGGGTCAGCTGCTCCGCGAGCTCCGCGGCGACCTCATGGTCGAGCCCCTCGATCTTGATCGCGCCCTTGGAGGACGCGGTGGTGACGATGACCGTGGCGAGCCGGAACACCTGCTCCAGCGGCCCGCGCATCGTATCCACAGTCTGGATCCTGGACATGGGCGCGATCCGCCATTCCTGCCACAGCGCCCCCGTACGGACGTAGACCGCCTCGTCCGTGACCTCCCAGCGGTGCACCCGGAACCACCAGTTGGGGAGGAAGAGGGTGCAGGCCAGGCCCAGCACCGCCAGTACGACGGCGGGCGTCAGCAGCCACAGCCGGGCCGGTTCGATGAGCAGCCCCAGTACGGCGAGCACGGCCACCGGAATCGCGGTCGTCAGCAGCAACTGAACCCGCCACCAGCCGACCACCCGCTCGTTCAGTGTGCTGTTCGGCGGCCTCAGCCTCACCCCCTCCTCCTCCATCGGCTCAACGACCCCGCAGCGTGCGGTACTTGGCGGCCAGTGTCGAGGTCGAGCTGTCCAGCTGCTCCCCGCCTGTCCCCTCGGTGAGCACCGGCTCGATCTTCTTGGCGAGCACCTTGCCGAGCTCGACGCCCCACTGGTCGAAGGAGTCGATGTTCCAGATGGCGCCCTGGACGAACACCTTGTGCTCGTAGAGCGCGATCAACTGGCCGAGCACGGAAGGCGTGAGCTCGTTGGCGAGGATCGTGGTCGTCGGGTGGTTGCCCTGGAACGTCTTGTGCGCCACCAGTTCCTCGGGCACACCCTCCGCCCGTACCTCCTGAGGCGTCTTGCCGAAGGCGAGCGCCTGCGTCTGTGCGAGGAAGTTGGCCATCAGCAGGTCGTGCTGGGCGACCAGACCGGGCCGCAGATCCCCGACCGGCTTGGCGAAGCCGATGAAGTCCGCCGGGATGACCTTGGTGCCCTGGTGGATCAGCTGGTAGTACGCGTGCTGTCCATTGGTGCCGGGCGTGCCCCAGACCACCGGTCCGGTCTGCCACTCGACGCGGTTGCCCTCGCGGTCCACGGACTTGCCGTTGGACTCCATGTCGAGCTGCTGGAGATAGGCGGTGAACTTGCTCAGATAGTGGGAGTACGGCAGCACCGCGTGCGACTGCGCGTCGAAGAACTCGCCGTACCAGACGCCCAGCAGGCCGAGCAGCAGCGGCGCGTTGGCCTCCGCCGGAGCCGTACGGAAGTGCTCGTCGACCAGATGGAAGCCGGCGAGCATGTCCCGGAAGTGGTCCGGCCCGATCGCGATCACCAGCGAGAGGCCGATCGCGGAGTCGAAGGAGTAGCGCCCGCCGACCCAGTCCCAGAACTCGAACATGTTCGCCGTGTCGATGCCGAAGTCGGAGACCTTCTCGGCGTTCGTGGACAGCGCCACGAAGTGCTTGGCGACGGCCTCCTGACCGGCCTTCAGCTCGGTGAGTAGCCAGTCGCGGGCGGAGGTGGCGTTGGTGATGGTCTCGATGGTGGTGAATGTCTTGGAGGCGATGATGAAGAGCGTCTCGGCCGGGTCCAAGTCCCTTACGGCCTCGTGCAGATCGGCCCCGTCGACGTTCGACACGAAACGGAATGTCAGATCGCGCGCGGTGTAGGAGCGTAGCGCCTCGTACGCCATGGCCGGGCCCAGGTCGGAGCCGCCGATGCCGATGTTCACCACGTTCTTGATGGGCTTGCCGGTGTGGCCGGTCCACTCGCCCGACCTGACGCGGTCGGAGAAGGCGGCCATCTTGTCGAGTACGGCGTGCACCGCGGGCACCACGTTCTCGCCGTCCACCTCGATCACGGCGTCCCGCGGGGCGCGCAGCGCCGTGTGCAGGACGGCGCGGTCCTCGGTGGTGTTGATCTTCTCGCCGCGGAACATCGCGTCCCGCAGCTCGGCGACGTTGGTGGCCTCGGCCAGCTCACGCAGCAGCGCCAGCGTCTCGTCGGTCACCAGATGCTTGGAGTAGTCGAGGTAGAGATCGCCGACCTGGAGGGTGTACCGGCTGCCGCGCGCCTGGTCGGCTGCGAACAGCTCGCGCAGATGCGTCTGTCCGAGTTGCTCGCGGTACTTGCCGAGAGCAGTCCATTCGGGCGTCTGATTGAGCCTGGTACGGCCTTCTGCGTTCACAGAGATTCACCTCGCGTGGACGGTCGGTTCAGCCCCGCTGACCTGCTTTTCGGCCGGGGGTCCGGGGGTTGTCCCCCGGGAAGACACAGCATCCTGGACATCAGCCCACTTCTTCTCGTACCTGCCTGCGTGCCCCGCTGCGTCTCCAACCTAATTGATCAGCGGGGCGAGCGATGCGACTGCCGGAATGAACAGTCCTGCCGCCAGCAAGGCGGGGGTGTTTGGTCCCCAGGCGGCCGCCGCCGCTCCGCCGAGCAGCGCGCCGAGCGGAGCGCCGGCGACCGCGAGCGTACGGAAGGCGGAGCTGATCCGGCCCAGCAGCTGCGCCGGGCTGCGCTCCTGGATCAGCGTCGTCTGGTTGACGTTCCACACCATGCCCATGACCGCGAACACCGCCATCGCGGCGATCGTGACCCACAGCGCGCGCACGGACCCCATGGCGGCCAGGCATCCGGTCTGCACAAGCCCGGCGACGAACACGCTCCGTATTCGCCCGATCCGGTCGGCCAGCCTGCGGGCAAGCAGGCCGCCCGCCGCGCTGCCGGCCCCGAAGGCCGTGATCACCGCCGCGTATCCGCCGGCCCCCGCGCCGAGCCAGCCGGTGACATGGACGACGAGGGTGGCGATGAGCGCGCCCATGCCGATGTTGCAGAGTGTGGTGGCGATGCAGAGCCCGCGCTGTGCCCGGTCCAGCCACAGGGTGCGCAGCCCCTCCGCGATCTCCCCGCGCAGGGTGCTCCCGGCCGGTCTGGGGTCCCGCTCCGGCGCAGCGACCCGCAGGGATGCCACCAGCGCCGCCGCCACGGCATAGGTGGCCGCATCCGCTGCGTACGGCATGGCGGCGCCCACCACGAGCAGCACCGGAACCAGGGGCGCGGCCACAAAGCCCCCGACGATCTGCTGTGCGGTCATCAGCCGGGCATTGGCGCTGCTCAGCGCCTCGGCCGGCACCAGCGAGGGCAGCAGGGCCGTCGCAGCGTTGTCGAAGAGTGTCTGGAGCGTGGTGAGGGCGAAGGCCAGCGCGAGCAGCAGCGCTATGGATCCAAGGTCCAGCCATACCGCGCCCGCGAAGCCCGCCATCAGCAGGCCGCGCAGCAGATCAACGGCCCACATCGCCCGCCGCTGGTCCACCCGGTCGGCGACCGCGCCGCCGAGCAGGCCGAACAGCAGCCAGGGCAGATAACCGCACGCTGTCACCGAGGCGATGAGGAGGGGGTCGTCGGTCAGCGAGGCGGCAAACAGCGGCATCGCGGCGATCCGCAGCGAGTCGCCGAGTTTCGAGACGACGGCGGCCGTCCACAGTCGTCCGAACCCTCCGCGCCACGCGGGTGTTCGCGTCTGCACCGCTTCGGTCGCCGTCACAACATCCCCCGTCCGGTCCGTTGATTCAAAACGGTAGGGGGTGCCACTGACAATCAGCCGCGAACGCACTCCGGCCGGACGCCCACAGGCATCCGGCCGGTAACAACTTCTAGATTTCGCCCCGCAGTTTCGCGAGCGCCTCGGCGAGGATCGCCTCGCCGTCCGCGTCGCTGCGCCGCTCGCGTACATAGGCGAGGTGCGTCTTGTACGGCTCGGTGCGCGGCGGGTCCGGCGGATTGTCCCGGTCCTGTCCGGCCGGGAACCCGCAGCGAGGACAGTCCCAAGTATCCGGAACCTGTGCGTCGCTGGCGAAGCTCGGCTGCGTCTCGTGCCCGTTCGAGCACCAGAAGGAGATGCGCAGGCGCGGCGCGGACTCGCCCCGCTCGGCCTCACCCATCGGCCCCGCTCCGACCCGGCTTCCCCGGATCGCGTTGCCACTTGCCACGGTCGTAACTCCCTGCGTGATGGTGCTCGAAGATGCCCCAGTCTACGTAAGGCCCAACGTGCGTCCAGTGATTGGAGTTACACCCCGCACCGAGACGCTGACGGCGACGTGGTCAGCTGTCCAGCTTCATCAGCAGCCCAAGTACGACAATGCACGCAAACCACAGCAGACCGACGACCACCGTAATGCGGTCGAGGTTGCGCTCGGCGACCGAGGAGCCGCCTACTGAGGACTGCATACCGCCACCGAACATGTCGGAGAGGCCGCCGCCCTTCCCCTTGTGCATCAGCACCAGCAGCAGCATCAGCAGGCTGAAGACGATCAGGGCGATCGAAAACCCCATAATCACGGCTGGACCAACTTCCTCGGACTGAAATAGACGACGGGGGCCCGGGCTCGGAAAGCCTCAGGCCCCCGCAAGGGTACGACGGATCCGCGCTACCGCATACTTACTGGTCGCGGAACCGGACGATCTTGACGAACTCGTCCGCGTCCAGCGCCGCACCGCCCACCAGAGCACCGTCCACATCGGGCTGCGCCATGATCGCGGCGACGTTCCCGGACTTCACCGAGCCGCCGTACTGGATGCGGACCTTGTCGGCCAGCTCCTGGGAGTACAGCTCGGCAAGACGCCCGCGGATCGCCCCGCAGACCTCCTGCGCGTCCTCGGGGGTGGCGACCTCGCCGGTGCCGATGGCCCACACCGGCTCGTACGCGATCACGATGGACTCGGCCTGCTCGGCCGGGATGTCCTTCAGTCCGCCGTCGAGCTGCGTGATCGTGTACTCGACCTGCTGGCCGGCCTTGCGGACGTCCAGGCCCTCACCGACGCAGAGGATCGGGGTCAGGCCATGCCTGAAGGCGGCCTTCACCTTGGCGTTGCAGAGCTCGTCCGTCTCGGCGTGGTACTGCCGGCGCTCGGAGTGGCCCACGGCGACGTAGGTGCACTTCAGCTTGGACAGCATCGAGCCCGAGATCTCGCCGGTGTACGCGCCGGAGTCGTGCGCGGAGAGGTCCTGCGCGCCGTACTTGATCCTGAGCTTGTCGCCGTCAACCAGGGTCTGCACGGACCGCAGGTCGGTGAAGGGCGGCAGTACCGCGACCTCTACGGCGTCGTAGTCCTTGTCCGCCAGGGCGAAAGCGAGCTTCTGGACATGGGCGATGGCCTCGAGGTGGTTGAGGTTCATCTTCCAGTTGCCCGCCATCAGCGGCGTGCGGCCGTTTTCAAGAGCAGTCATTGAGGGTCAGTCCTCCAGTGCGGCGATGCCGGGAAGCGTCTTGCCCTCGAGGTACTCGAGGCTCGCGCCGCCACCGGTCGAAATGTGGCCGAATACCTTCTCGTCGAAGCCCAGGATCCGGACGGCCGCGGCGGAGTCGCCACCGCCGACGACCGAGAACGCCGGGGAGTCGACGAGCGCCTGGGCAACGGCCTTGGTGCCCTCGGCGTAGTCGGGGTGCTCGAAGACGCCCATCGGACCGTTCCAGAAGACGGTGGCCGCGTCGGCGAGCTTCGATGCGTACAGCTTGCGGGTCTCGGGACCGATGTCCAGACCCTCCTGGTCGGCCGGGATCGCGTCCGCGGCGACGACGGGACGGGTTGGCCGGAGCCTTGGTCTTCAGGTCCGGGAACTCGGTCGAGACCAGGACATCGACGGGGAGCACGAACTCCACGCCCTTCGCCTTGGCCCGCTCCAGGTACTCCAGGACCGCCGGGATCTGGTCCGCCTGCAGCAGCGAGATGCCGACCTCGTGCCCCTGGGCCTTGAGGAAGGTGTACGCCATGCCGCCGCCGATCAGGATGCGGTCGGCCTTCTCCAGGAGGTGGTCGATGACCCCGAGCTTGTCGGAGACCTTGGCGCCGCCGAGGACGACGACGTACGGGCGCTTGACGTCCTCGGTGAGCTTCTTCAGGACGCCGACCTCGGTGGCGATGAGGTAGCCGGCGGCGTGCGGCAGGCGGGCCGGGAGGTCGTACACCGAGGCGTGCTTGCGGTGTACGGCGCCGAAGCCGTCGCCCACGTACAGATCGGCAAGAGTGGCGAGCTGATCGGCGAAGGCGCCGCGCTCGGCGGCGTCCTTGCTGGTCTCGCCGGCGTTGAAGCGGAGGTTCTCGATGACGGCGACCCGGCCGTCGGCGAGGCCCGCTACGACGACCTTGGCCGACTCGCCGACGGTGTCGGTGGCGAAGGCGACATCGGCGCCGAGCAGTTCACCGAGCCGCGCGGCCGCGGGGGCGAGCGAGAAGGCCGGGTCCGGGGCGCCCTTGGGACGGCCCAGGTGGGAGGCGACGACGACGCGCGCGCCCGCCTCGGCGAGCTTGGCGACGGTCGGTACTACGGCGCGGATGCGGCCGTCGTCGGTGATCGTGGTGCCGTCGAGCGGCACATTGAGGTCGGCGCGGACGAATACCCGCTTGCCGGCGACCCCTTCGGCGAGAAGTTGGTCGATCGTCTTCATGTGTAGGGCTCCTCAGAGGGCTGGGACGTGCGAAGGGCTCGAACCGCGCTGCGTTGCGCTGCCCGAGCCCTGTCGCTCACATCGTGGTGCTCTCGTTGCAGATCAGAGCTGGCCGCCGACGAAGACCGTGAGGTCCACGAGACGGTTGGAGTAGCCCCACTCGTTGTCGTACCAGCCGATGACCTTGACGTTCTTGCCCTGGACCATGGTCAGGGAGGAGTCGAAGGTGCAGGAGGCGGGCCAGTTGACGATGTCCGAGGAGACGATCGGGTCCTCGGTGTAGTCCACGATGCCGTTGAGCTGACCCTCGGCCGCCTTCTGGAACGCGGTGTTGACCTCGTCCTTGGTGACCTCGCGCTCGAGCTCGACCACCAGGTCGGTCACGGAGCCGGTGGGGACCGGGACGCGCATCGCGATGCCGTCGAGCTTGCCCGCCAGCTCCGGGATGACCAGCGCGGTGGCCTTCGCGGCACCGGTGGTGGTCGGGATGATGTTCTCGGCGGCGGCGCGGGCGCGGCGCAGGTCCGAGTGCGGGAAGTCCAGGATGCGCTGGTCGTTCGTGTACGCGTGGACCGTGGTCATCAGGCCCTTGACGATGCCGAAGTTCTCCAGGAGAACCTTGGCCATCGGCGCCACACAGTTGGTGGTGCAGGAGGCGTTGGAGATGACGTGGTGGTTGGCCGCGTCGTACTTGTCCTGGTTGACGCCCATCACGATGGTGATGTCCTCGTTCTTGGCCGGAGCCGAGATGAGGACCTTCTTGGCACCGCCGGCGATGTGCTTCTCGGCGTCGGCCTTCTTAGTGAAGATGCCGGTCGACTCGATGACGATGTCGACGCCCAGCTCGCCCCACGGAATGTCGGCGGGGTTGCGCTCGGAGAGCACCTTGATGGTGTGGCCGTCGACCGTGATCGTGTCGGCGGTGTGGGTCACCTCGGCCTTGAGGCGGCCGAGGATGGTGTCGTACTTCAGCAAGTGGGCCGTGGTCGCAGTGTCACCCAGGTCGTTGACAGCCACGATCTCGATGTCTGCACCCTGCTCCAGCAGCGCGCGGAAGTAGTTACGACCGATGCGGCCAAAGCCGTTGATGCCTACGCGGATCGTCACGAACCGATCTCCTCGTTGGTACGCCGGTTTTAGACGCCGGCGAGTTGTATGGGATGTCCCCGACCGCCTACGACCCTACCTCCATGAGGGCCCCGGAGTGACATCGAGTGGCTCCGTGCGTGGCACGGCGGTCCGTACCCCCCAGTAGGGTCCACGGACCGCCGTTCCGGCTACGCAGCGTCAGCGCCGGAGCGCGCTGAGAGCCTTTCCGATGAGCTGCTTGCGGTCGGCCGCGCCGGGCACATGCTCCAGGCCGAAGCCGATGAGCACTGTGTCCCGGGTGGTGACGGCCGAATGGGCGTGGAACAGCGCCTGGGCGCGTGCCCAGTCGCCGGTATTGCCGGGGCTGCCGGCCGGCGGTCCCGCGACGGTCCACGGGCCGAGCGCGGTCTCGAAGCCCTCGGGACCCTGCGGGGTGCCGCCGACGACGAGCTTGGTGTCGTCGACGAAGGCGCCGATTCCGCCGGTGCCCGGGTCCGTGATGTACGAGATGGAGAGCTCGACCTGCTTGCCCGGGTAGGCGCTGAGGTCGACGGAGACGGGCTGCCAGCCGTTGGAGGAGCCGGTGAAGCGGTTCCAGGCGCCCGTGGTGCCGGTCGGCGTGCAGCCGCTCTCGGCGACGGTCAGGTAGTGGGCGAGGAACGGGTGGCCCTCTACGTAGAAGCCCTCCTCGCACTGGACGGGCACCTCGGTCGTGGTGCCGCCGTTGGCGTCCGGCAGGGTCGTCCAGTCGTCCTGGCCGACCGTGTGCGCCTCGACGACGACGTTGTCGTAGCCGCGCTCGGTGTCATGGCTGAGCTGGAACTGCAGGCTCGGCTTGGCACCGGCCGCGGTGCCGGTCAGATCCACGGTGCGCGACAGCCGCATGTACGCGTCGTCCTCGTGCTTCGCCGCCGCGAACCAGGATCCGTCGGCCGGCTCGAACGGGGTGCGGATGCCCGGGTAGCCGCCCGCGGCAGCGCTCTTGAACTGCGGGAACTGGTCCGGCTTCAGGGTGTCCGAGGTGATCGTGTACGCCCCGGCCAGGTCGAGCGGGTTCCCGGCCGCGGCGGCGAGTGAGGCATTCGCGCCCGCGAGCCTTCCGGTGCCCGCGAAGGAGAACGGGGACTTCAGCCCGACGCGGTTGTACGCGCCGAGGTAGTACTGCGCGAAGTCGTTGGAGTCGGCTCCGCCGAGGTCGACGTCGCCGCCGGCCAGCTCACCGGCGTTGATCAGCCTCCCGCCCTCGTTGAGGTAGTCCCGTACGGCGCCCGTGGTCGCTGCGGAGGGCTGTCCCGCGCCGGTGTACCAGAGGACCGTCTTGAAGTGGCCGAGCACGCCGAGGGCGTCCGGGACGCCCTGCGTGGCGACGTCCCAGACCGAGGCCCTGTGGCCGTTGTCCGCGAGGGCCCTGGTGTACGCGGCGGTGTGCTGCGCCGGGGTGGTGCCGCCCTCTTCGGCGATCACCAGCGTGTTGCCGCGCGGCCGTTCGGCGACCGTGTAGGTGAAGTGCTCGCTGGAGGTGGGTTGTCCGGCCTTGGTCTCACCGGTGAACCAGACCTCGACCTTGTCGCCGACATCGCCATCCTGGACCTTGGCGCGGTACTCGTCGAAGCGGATGTTGTCGTCGCCGCCGTAGACCTCGCCGCCCTTCCAGGCCCTGAGCGCCTGATCGTGCGTACGGCCGCCGTTGACGCGGTACTTGAGCTCCTTGTCGCGTACGGACTTGCGCGCGATGACGGAGACTTCCTGGTCGCCGCCGCGGGCGTAGGAGGTGGTGAAGGCGTCGGGGGTGAAGTCCGCGGCCTTCAGGCCGATCGAGGAGGACGGCTGGTCGGGGTGGGCCGCGGTTTCGGCGACGGAGAGCGCGAACGGGATGTTCTTGGCGAACTCCTGCTGGATCAGCTTCTCGTCGTCCGGGAAGGTGAAGATGGACGCGCAGTCGGCAGCGTTCCAGGGGTCGTTGGGGTCGATCCTGGAGGCGGTGGCGCAGGTCGACATCTCCGGGGTGTACATCATCATCCCGTTGACGTTTGCCGCGTGGCCGTCGGCTTCGCCGTTGGTGGTGTAGAGCTCGGAGGACACCTGGGGGCGGTAGCCGGGGACGGCGGAGTTCTGGGGCGTACCGGCGAGGGACTCGTACAGGACGTCGTCGGGCGTCGGGGTGGCGACCTGCCAGCCGACTCCGTACAGGAGCAGCTGGGCCGCGGAGTGGTAGTTGATGCCGTACTCGAAGCCGATGCGCTTCTGGAAGGCGTCGAGCGCCTTCGTCTCGGGCTCGGAGGCCGGACCGGTGCCGCGGTAGGTCTCGGATGCCGGGTCGGGGGACGAACCCTCGTTGTCGTAGCCCCACTTGTAGGCGAAGTTGCGGTTGAGGTCGACACCGTCGCCGGGGGCGATCTTGCCGTCGCCGTTGTTGTCGCGGAGGTTCTTGCGCCACTGGCGCTCGGCGGTGCCCTTGAACGTGTAGTCGTAGCCGTCGGGGTTGGCGGAGATGACGAACCACAGTTCGGTGGAGTCGACGATCTTCGTGATCCGCGGGTCCTTGCCGTAGCCCGCGAGGTAGTGGTGCATCAGCCGGCGGGTCATTTCCGGGGTGATCCACTCGCGGGCGTGCTGGTTGGACATATACAGCGCGGCGGGCTTGGAGCCGTCCTTGTACTTCTTGGCGCCCTTGCTGAGCTTGAGGGCGAGGATGTCCTGGCCCCCCACGGTCTTGCCGATGCTGACGACCTTGGTGAGGGCGGGATTGGCCTGCGCGGTGGCGAGGATCTCGCGCTTCAGGCCCGTCTCGCCGCCGTACGGGCGGAAGACGCCGTCGCCCGCGGCGGCAGCGCGCTTCTCGGCCGTGGCCGAGACGGTGTGCTCGGTGATGCCGATGCCCTGCTCGCGCAGTTCGCCGGCCTGCTGTTCGGTGAGGTAGAGCTCGACGGTGGCGGTGCCCTTGTCGGGCACCTGCTCGCTGAGTTCATGTCCGTCGGCGCCCGCCGCGAGGATCAGCGGGACCTGGGCCTTGGTGACCTTCGCGTGCCATACGGCAAGTCCGTCGTCGTCACCCCCCTGTTCCGCCTGGGCGACCGGCGCGGCCGCCAGTCCGGCCATCAGCAGTGAAGCCGCGGCGAGGATCGATCTCGCTCTGCGTCTCATGAGCCCCCCTTTTCTTTTGTGTGCCACGAAAGTGGACAGACGACAGGCTCATGACACTTCATGATCATGTCAAGAGCATACAAATAGACATAACACCGCTGTCGGCGCCGGGAAGGCGCCGACAGCGGTGGGTCGATCATGGCGGTGGACATTCAGCCGGAACTCCGTCGGGAATCAGGCGGGACTCAGCCGCGGCTCAGGCAGGACTCAGCAGGGACTCAGCCGACGAGACCGTCGGCCATTTCCTCGGTCAGATTGGACTCCGTACCCGGAATGCCCAAGTCCTGGGCCCGCTTGTCGGCCATCGCAAGCAGCCGGCGGATACGGCCCGCGACCGCGTCCTTGGTCAGCGGTGGGTCGGCCAGCGCACCCAGCTCCTCGAGCGAAGCCTGCTTGTGCTCCATCCGCAGCCGGCCGGCCGCGGCGAGGTGCTCGGGCACCTCCTCGCCGAGGATCTCCAGCGCGCGCTGCACCCGGGCGCCCGCGGCGACCGCGGCGCGCGCCGAGCGGCGCAGGTTGGCGTCGTCGAAGTTGGCGAGGCGGTTGGCAGTGGCGCGCACCTCGCGGCGCATCCGCCGCTCCTCCCAGGCCAGCACCGACTCGTGCGCCCCAAGGCGGGTCAGCAGCGCGCCGATCGCGTCCCCGTCGCGCACGACGACGCGGTCCACGCCGCGAACCTCGCGCGCCTTGGCGGCGATGGAGAGCCGGCGGGCCGCGCCGACGAGAGCCAGAGCCGCCTCCGGGCCGGGGCAGGTGACCTCCAGCGAGGAGGAGCGGCCCGGCTCGGTGAGCGAGCCGTGTGCCAGGAACGCGCCACGCCAGGCGGCCTCCGCGTCACAGGTTGCACCGGAGACGACCTGCGGGGGCAGCCCGCGGATCGGGCGGCCCCGGCCGTCGACGAGACCGGTCTGGCGGGCCAGTTGGTCACCGCCGGCCACCACTCGTACGACGTAGCGCGAGCCGCGGCGCAGTCCGCCGGGCGCCATCACCATCAGCTCGGAGCTGTGCCCGAAGATCTCCAGGATGTCCCGCTTCAGCCGGCGCGCCGCGATGCCGGTGTCCAGCTCCGCCTCGATCACGATGCGGCCGCTCACCAGGTGCAGCCCGCCCGCGAACCGAAGGATCGCCGAGACCTCCGCTTTTCTGCAGCAGGTCCGGGTGACGGGAAGCCGGGAGATTTCGTCCTTCACCGCTGCCGTCATCGCCATGGGCCGATCCTTCCATGCATCCGAAAAATACGGTCGTACGCGGCGGCCAACAGCTCCGGATCATGCTTCGGAACGCCGTCGGGCGAGGCCACGGGGGCCAGCTCGACCGCGGCGCCGAGCCGCGTGGCGGCTTCGGCGAGGGACTCACGGTCGGGCACGGCGGCCTCGTCGGCCAGCACCACGTCCAGGGCGAGTTTAGGCGCGTGTCGTCCCAAAACCTCCAAATGACGCTGCGGTGAGAAGCCATCTGTTTCGCCGGGCTGCGGCGCGAGGTTGAGCGAGAGGACCCGGCGGGCCTTCGTCTCGATCAGCGCGTCCAGCAGTTCGGGCACGAGCAGATGCGGGATCACCGATGAGAACCAGGAACCCGGGCCGAGCACCACCCAGTCGGCGTCCAGGACGGCGGCAACGGCCTCCGGGACGGCGGGCGGGTCGTGCGGGACGAGGTGCACCGACTGCACCTCACCGGGCGTGAGCGCGACGGTCGCCTGGCCGCGCACGGTCTCCACGTCGTTCGGGCGAGCCGGGTCGTGGCCCCGGACCAGCGCCTGCAACTCCAGCGGGACGGCGGACATCGGCAGCACCCTGCCGTGCGCGCCGAGCAGCTTGCCGACCAGGTCCAGGGCCAGGACATGGTCGCCGAGCTGCTCCCACAGCGCCACTATCAGCAGATTGCCGACCGCGTGTTCATGCAGGTCGCCCTGGGACTGGAAGCGGTGCTGGATCACCCGGGCCCAGGTCTGGCCCCAGTCGTCGTCGCCGCACAGCGCCGCCAGGGCCTTGCGCAGGTCACCGGGCGGCAGCACGCCGAGCTCGTCGCGGAGCCGGCCGCTGGAGCCGCCGTCGTCGGCGACGGTGACGACCGCGGTGAGGTCGCCCGTGATACGGCGCAGGGCCGTGAGCGACGCGGACAGGCCCATGCCGCCGCCGAGCGCGACGACCTTGGGCTGTGCGCCGCGCTTCCGCCCGGTCGGCGCATGCGTGGACCTGCGCAGTCGCCGCAGACGGAGGTTGCGTCCGGTCACTCGCGCCCCATGTCCCGGTGGACAACGACGGTCTCGATCCCCGCGGACGAGAGCCTGGCGGCGAGCTTCTCGGACGTGGCGACGGAGCGGTGCTTACCGCCGGTGCAGCCGACCGCGATGGTCACATACCGCTTGCCCTCGCGGCGGTAGCCCGCGGCGATCAGCTGAAGCAGCTCGGTGTAGCGGTCGATGAACTCCTTGGCGCCGGGCTGGTTGAAGACGTAGTTCGACACCTCTTCGTTGAGGCCGGTGAACGGACGCAGCTCCGGAACCCAGTGCGGGTTCGGCAGGAAGCGCATGTCGACGACGAGGTCCGCGTCGACCGGCAGTCCGTACTTGAATCCGAACGACATCACCGTGGCCCGCAGCTCCGGCTCCTCGTCGCCCGCGAACTGGGCGTCCATCTTGGCGCGCAGCTCATGGACGTTGAGGCTGGAGGTGTCGATCACCAGGTCGGCGTCGCCGCGCAGCTCGCGCAGCAGGTCGCGCTCGGCAGCGATGCCGTCGACGATCCGGCCGTCGCCCTGGAGGGGGTGCGGCCTGCGGACCGACTCGAAGCGGCGGACCAGGGCGTCGTCGGAGGACTCGAGGAAGACGATCCGCCGGGTGACCTGCTTGGTGTCCAGGTCGGCGAGGGACTGGCGGAGGTTGTCGAAGAACCGCCGGCCGCGTACGTCGACGACGACGGCGATCCGGGCGACATTGCCCTGCGAGCGTGCGCCGAGCTCCACCATGGTGGGGATCAGCGCAGGCGGCAGGTTGTCGACGACGAACCAGCCGAGGTCCTCCAGACACTTCGCGGCCGTGCTGCGCCCGGCGCCCGACATTCCGGAGATGATCACCAGCTCGGGGATTGCCGCGTCCGCGGCCCCGCCGGGCTCGATCGTGGTGCCCGTACTCACGTCTGCTGCTCCGTCTCCATCGTGCTCATTCATGTCCTGCTGCCCCCGTCGTTCTCTTCAATGATCTCTCCTGTTGCCGTATTCACGGCAGGAGCGGCCGGAGCCGCCTGGGCGAGGGCCACCACGACGGACTCCGCCGTCTTGCGGCCCATGCCTGGAACCTCGCAGATCTGCTCGATTGTCGCCTGCTTCAGCCGCTTCACCGAGCCGAAATGCTTGATCAGCGCCTGTTTCCGGGTTTCGCCGAGACCCGGGACCGCGTCCAGCGGGCTGGTCCTGATGCGCTTGGTCCGCTTGGAGCGCTGGTAGCGGATGGCGAAGTCGTGAGCTGTGTCACGGACCCGCTGAAGGAGATACAGCCCCTCGCTGGAGCGCGGCAGGACCACCGGGTCGTCGTCGTGCGGCAGCCAGACCTCTTCGAGGCGCTTGGCCAGTCCGCACACGGCGACATCGTCGATGCCGAGTTCGTCGAGGGCGCGCTGGGCGGCTGCCACCTGCGGCTGTCCGCCGTCCACGACGACGAGCTGCGGCGGATACGCGAAGCGCTTGGGCTTGCTTTCGTCCTCCGGGGTGTCGTCGCCGATCCACTCCCCCGTCCTGTCCTTCTCCGCCAGATAGCGCTTGAAGCGGCGGCTGATCACCTCGTGCATCGAGCGGACGTCGTCCTGGCCCTCGAAGCCCTTGATCTGGAACCGGCGGTACTCGCTCTTGCGCGCCAGGCCGTCCTCGAAGACGACCATGGACGCCACCACGTCCTCGCCCTGGAGGTGCGAGATGTCGAAGCACTCGATCCGCAGCGGCGCCGAGTCCAGGCCGAGGGCCTCGGCGATCTCCTCCAGGGCGCGCGAGCGGGTGGTGAGATCGCTGGCGCGTTTGGTCTTGTGCAGGGCCAGGGCCTGCTGGGCATTGCGCTGGACCGTCTCCATCAGGTCCTTCTTGTCGCCACGCTGAGGGATACGGAGTGAGACGTTCGAGCCGCGCCGGCCGCTCAGCCACAGACTGACCGCGTCGCTGTCCTCGTGGAGGGCCGGCACGAGGACCTCCTTGGGGACCGCGTCGCCCCGCTCCTCGCCGTACAGCTGCTGGAGCGCGTGCTCGACGAGGCCGGCGGTGTCGACGGCCTCGACCTTGTCGGTGACCCAGCCGCGCTGGCCGCGCACCCTGCCGCCGCGGACGTGGAAGATCTGCACCGCGGCTTCGAGCTCGTCCTCGGCGACGGCGATCAGGTCGGCGTCGGTGGCGTCCGCGAGCACGACGGCGTTCTTCTCCAGGGCCCGCTTGAGGGCCTCTATGTCGTCACGCAGCCGGGCCGCCCTCTCGTACTCCATCTCCTCGGCGGCCGCCATCATCTGCTTCTCCAGACGGCGGATGTACGTGCCGGTGCGGCCGGCCATGAAGTCGCAGAACTCCTCGGCCAGTTCGCGGTGCTCCTCGGGGGTGACCCGGCCCACGCAGGGCGCGGAGCACTTGCCGATGTAGCCGAGCAGACAGGGGCGGCCCTTCTGCTGGTGATTCCTCAAGACCCCGGCCGAGCAGGTGCGTACGGGAAAGACCCGCAGCATCAGGTCGACGGTCTCGCGGATCGCCCAGGCGTGGCCGTACGGACCGAAGTAGCGCACGCCCTTCCTCTTGGCGCCGCGCAGCACCTGGACCCGCGGGAAGTCCTCATTGAGGGTGACCGCGAGATACGGATAGCTCTTGTCGTCCCGGTACTTGACGTTGAACCGCGGGTCGAATTCCTTGATCCAGGAGTACTCCAGCTGGAGCGCCTCGACCTCGGTGGAGACCACCGTCCACTCCACGGAGGCCGCCGTGGTGACCATGGTGGCGGTGCGCGGGTGGAGATTCGCCACGTCCTGGAAGTAGTTGGCGAGGCGCTGACGCAGGCTTTTGGCCTTCCCGACGTAGATCACCCGGCGGTGCTCGTCGCGGAATTTGTAGACCCCCGGCGAGTCGGGGATCTGTCCCGGCTTGGGGCGGTAGCTGGAGGGGTCTGCCATGTCGACCAGCCTACTGGCGCGCAGTGACAGTGCGGGCCGGGACCGGGCGCCCGGCACCGTGGGGAAGCGCCGGGCGCCCGGGGCTCGTCGGGGCTCCGCCCCGAACCCCCTCCCCCCACCTCAAGCGCCGGAGGGGCTGAAATTCAGCCGCCCGGCGTTGAGGGCACGACCGAAGGCCGTACGCGGTCCGGGGCGGAGCCGCGGCCGATCAGGCGCGGCGGCGCAGACGGACTGCCGCCGGCCCGCACAGGACGAGGGCCGCGAGGGCGCCTGCTCCGGCGGCCGCCGAGGCGAAAGTGACGCCGCCGTTCCTGTCTTTCTCCTCATGCACGGCGTAGCCGCCCGCGCCGCCCTTCTTCGCGTACGCCGACCCCGGGAGCTTGTCGGCGTACGCGGCCCGGACCCGGTCCTGGTAGGCGGTGAGCGTCGTGCCGCGGCTGCCCACCGCGCGTATCGCGTCCTCGTCCAACGGGAGCACCTTCGTGCCCTTGTTGACGTACCAGGCGTCGATCTGCGGTTCGCGGAAGACGGTGCCGCCGGGGAGCTTTTGGTCGCCGAGCCGCGCGTAGCGGAACTCGTCGTCGCCGGTGGCGATGTTCACCACCTGCCACTGACCGCCCTGTCGGGCCGTCCACAGCGAGGCCTGCTGCCCGTCCGACGAGACCGCCCGACTGGCGAGGAACTCCTCCTTCGCCACGGGAGCTCCCGCCTTTCCGGCCACGAACTCCGGGGCGAGCGTGTGGACGGGGACGGTCGCGCCTTCGACGCGGGGAGCCGCCGCCGCCTTGCTGACGGCACCGTCGCGGGCGAAGAAACGGGACAGGGTCTCCAGGGTTGCGGGGGCCGTGGCGACGCGGCGGGCCGCGGCCCGGTCCGCCGCCGAGGGGCCGGTGGAGGTGGCGACGCCGGTGGCGGTGCCTACGCCGGTGGCCGTGCCTGCGCCGGTGGCCGTACCGATGGCGCCGAGGGAGAGGCAGGCCGCGACGGCGGTGGTGACGGCGGCTCGCGCGGTCGCTCGTGAGGTCCTCTTCATCGCGCTCACGCCCCGATCCGGTAGAGCGAGTGGGTCCAGGAGAAGGAGCTGTTGTTGACGTACCAGGCGTGGGAGGCCCAGTTGTAGCGGTCGCTGGAGGGCCATGGATCGCCCCAGTAGACCCAGCTGTTCGCGGTGTCGTAGCCGTAGATCACATGCATATGGCCCCCGCCGCTCGACCACTGGATACGGGTCTCGATGGGGCGGTCCGCGTCGATCTCCGTCTGCACGGTCGGGTAGCCCAGCCAGCCGGTGACGTACGAACCGGAGTTGATGCCCGCCCAGCGCAGACCGTTCTGCACATTGCCCAGCGTGGCCTGCGAGTTGGGGCACTCGCTGCCCTGCTGGCGGTTGAAGGCGGCGTTGCAGAACTGGTTCTGCGAGTAGTTCCTGCCGAAGTACGCGGCGATGGTGTTGCCGCCCGCTGCCCAGCACCAGTTGGTCTTCTGCTGGGCCTGCATGGCTATGTTCAGGCGCCTCCAGGCGAGGGCGGACGAGTCGGACTGGTCGTCGGTCGGCGCGGCGGTCGCCGTCGACAGGGGCAGAGTGAACAGTGCGGCGAGAACGACGGCTGCGGCGGACAGCCGTCTGATTGCTGTGCTCTTTGGCTTGCTCTCTGTGCGCATCGCGTTCCTCCCGGTGGGGGTGGGGATGGAGGATCGCGTCCGGACGCTGCGGATGAGCATCAGTCCTTGTCGGAGGCGGGTCAACACGCTTCAATGCGGGGTGACACGGCGCTGTGAACGCTACGGCCGGGATGTGAACACCTCCGTCCCGCTCCACCTGGACGCCGGTCGCCGCCCACCCACAGCGGCTCGCCCCTGTCGTGAACGTTCACTCAATTCCCGCAAGTCGCTGGAGGAACCATGGGCCACACCGAGGCCGATCTGGCGCAGGTGCTGCACACCGGCCCGTTCCATCTGGCGCTACGCGCTGCCCTCGCGGTGCGCGGGCTGCCGCTCCAGCGCGTCCAGCACCATCTCGCGCACCGCGGGATAAAGGTGGGCGTGACCAGCCTCAGCTACTGGCAGCAGGGCGCGCGCCGCCCGCAGCGCCCCGAGTCGCTGCGCGCCGTGCGTGCTCTGGAGGACGTACTCGAACTGCCGGGGAACTCGCTGATCCGGCTGCTCGGCGTCGGAGAAGGCGGCGCGCGAACCGATTTCGAGCGCCCCGCCACGCGCTCCTACCGCTCACTGGTGGAGGCCTCCGGCGCGGTGGAGCAGCTGCTTGCCGACCTGGAGTCGCCTGCGGACGGCGGGCTGCACACGGTGGGCCACCACGAGCGGGTACGGATCGGGGCGGGGCGCGAGCTGCTGGGGCGCGATTCGGCGCATGTCGTACGCGCCCACCGCGACGGCATCGACCGCTATCTGGCCATCCACCACGGCGATCCGGGCTGCGATCCCGCGCGGGTGGAGGTCAGCGCGCTGGAGAACTGCCGCACGGGGCGGGTGCGGTGGAACCGGGAGACCGGGGTGCTGATCGCGGAGCTGCTCTTCGACGCCCGGCTGCGCGCGGGTGAGACGTACCTCTTCGGCTACGGCTTCGAGGACGGGACCGGCGGGCCGAGCGAGGAGTACGTCCGCGGCTTCAGCTTCGCGGGCGGGCAGTACGTCCTGCAGGTGCGCTTCGACGAGGGTGCGCTGCCGGTGCGGTGCCGGCGGTTCGCGCAGGCCACGACGGGAGCGCCGCGCGGCGCCAGGACGGATCTGACGCTGAGCGGCCGGCACCGCACGGTCCATCTGGTGGAGCAGGGCGTACGGCCGGGGATCCTGGGGATCGACTGGGACTGGGACTGACGCTCGCTGTCGTGCTTTACGCCTCGGGGCCGACGACGAGCTTGCCGCCCTCGGCCTTGATCGGGACCTCGGGGAGCGGCACGGTCGCCGGGCCCTGGAGCGCCTTGCCGGTCGTGACGTCGAAGCGGCTGCCGTGGCAGGGGCAGTTGCCTTCGGTGCCCTCGACCTTCTCGAGGACACAGCCCGCGTGCGTGCACTGCGCGCTGAATGCCTTGTACTGGCCCTTGGCCGGGCAGCTCACGACCAGGCGCTGCTCGCGGTAGAGCTTGGCGCCGCCGACCGGGACGGCGTCGGCCGCGCCGAGATCGACGGGTGCGGTGGGGGTGGGGTTCTCGGCGTGGCCGAGCTTCGATTCGGTGGAGCAGGCCGCGACCCCCAGCCCGGCTGCCCCGGCGAGGGCGGCGCCTTTCAGCACGGTACGGCGGGCGGCTGGCTGGCCGGACATGGAAACTCCACTGATCAGGGCGTCGGTGACAGACCCGACGATACCGGCGGAGATCGGCGGCCCTCCTGGCGGGCTCCCTGGTCGCCCCCGCAAGGGATGGGTTACGTTCTCGCCGTGATCGTCGTCGCCGGAGAGTCCTTGATCGACCTGGTCCCGCAGGGGGTCGGCGACCCGCTGCCCATGCTGCTGCCGCGGTTCGGCGGCGGTCCGTACAACACGGCTGTCGCGCTCGGCTGGCTCGGCGCGACGGTCGGCTTCTGCTCCCGGGTTTCGACGGACGGCTTCGGCGAGGCACTGCTGGCCGGGCTGCGTACGGCGGGGGTCGGGACGTCCCTCGTCCAGCGCGGGCCCGAGCCGACGACGCTGGCGGTCGCGAGCATAGGCGCGGACGGCTCCGCCGGGTACCGCTTCTATGTGCAGGGCAGCGCGGACCGGCTCTTCGAGCTGCCGCCCCAACTGCCGGATTCCGTACGGGCACTGGCCCTCGGGACCTGCTCGCTGGTGCTGGAGCCGGGCGCGAGTGCGTACGAAGCGCTGCTGCGACGGGAAGCGGGGCGCGGGATCTTCACGCTGCTCGACCCGAACATCAGGGCCGGTCTGATCCCGGACGCGGACGCCTACCGGGCGCGCTTCGCCGGCTGGCTGCCGTATGTGTCGCTGCTGAAGCTGTCGGAGGACGACGCCCGGTGGCTCGGCGGTATGCCGGAGGGGCCCGCGGCGGTGGTGCTGACGCGGGGTGCGGCGGGGCTGTCGGTACGGACGCGGGGCGGGCTTGAGGTCTCGGTCCCGGCCACGGCGGTGACCGTAGCGGACACGATCGGCGCGGGCGACACGGTGAACGCGGCCCTGCTGCACGGCCTCGCGGCCCGGGACGCCCTGTCGGCGAACGCCCTGGCCGGTCTGGGCGCGGAGGGGTGGCACGAGGTGCTGCACTTCGCGTCCCGGGCGGCCGCGGTGACCTGCTCCCGCACGGGCGCGGAGCCGCCGTACGCGTGGGAGCTGAACGGCTGACGGCTGTGGGAGAAGCCGGGGCCGTCCGGCAGCCGGTTCGTCCTCAAGCGCCGGACGGGCCGGATTTTCCAGCCCGTCCGGCGCTTGAGGACACGACGGTGACCGGCGTCAGGCCTTGCGGGCCGGGGCGGTCCTGGCCGTGGCCGTCTTCTTCACCGGCGCCGCCTTCGCGGCGACCGCGTTCTTCGCCGCGGCGGTCTTCTTGGCCGCCGCCTTCTTCGGCGCCTTGCGCGCCGCCGGCACCACCGCGTCACTGATCCGCTCGGCGTCCAGGATGTCCCGCAGGAACTTGCCGGTGTGGCTGGTCGGCACTCCCGCGACCTGCTCCGGGCTGCCCTCGGCGATGACCAGGCCGCCGCCGTTGCCACCCTCCGGGCCCATGTCGACGACCCAGTCCGCGGTCTTGATGACGTCCAGGTTGTGCTCGATCACGATGACCGTGTTGCCCTTGTCGACCAGGCCGGAGAGCACATTGATCAGCTTGCTGATGTCCTCGAAGTGCAGACCGGTCGTCGGCTCGTCCAGGACGTAGACCGTGCGGCCGGTGGAGCGCTTCTGGAGCTCCGAGGCCAGCTTCACACGCTGGGCCTCGCCGCCCGAGAGCGTCGGCGCGGACTGGCCGAGCCGCACATAGCCGAGGCCCACCTCGTGGAGGGTCTTCAGATGACGGGCGATCGTCGGGACGGCCTCGAAGAAGTCCAGCGCCTCCTCGATCGGCATGTCCAGCACCTCGGCGATGGACTTGCCCTTGTAGTGGACCTCCAGGGTCTCCCGGTTGTAGCGCGCTCCATGGCAGACCTCGCACGGGACGTACACATCCGGCAGGAAGTTCATCTCGATCTTGATGGTGCCGTCGCCCGAGCAGTTCTCGCAGCGGCCGCCCTTGACGTTGAAGGAGAACCGGCCGGGGAGATAGCCCCGGACCTTGGCCTCCATCGTCTCCGCGAAGAGCCTGCGGACATGGTCGAAGACGCCGGTGTACGTCGCCGGGTTGGACCGCGGCGTACGGCCGATGGGCGACTGGTCGACATGCACCACCTTGTCGACAAGGTCGTCGCCGTCGACCCGGGTGTGGCGGCCCGGCACCGACTTGGCGCCGTTCAGCTCGCGGGCCAGGTGGGTGTAGAGGATGTCGTTGACCAGGGTCGACTTGCCGGAGCCCGAGACACCGGTGACCGCGGTGAGCACGCCGAGCGGGAACGAGACGTCGATGTCGCGCAGGTTGTTCTCACGGGCGCCGTGGACCGTGAGCTGACGGGTCGGGTCCATGGGCCGGCGGATGTCGGGCGTCGGAATGGACCGCTTCCCCGCGAGGTACTGCCCGGTCACCGAGTCCTTGTTGGCGAGGAGATCCTTCAGCGAGCCGCTGTGCACGACCTTGCCACCGTGCTCGCCGGCGCCCGGGCCGATGTCGACGACCCAGTCGGCCACCTTGATGGTGTCTTCGTCGTGCTCGACGACGATGAGGGTGTTGCCCATGTCGCGCAGCCGGACAAGGGTCTCGATGAGCCGGTGGTTGTCGCGCTGGTGCAGGCCGATGGACGGCTCGTCCAGTACGTACAACACTCCGACCAGGCCGGAGCCGATCTGGGTGGCGAGCCGGATCCGCTGGGCCTCGCCGCCGGAGAGCGTGCCGGCCGCGCGGTTCAGCGAGAGGTAGTCGAGGCCCACGTCGACCAGGAACTTCAGCCGTTCGTTGACCTCCTTGAGCACCCGCTCGGCGATCTTCTTGTCGCGGGCGTTCAGCTTCAGCTCGCCGAGGAAGTCCGCGCACTCGCTGATCGACATCGCGGCGACGTCGGCGATGGACTTCTCCATCACCGTGACCGCGAGGACGATCGGCTTCAGCCGGGTGCCCTGACACGTCGGGCAGGGCACCTGGCGCATATAGCCCTCGAAGCGCTCCCTGCTGGAGTCGCTCTCGGCCTCGCTGTGCCGCCGCTTGACGAACTGGACTGCCCCCTCGAAGGCGGGCGAGATGTACGCCCGCTCCCGTCCGTATCTGTTGCGGTAGCGGACCTCGACCTGGGTCTTGTGTCCGTACAGCAGGGCCTTCCTGGCGCGCTGCGGCAGCCCGGCCCAGGGCATGTCGGTGGAGAAGCCGATGGCCTGGGCAAGACCGCCGATCAACCGCCCGAAGTACTCCTTGGTGTGGCCGTGCGACCAGGGGTGGATCGCTCCGTCGTCGAGGGACCTCTCCTCGTCCGGGACGATCAGCTCGGGGTCCACCTCCATGCGCGTGCCGATGCCGGTGCAGTCGGGGCAGGCGCCGAAGGGTGAGTTGAAGGAGAAGGAGCGGGGCTCCAGCTCCTCGAAGGACAGGTCGTCGTACGGGCAGTAGAGATGCTCCGAGAACATCCGCTCGCGCTCGGGGTCGTCCTCGGCGAGATCGACGAAGTCGAGGATGACCATGCCGCCGGATAGCCCGAGCGCGGTCTCCACCGAGTCGGTCAGCCGGCGCTTGGCGCTGTCCTTGACGGTGAGGCGGTCGACGACCACCTCGATGGTGTGCTTCTCCTGCTTCTTCAGCGTGGGCGGCTCGGCCAGCTGGATCGTCTGTCCGTCGACCCGCGCCCGGCTGTATCCCTTGGTCTGGAGATCGGCGAAGAGGTCGACGAACTCGCCCTTGCGCTCGCGCACGAGGGGAGAGAGGACCTGGAAGCGGCTGCCCTCGGGCAGCTCCAGCACCCTGTCGACGATGGCCTGCGGCGACTGGCGCGAGATGGGCCGGCCGCACTCGGGGCAGTGCGGCTTGCCGATACGGGCGAAGAGCAGCCGGAGGTAGTCGTAGACCTCGGTGATGGTGCCGACCGTCGAGCGCGGGTTGCGCGAGGTCGACTTCTGGTCGATGGAGACGGCCGGGGAGAGGCCCTCGATGAAGTCGACGTCCGGCTTGTCCATCTGGCCGAGGAACTGCCGGGCGTACGAGGAGAGCGATTCGACGTACCGGCGCTGCCCCTCGGCGAAGATCGTGTCGAACGCGAGGGACGACTTGCCCGACCCCGAGAGCCCGGTGAACACGATGAGGGAGTCACGCGGGAGGTCGAGCGAGACGTTCTTGAGGTTGTGCTCGCGAGCGCCACGAACGATGAGACGGTCGGCCACGCCGGTCCGCACCTTTCTTGAGAGAAGCGGGGGCACAGCCCCCGTCCCAGACTATGGGGGCCGCCGGATCGTTTGGATTCCAAGCTGTGAAATGCCTGCTGCAACCAGGATGCCTCCACTGAGCCTATAGCACGCGCATTCGAATTACGGCCACGCGCTACCACCTTCACCCGATCGAGTCACGGGGCTATCGTCGGCCCCATGATCGATCCCTTGCGTGACCTGGCCTCTGTACGTGAAGCCACCGACCGGCTCCTCACCGCAGCCGCCGGTCTTGACGACTCCGGGGCCGCCGCACCGTCCCGGCTCCCGGGCTGGAGCCGCGGCCATGTGCTGGCCCACCTCTCCCGTAACGCTGACGCGCTCGTAAATGTTCTCGAGGGCCGCCCGATGTATGTGAGCGCCGAGGCGCGCGAAACGGACATCGGGCGGGACGCACACCGCCCGCTCGCCGCCCAGCTCGCCGACGTACGCGAGAGTGCCGTCCGCTTCCAGTCCGCGTGCGAGGTCCCCGCCGACTGGAGGCGCACGGTCGAGCTGCGCAACGGCATCACGGACGCCGCGGCCCGCGTCCCCTTCCGCCGGCTCGTCGAGGTCGAGCTGCACCACGTCGACCTGGACATCGGCTACGAGCTGGAGGACCTGCCCGAGGAGTTCACCGATCGGGAGATCGCCTTCCTCGCCCATCGCTTCTCCGGGCGCGCGGACGTCCCGCCGACCCGGATCGTCGCGGCCGGCAAGGGCTCCGGCGAGTGGCACACGGGCGGCACGGAGGGCGCCCCGGTGACGGTCACCGGCCCCGCCCCCGCACTTCTCGGGTGGCTCGCCGGCCGCCGCGACGGGGCGGATCTGGACACTGCGGGAGGCCTGCTTCCGGCACTGCCCCCGCTATAGGCTGACCCCATGACGTACAGCGGAGTGGTGAAGGTCGGCGGCGCTGCGGATGTGCACGAACTCCCAGACCTGATGATCTCCAAGGTCGCGGTCGGCCCGATGGACAACAACGCCTATCTGCTGCGCTGCCGGGCCACCGACGAGCAGTTGCTGATCGACGCGGCCAATGAACCCGAGACGCTGCTGACGCTGATCGGTGACGACTCCATCGCGTCCGTCGTCACCACCCACCGCCACGGCGATCACTGGCAGGCGCTGGCCGACGTCGTCCGCGCGACCGGTGCCCGCACCTACGCCGGCCGGTACGACGCCGAGGGCATCCCCGTCCCGACCGACGTGCTCGTCGAGGACGGGGACACGATCCGGGTGGGCCGCGTCGAGCTGACCGCCCGTCATCTCGTGGGGCACACTCCCGGCTCGATCGCCCTGGTCTACGACGACCCGCACGGCCACGCGCACGTCTTCACGGGCGACTGCCTCTTCCCCGGCGGGGTGGGCAACACGCGCAAGGACCCCGAGGCCTTCGCGAGCCTGATCAACGACGTCGAGACGAAGCTCTTCGCCGTGCTTCCGGACGAGACCTGGGTCTACCCGGGGCACGGCAAGGACACGACGCTGGGCGACGAGCGGCCGCATCTGCCGGAGTGGCGCAAGCGCGGCTGGTAGCGCTCTCGTTTCGCGCTCTCATTCCGCCCTCTCGTTCCGCGCTCTCGTACGCCGCCGTCTCAACTGCCGTCCGCCGACGGGACGTCGTTCGGCCCGAAGTCGCCGAACCTGTCGAAGTCGTCGAAGCTGTCCGCCACCGCCGACGGCAGCGGTCCCAGCCGCAGGAGTCCGGTGACCAGGCGGGCAGTGAGCGCGTGCCAGACGCCGGCGCGGCGGAGCATGGCGTGGTCGCCGCCGGGCATCCGCAGCGCGCAGGACTCGGCGCCGGCTACGCGTGCCGCGGCCGCGAGCTCCCAGGAGCCGCGCGGGTCCGTCACCCGGTCGCGGTCGCCGTGCACCAGGACGACGCGCTTGCCCTCCAGATGCGCCACCGGCTCTCCGGCCGGGCACCACGGGGCGAGGCCGACGACGGCCTCCACGAGGGGGTGGCTCGCGGCTCGCAGGGCGGCCCGGCCGCCCATCGAGTGGCCGACCAGGACGACCGGAACCGGCCCGGTGAGAAAGGCCAGTTCGTCCAGGGCGCGCAGCGCGTCACGCGCCGCGTCGGCGCGCACGCCGTTCCAGCCGCGGTGGCGGTAGCTGACTCTGCCCAGCACCACATCGTGGTCGACCGTGGCGCGCGCGATCGCCCGGGCGAAGGGGCGCATCCGGACGCCGGGCAGGTTCCACTGCGTCGGCGGCTCCAGGGCGTCGGCCGTACCCCCGTGCAGCAGCAGAACGGCGCCCTGCGGCGGCTCCGCGGCCCGGTCGAGCCGCAGAGCGGGGGCGGGCGGCCGCCCCTCTTCCTGTACGCGCATGGGTGTCACGTCCTTGCCGTTCGGGCCCGGCACCATTCGATGTCCTCGCTGACACTGCCCGGCTGCGCTCCCGATCATGACGGAGCGCAGCCATCCGCCCAAACCCGGCCCCGGCGACCGGGTTGGGAGGACTGCTCCTTTGACGACGGCCTTGGTCTCCCGGATCGGCCCGGTCCGGTCGGTGTCGGCCATCGGCGCGCTCGACGACGCGAAGGTCTACCGCACCGGCAAGATCCCCCTGGCGGAGACCAACGGGCTCGGCGCCTATGCCGCCCGCACCGACCTGCCCGCCACCACCGGTGCCGAGCTGCGCAGCGGCACCTGGCTGAACGCGGCCACCAGCAAGTATCCGGCTACGGTGCTCGGTGCCTCGGCAGCGGAGCGGCTGGGTATCGGGCGCCTCGGTCCTGACACCCAAGTGCTCATCGGCCAGCGGTGGTTCACCGTCGTCGGCGTCCTGCGGCCGACGCCACTCGCGCCGGAGCTGGACACCGCGGCGCTCGTCGGCTGGTCGGCGGCCAGGACGTATCTGGGCTTCGACGGGCACCCCACAACCATCTACACCCGCTCCGACGACGCGGCCGTGCCCTCGGTCCAGTCGGTCCTGGGTGGCACGGCCAACCCCCAGGCGCCGGGCGAGGTGGAGGTGTCCCGCCCCTCCGACGCGCTCGCCGCCCAGCAGGCCGCGGGCAAGGCCTTCACCGGGCTGCTGCTGGGACTTGGCGCGGTGGCGCTTCTCGTCGGCGGGGTGGGGGTCGCCAACACCATGGTGATCTCGGTGCTGGAGAGGCGGGCGGAGATCGGGCTGCGCCGCTCGCTGGGGGCGACCCGGGGCCAGATCCGTACGCAGTTCCTCGCCGAGTCGCTGCTGCTCTCCGCCCTGGGTGGAGTGGGCGGGGCCGTGCTGGGCGTCGGCGTCACCGCGGGCTATGCCGTCTACCAGGGCTGGCCCGCGGTGGTCCCGCCGTGGGCGATGCTCGGCGGCGTCGGCGCCACCCTCGCCATCGGCGCGCTGGCCGGCCTCTATCCGGCCGTCCGCGCCTCACGTCTGTCTCCCACCGAGGCACTGGCCACGCCGTAGCAGGCCGCCGCGCGTCGACGGGGGCGCCCGGAAGGGGAGGCACCGGCGGGGTGCGACGGCAACGCCGTCCGCACCCCGCCGGTGAGGTGCGTCAGGCCTCGACGCTGTCCTTCTGAGACCCTTCATCCGACTCCGCCGCCTCCGCCACTTCCCGCTCCGCCTTCTTCTTCGAGGCGATCAGGCTGGTGATCGTGGTGACGATCAGCACGCCACAGATGACCGCCAGCGAGAACGGAATCGAGATCTCGGGGACATGCACCCCGCTCTCGTGCAGTGCGTGCAGCACCAGCTTGACGCCGATGAAGCCGAGGATCACCGACAGGCCGTAGCTGAGGTGGACCAGCTTCCTCAGCAGTCCGCCGATGAGGAAGTACAGCTGGCGCAGGCCCATCAGCGCGAAGGCGTTCGCGGTGAAGACGATGTACGGATCCTGGGTCAGGCCGAAGATCGCGGGGATGGAATCCAGCGCGAAGAGCACATCGGTGGTACCGATGGCGAGCATGACCACCATCAGCGGGGTCAGGACGCGCTTGCCGTTGTTGCGTATGAAGAGCTTGGTGCCGTGGTACTTGTCGGCGACGCCGAAGCGGTTCTCGATGGACTTGAGGAGGCGGTTCTCCTCGAACTCCTCTTCCTCCTCGTCGGAGCGCGCCTCCTGGATGAGCTTCCAGGCGGTGTAGATCAGGAACGCGCCGAAGATGTAGAAGACCCACGAGAAGCTGGCGATGATCGCGGCGCCGGCGGCGATGAAGATGGCGCGCAGGACGAGAGCGATCAGTACGCCGACGAGCAGCACCCGCTGCTGGAGGTGGGACGGCACCGCGAACTTCGCCATGATCAGGACGAAGACGAAGAGATTGTCGACGCTCAGCGACTTCTCGGTGATGAAGCCCGCGAAGAACTCTCCCGATGCCTGACTCTCGCCGAATATCAGCAGGCCGAGGCCGAAGAGAGCGGCCAGAACGATCCAGACGACGGTCCAGATTCCGGCTTCCTTGATCGACACGTCATGGGGCTTGCGCCCGATGAAGAAGTCGACTGCGATCAGGGCACACAGACCAAGGATGGTCAGCACCCACAGGGTCCATGAAACGTCCACTGCGCCTCCGGCGTCGTACGGCTACTGATCAGCGTCGTCGCTGCCGGAGGTCTCCTCCACCCGCCGAGCGGCTATGCCGCCACGGGCCGGCGCCCCGGGACCGGTATCGGTCCGTATTGACGGGAACGCCGCAGCCGGGAGTACTCCCCTCCGCTCAAAGGAGCGTACAGGAATCCCCAAGGGAAGGTAAAGAGCTTGGTAAAGCGGGCTTCAAGTGTGCAGGTCAGCGACGCCAGGAGCGACGGGCCTCGGCCACCTGGTCCAGCACTTGGCGCAGCACGGCGCTGCCTTGCGGCACGGTGAGCGGCTCGTACGTCCAGGCGTGCCGGACCCACGGGTCGGCCAGATGGTCGTCCGGGACCGGGGTGATGCGCAGCAGCGAGCGCCAGAGCGGGTCGAGTACCGGTCCGTACGCGCTCGCGTCCTCGCGGTCCGCCACCATCAGCAGATGGACGCCGACCGCCGGGCCCTCGTCGGCGAGGTAGCGCAGCTGGGTAACCGCGCGGTCGTCGAAGCCGTGTGGGAAGTCGTTGACTATCAGCAGCTGCTCGGCGGTGTCCAGGTCGGGCGGGAGCGAGTCGGCCGCGCCGCCGCGGACCGCCATCGTCACCAGGTCCACCCGCTGGGTGAGCTTGGCGAGCGTGTCGCTCACGCCCTGCGCGCCCGCCGCCGGCGGACCGGCGAGGACCCCGGAGCCGACCAGCGGGGCGAGCGAGGGGGCCGCGGTGCCCGCCGGGTCGATGACATGGACCGTGAACTCGCCCGGTGGATAGACCGCGAGCAGCCGGGCCGCGAGCGCGATCGCGCAGTCCAGGGCGAGCTTGCGCAGCTGTGCCTCGTCCAGCACCATCGCCGTCTCGGAGCCGGAACGTCCGCTGTCCACCCACAGCCCCCGCTCCAGCGGCAGCCGCACCAGGAACGGAATGCGCAGCTCGGGGCTCTCGGGCAGCTGGAGATCGCCCAGGCGCAGCGCCATCGGGATCTCCATCGGGACGCGGTACGCATGCCAGGCCGGATTGTCCCAGCGGGCGAAGGCGGGCGGCAGCGCGGGCTCGACGACCTCGGACTCGGCAGTGAGCTGGGCCAGATCTCGGTCGAGGACCTCGCGGGCCCGGTCGGTCAGCAGCTCGCACTTGGTGCGGGCCGCCTCGCGGGCGGCGTCCCCGGCGCCGCCGATGCGGCTGCGCGGGTCGGAGAGCACCTGGTCGAGCTCCTGGTCCAGCCGGGTCTCGGCGAAGTCGACGGCGCTGCGGTACGCGGCGACGCTACGGGCCAGGTCCTCGAACATGCCCCAGATCTGGTTGTAGAGCCGCTCCTCCATGGACCAGCCGGTGGCGTCGCCCGCGACGGGCGGGGCCGGCTGCCCTGGCTGGGCGGGATGGGCGGCCGGGGGCGGCGGCGGGGGCGCGACGGACTGGCGCCGCGGGTGCGCGTAGTTGATCGGCCCGCCCGCCGGCTGCGGGGCGTCGGGCGTGGGCGTCTGCTGGGAGCCCGCGGCGCCGGGCTGGGTGCCGGCGGCCGAAAGGCCGTCCGGAAGGGTCACGTCCGGCCCCGGCGCAAGCGTCGCGTCCGGCCCGGGCGTCTGACTCGGCCCCGGCGTCTGACTCGGCCGCGGCATGGCCGGCCTGGTGTACCCGCCGTCGGCGCCGCTCGTACGCAGCTGCGCCGGCTCCGCCCGGGGTGTGCGCATGGCCGCCGTCTCCTGGATGCCGGCGGCTGTCTCGCGGGCCGTGTGCAACCCCTGGTCGGCCAGCAGCTCCGCGAGCCCGCCCGCGTACCCCTGACCCACCGCGCGCACCTTCCAGGCACCCTGGCGGCGGTACAGCTCGACCGCGACGAGCGCGGTCTCGGCGTCAAGGCCGGTGATGGTGAAGCTCGCCAGCTCGGCGTCCTGCTGGCCGATGACGGCGACGAAGGGAGCCGCGGTGGCGCCGAAGTGGGCCGGGCCGGCGGTGCCTTCGGGGAGGGCGAGCAGCACATTGACCTGATGCACCGCCTCGGGCACCGCGTCCAGGTCGACGGTGAACCGGGGCGCTTCGGTGGCCCGCCGGGGCACCTCGATGCCGGGCAGCGTGGGTGAGCCGGGGTGCGCGATCCACTCGTCCCGCACGGCTCCCTGCGGGTCGGAGCAGGTGACGCAGGCCATGACCGGATGGCCTGCCGACACCCGAATCTCCAGGCGGGTGTGGGGCAAGGGGTGGTTCTGCCCCCGGACCAGCTCGGCCGTCATCGCTCTGTCCCCTCAGTGCTGTGCGGTGGTGGTAAGCGGTGCAGCTCCCGGCGGCCTGGTGCCTCCGGGAGCTGCGTGTCTTCCGTACGCTCCGCGCCTACAGGTGCGGCAGGATCGCCGGCATCAGGTCCTGGAAGGTACGGCCGTTGGCCGGGGTGCCGACGGCGGTCATCTGCCAGCCGCCGCCCACGCGGTGCACCTTCGCCATGATCTGAGCGGTGTACTGGCCACCGCCGGTGAGCGTGTAGCGGGCGAGCTCCTGGCTGTTGGTCTCGTCGACGATGCGACAGAACGCGTTCTGCACCTCTGCGAAGGTCTGCCCGGTGAAGGAGTTCACCGTGAAGACGATCTGGTCGATGTGGACCGGCACCCGCTGGAGGTCGACGAGGATGGCCTCGTCGTCGCCGCCCGAGCCCGCGCCGCCGACCAGGTTGTCTCCGGTGTGCCGGACCGAGCCGTCGTCGCTGACGAGGTGGCGGAAGAAGACCACGTCCACCGGCTGCTTGTCGGCGAACAGCACGGCCGACGCGTCGAGGTCGACCTCCCTCGTGCGCGACCCGAACAGTCCACGGCGAGGGGCCGCCTGCCAGCCCAGGCCCATCCGCACCGCACTCAGTTCGCCCCCGTCGGACTTCTGCAGGCTGATGCCCTGTCCCTTGGACAAGTTGACGCTCACGCGCTGTCCCCTCTCAGAACGTTCCCCTCGGCCGCCTGTCTGGGCGGTTGGACTGAAACCCTACGCAGTAGCGCCAAGGGCGCAGCAGAATTGGCTCGTTTTTGTGTCGGTCTTGAAACACACCAGGTGTGTGGGGCTCAGGCGAGGCCCGCCTCCTTCATCTGGCGCAGCTCCTTCTTCAACTCGCTCACCTCGTCGCGCAGCCGTGCGGCGATCTCGAACTGCAGGTCGGCGGCAGCGGCCCGCATCCGGTCGGTCATCTCCTCGATGATCCCGGCCAGTTCGGCCGCGGGCCGGTCGGTGAGCACCGCGCCCGTCTTTCCGCCCCGGCCGCCGAGCACCGGGACCGGCGCCTTGGCGCCCTTGCCCGGCTTGTCCGCCTTCGCCTGGCGGTAGCCGCTGCCGAGCAGCTCCTCGGTGTCGACCTCCTCGCGCGCGATGGTCGCGACGATGTCGTTGATCTTCTTGCGGAGCGGCTGCGGGTCGAGGCCGCGCTCGGTGTTGTAAGCGACCTGCTTCTCCCGGCGGCGGTTGGTCTCCTCGATGGCCTGTGCCATCGCCGGGGTGATGGTGTCCGCGTACATATGGACCTGGCCGGAGACATTCCGCGCCGCGCGGCCGATGGTCTGGATCAGCGAAGTGCCGGAGCGCAGGAAGCCCTGCTTGTCGGCGTCGAGGATGGCCACCAGTGACACCTCGGGGAGGTCGAGGCCCTCACGCAGCAGGTTGATGCCGACCAGCACGTCGTACTCACCGGCGCGCAGTTCGCGCAGCAGCTCGACCCGGCGCAGGGTGTCGACGTCACTGTGCAGGTACCGGACCTGGATGCCCAGTTCGAGGAAGTAGTCGGTGAGGTCCTCGGCCATCTTCTTGGTGAGGGTGGTGACCAGGACTCGCTCGTCCTTCTCGGTGCGCAGGCGGATCTCGTGCACCAGGTCGTCGATCTGGCCCTCGGTGGGCTTGACGACGACCTCCGGGTCGACCAGTCCGGTAGGGCGGATGATCTGCTCCACGAAGCCGTCGCCGCGGGAGAGTTCGTACTTTCCCGGGGTCGCCGACAGATAGACGGTCTGGCCGATCCGCTGCTGGAACTCCTCCCACTTCAGCGGCCGGTTGTCGAGGGCTGACGGCAGCCGGAAGCCGTGGTCGACCAGGGTCCGCTTGCGCGAGGCGTCGCCCTCGTACATCGCGCCGATCTGCGGCACGGTGACATGCGACTCGTCGATGACGAGGAGGAAGTCCTCGGGGAAGTAGTCGAGGAGGGTGTTGGGCGCGGAGCCGGGGCTCCGGTCGTCGAAGTGCATCGAGTAGTTCTCGATGCCGGAGCAGGAGCCGATCTGGCGCATCATCTCGATGTCGTACGACGTGCGCATGCGCAGTCGCTGGGACTCCAGCAGCTTGCCCTGCTTGTCGAGCTCGGCGAGGCGCTGCTCCAGCTCCAGCTCGATGCCATTGACCGCCTTCTCCATGCGCTCCGGGCCCGCCACATAGTGGCTCGCCGGGAAGACGTACAGCGAATCGTCCTCGCTGATGATCTCGCCGGTGAGCGGGTGGAGGGTGGAGAGCGCCTCGATCTCGTCGCCGAACATCTCGATGCGGACGGCGAGCTCCTCGTAGACCGGGAAGATCTCGATGGTGTCGCCGCGGACCCGGAAGGTGCCGCGCGCGAAGGCCACGTCGTTGCGCGTGTACTGGATGTCGACGAAGCGGCGCAGCAGCTGGTCGCGGTCGATCTCGTCGCCGACCTTGAGGGGCACCATCCGGTCGACGTACTCCTGCGGGGTGCCGAGGCCGTAGATGCACGAGACGGAGGCGACCACGATCACATCGCGGCGGGTGAGCAGGGAGTTCGTCGCGGAGTGGCGCAGCCGCTCGACCTCTTCGTTGATCGAGGAGTCCTTCTCGATGTAGGTGTCCGACTGCGGGACATACGCCTCGGGCTGGTAGTAGTCGTAGTACGAGACGAAGTACTCGACGGCGTTGTTCGGCAGGAGCTCGCGGAACTCGTTCGCCAGCTGGGCGGCCAGGGTTTTGTTCGGCGCCATCACCAGGGTGGGGCGCTGAAGCTGCTCGATCATCCAGGCGGTGGTCGCCGACTTGCCGGTGCCGGTCGCACCCAGCAGGACGACATCCTTCTCACCTGCGCGGATGCGCCGCTCCAGGTCGGCGATGGCCGTCGGCTGGTCGCCGCTGGGCTGGTAGGGACTGACGACCTCGAAGGGCGCCACCGTACGTTCGATCTTGGAAACGGGCCGCATGGATCCACCGTACGACCCACCACTGACAACCGGGGGCGATCCGCTGTGGCCTCAGGCACTCACCAGTCGCCGGACCGCGGCGCGCCCCGGCGAGGGGACCGGTCGGCGGCCCAGGCCGCGGGCTGTCCCTGCCGCTGCCCGGCGCGCTGCGCGGGCACTCCGGGGCGGGCGGGAACCCCCTGGGCGGCCCGCTGCCAGTCCGGCGCTCCCATGACGAGCAGCGGGTCGAACATCACCACCACTCCGGCGATGAGCAGGAAGACCACCGGGCCGATCAGCATGGGCGCGAGGAGGCTGGCGGCCGAGTCGCCTGTGCCGGCCGCCCCGTGCAGATGGACGCTGACCGCCGCCATCCCGGTGTAGTGCATGCCGCTCACGGCGATGCCCATCACCAGGCTGGCCCCGAGGCTCGCCAGGAAGCCGTGGACCGATACGGCCGCCCAGAGTGCCGAGGTGGCGGCCACGACGGCGATGACGACGGAGAGTACGACGGTCAGGGTGTCGTACTCGAGGCGTCCCTGCAGTCGCATTCCGGCCATGCCGAGGTAGTGCATGGAGGCCACCCCCAGGCCGGTGATCGTGCCGCCGGTGACCAGGGCCATGGGGGTCGCGCCGCGGTATCCGACGATGAAGATCCCGATGCCGACCATGACGATTGCGACCGCCAGGCTGGCGAAGGTCGTCGCTCTGTCGTAGCCGATGGGGGCCTCCGCGACGGTGAAGCCCATCATCGCGATGAAGTGCATCGTCCAGATGCCCGAGCCGATGGCAGTCGCGCCCAGGGCGAGCCAGCCCGGCTTGAAGGAGCGCCCGTTGCGGATGGATCTGGTGGTGCAGCGCAGGCCGAGGGCCCCGCCGAGGCACGCCATCATGTAGGCCGCCACGGGTGTGACGAGGCCGTAACTGAATCCGTCGACAGTCCCCTGCATGCCGGTAAGCCCTTCGCTCCTTGTGATCCCCGCGATCCCTGACGGAACGTCTGGTCCGGGGGCGAGAGTAGGGCTCTCGCCACTGTAAGCAAACAATTGAACGGAGATTTATCGACACAGAAACTGTCACGTGATTCGTTCTGGGCGGATCCGTTCACGTTCTGGCCATACTTCGCCTGTTCCACGTTGGCCGTCAACTGCCACCGTCGGCCCGTCCGTGACCCGACGCCGTGAGGAGTCCAGGTGTACGTACGACCCGCCGCAGCAACGGCCGCCGCCTTCCTGGGAGTCAGCGCGCTGCTGCTTCAGGGCCCCGCGACAGAGGCCGCCGAGGCCGCGGCCCAGACCGCGGGCCGGCACGGTGAACCCCTTGTGATCGCCCACCGCGGCGCCTCCGCGTACGCGCCCGAGAACACCTTCGCGGCTATCGATCTCGCCGCCGACATGGGCTTCGCCTGGGTCGAGAACGACGTCCAGCGCACCAAGGACGGCGAGCTGGTCGTCGTCCACGACGACTCCCTGGCGCGTACCACCGACGTGGAGCAGCGCTTCCCCGGGCGCGCGCCGTGGAAGATCAATGACTTCACGGCCGCTGAGATCGCCACGCTGGACGCGGGCAGCTGGTTCGGCCCGAAGTGGGCGGGTGCGCGAGTGCCGACGCTCAAGCAGTATCTGAACCGGGTCGACGACAACGGCCAGAAGTTGCTCCTGGAGATCAAGAAGCCCGAGACCTACCCGGGCATCGAGAAGGACACCCTGCGGGTGCTGCGCGAGGAGGGCTGGCTCGACCGCCACCACGTCAAGCACAGGCTGGTCATCCAGAGCTTCGGCGCGGGCAGCGTGAAGGCCGTGCACCAGCAGCGGCCCGACATCACGACCGGCTTCCTCGGTACGCCCGCGGTCGCCGATCTGCCGTCGTACGCGGCGTTCACCGACCAGATCAACCCGACGCACACCTCTATCTCGGCCGAGTACGTGGCCGCGGTGCACCGGCTCAAGGGCGCGCACGGCAAGCGGCTGTGGATCAGCACCTGGACCGTGAACGACGCGGCGGGGGCGGCGCGGGTGGACGGCTTCGGGGTGGACGGCATCATCACCAACAATCCGGACGTCGTACGGGACGCGGTGGACTGAACCGGCACTGTCAGTGCCCGGTCGTACGGTGGTTCGCATGAAGAGCTTCGAGTGGACCGTCGTGGGCACGGACATCGGGCCGCTGCTGCTCGCCGCGACCGATGAGGGCCTGGTGAGCGTGGTCTTCCATGCCGACGCGGCGATACGGGACAGGGCGCTCGGGCAGCTGGCGGGGCGGCTCGGCGCTGAGCCGGTTCAGGACGCGGCGGGCCTGCTGGCCGAGCCGATATGCCAGCTGGAGGCGTATTTCGCGGGCGGGCTGCGGGAGTTCGACCTGCCGCTGGACTGGTCGCTGTCCGGCGGGTTCAACCGGCAGGTGCTGCGGGAGCTGGCGGACGGCGTGCCGTACGGCACGGTCGTCGGGTACGGCGACCTGGCGGCCCGGGTGGGCCAGCCGGGCGCTGCGCAGGCCGTGGGCGCGGCGATGGGCTCCAATCCTCTGCCGGTGGTGGTGCCGTGCCACCGCGTGGTGGAGACGGACGGCGGGCTGGGCGGGTTCGGGGGCGGCCTGGAGACCAAGCGGAAGCTGCTGGCGCTGGAGGGGGTACTGCCAGAGCCGCTGTTCTGATGGGGGCCGGCGCCGACGCAAACGGTCCGGATGCAGAGGTATGCGGTTTCGTACGCGCGTACGGGCTGGCACACTGCGCCCGTGACCACCAGTCCTGACGAGCCTGACATATCCGATGCGCCTGCCGCGGTCGCTGCGGGAGCGGTCGCCCCTGCCGCGACCGCCGGGAGCCCGGCCGCCTTCACGACCGCCTCCCTGGCCGTCTCCGTGCCCGGTCGTGCGGCCGCCTTCGCGACCGGTCTCGCGCCCGCCTCCGTGGCCGGTCTCGCGAGCGCCGTGGCCGGTCTCGCGCCCGGTTGTGGAACGGCGTACGCGCGGTGACGTCTATCGACAAGGCCGCGGCTCCCGCGCCGGTGTCGGCCGACGAGCTGCCCGCGCTGCGGCGGCGGATCACCGGGGTGCTCATCGCCAGCCAGATCCTCGGCGGGCTCGGCGTCGCGACCGGCATCGCGCTCGCCACCGTGCTGGCGCAGCAGGTGAGCGGGACCGAGGCGCTGTCCGGTCTTGCGCCGACCGCCACCGTGGCCGGGACCGCGCTGCTGTCCATGCCGCTGGCCGCGCTGATGACGGCCCGCGGGCGGCGGCCCGGACTCGTACTCGCCTATCTGCTCGGCGCGTTGGGCGCGAGCGTGGTCGTGCTGGCCGCGGTCGTCGAGAACTTTCCGCTGCTGCTCCTGGGCATGGCCCTCTTCGGCGCCGGCTCGTCGGCGAATCTGCAGGCCCGCTTTGCTGCCGCCGACCTCGCCGAGCCCGAGCAGCGCGGCCGGGCCATCTCCAATGTCGTGTGGGCGACCACGATCGGCGCGGTGCTCGGCCCCAATATCGCGGCGCCCGCGGGCCGCAGCGTGTCCGGGCTCGGGATACCGGCGGCCGCGGGGCCGTTCTTCTGGGCGGCCGGGGTGTTCCTCGTCTCCGGGGTCATGGTCCTCGTCCTGCTGCGCCCCGATCCGCTGCTGACCGCCCGCGCGCTGTCCCCTGCCGACCGCTCCCCCGAGGGGCGCTCGCTACGGGCCGGGATGCGGGCCGTGCGTGAGTCGCCGATGGCCCGGCTGGCGCTGGTCACCGTCGCCGTCTCGCACACCGCGATGGTGTCGATCATGACGATGACCCCGGTCGCGCTCAGCCACCACGGCGCGGGCATCCAGCTGATCGGCCTGGTGATCAGCGGCCATATCGCGGGCATGTACGCGTTCTCGCCGGTGATGGGCTGGCTGGTGGACCGGGTCGGCCGGCTCGCGGTGATCGGCCTCGCGGTCGGGCTGCTCTGCTCGGCCGCGCTGCTCGCCGGTACGGCGGGGGCGAGCCACGGGCAGACCGCCGCCGGGCTCTTCGTCCTCGGACTCGGCTGGTCGGCGGGCCTGGTGTCCGGCTCCACGCTGCTCACCGACTCCGTGCCGCAGCCCGCCCGGGCCGCCGTGCAGGGCCTGTCCGACCTGACCTCGAACACGGCGGCGGGCGTCGGCGGCGCGGCCGCCGGACTGATCGTCGCGCAAGCGAGCTACGGCTGGCTGAACGTGGTCGGCGCCTGCCTGCTGCTGCCGATGGCCGCACTCGCCATACGCAGGGCGCTCAGCTGACCGTTCCGCTCCTGCCTGCGCCGAAATTCACCGCCCGGAAATCTTTCGCCGATCAGCGTCCTCGCTGGTCGGCGCATCCGTCTTTGGTAGGGCCAATGTTGCTCGCAGAGAGGGGGATGCATCCCCTGTCCAGCATGGCGTGCTCCCGTCAAACTCGGCCTTGCAGCACGCCCCCCACCCCGGACAGGAGAGCCCCATGCCGGCACAGCTCACCGGGCGCTGTCTCGCCCTCACCGCCGTCACAGGTCTGGCCGCGGCCCTGACCCTCGCAGCACCCGCGACAGCAGCCACCACCGCCACCCCGAACACCACTGACACCACCGCGAACACCACCGCCACCCAGAACACCAACACCGAGCCCGTCCCCGGGGCTTCGTACAAAGCCGCCCACGACACCCTCGGACCGCAGAAGCTCACCGCCGAGCAGCGCAGACTCGCCGCCAGGAAGCAGGCGGATGCGGCGAGATCGTACGAGAGCCAAGGCGTCTCCACCCGCTCGGCGCAAGCCGGATACGTACTCTCCGGCGGGCTGCACCAGTCGCAGAAGACCTCCTACTGGTGTGGCCCCGCCACCCTCGTCATCGCGCAGTCCGCCCATGACGAGGTCGCGGGCCGCTCACAGCAGAGCGCCGCGACGCTCCTCAAGACCAACTCCAGCGGCACCGCCTGGTACGGCATCAACATCAATGTGCCGAATCCGACCGGCTATCCGGTCGCCGACGCACTCAACAACCGGCTGCCCGGGGCGGGTTACGTACCCAAGGCGCTGCCCTACACCCCGACCGCCACGGACAAGACGAACTTCAAGAAGCACATCGTCCACAACACCGGCAACGACTACGCGATCGCGGGCAACGCCTGGGAGGTGCCGGGCGGGCCGCATCTCGTCGGCCATCCCAACATCGAGATCTTCCACTGGGTCGCGATCGACGGGTACAACAGCGACACGTCGGCCGGACAGGTCAACTACCTCGACCCGGTGGGCGGGGTGAGCACCAGCGTCATCTCCTGGGCGGGCAGTGTGCCCAAGTCGGCGCGGATCTCCTCCGACACCATCACCACGATCATGGGCGGCCGTGGGTACGTCTGGTAGGTCCCGGCCCCTTCGTACGGCCGCGTGTGCGGCACTGCTGGCGGGCATCGCTCTCACCGGATGCTCGCCGGCTCCCGCGCCCACCCCGACGTCCGCCTCGACGCCCGTCCCGAAGCCCGTCCCGAAGCCCGTCCCGAAGCCCGCCCCCACGAAGGCGCCGGCGCCGACCACGAAGCCAACCACCCCGCCTCCGGCCGCCGCCTGCGAAGTCCCCCTGCCCGCCGGCTGGCGTACCGCCTTCGCCGCCGGTGAGCTCCGGGCCCCGGCAGGCGAGCGGCCCGTCCTCACCGAGGTGGGGCCGGGGGCCCGCTGGACCGCCGTGCAGCTATCCGGCGACCGGCGACGACGGGCCGCCCTGATCCAGGACGGCCGCTCCCCACACACCCCGCGCACCCTGCTCGACTTCGCCGACCCCGTCGAACACCAACTCCTCAGCGCCGACTTCGACGGCCGGTGGGCCGCCTTCGCGGTGCTCGAAGGCCGTACGCTCGGCAGCCCCTGGACCCTTCACGTCTGGGACGAGCGCACCGGCCGCGCCCGTGTGCTCGCCCGCTCCGGCGGGCTGCCGGGACCGCTGCCCCAGCCCGTCGTACGCGGCGGAACCGTCTTCTGGGCGCAGGGAACGGGCGGCGGAAAGGCCGCCGTCCGCGCGGCCCCCGCAACCGGCGGCGCACCCCGGACCCTGCACACCGGCGTCCTCGACGCGCCCTTCCCCGCGGGCGGGCTGCTCGCCTGGCGCGAGGCCGACGCGTCCGGCACGGCCACCCGTCTGCGGGCGCTGTCGTTCGCGACACTGCGCGCGGTCCCGCTCCCCGCCCCGCTCGCTGAGCTGCGCGACTTCCGCTCGCCGGTCTCGGACGGCACCACCTGGGCGTGGATCGCGGGCGAGCAGCAGCCGACGCTGATGGTGTGGCGTACGGGACAGCCCGCACCCGTCGCCAGAGTGACGGGCGGCGCGGCCGCGGCGGAAGGGATCGACCAGCTGCGCATCAGCGGTGACCTGATCACCTGGCGTACGCCGGAGGCCGCATACGCCCTCGATCTCCGCTCGGCGGCGTACTCGCGTATCACTCCTCGGTACGGCTACGCCCAGGCAAGGGACGGCGCGCTCGCGATCGCGCACAGCAGGGGCGATGCGAAGTCGGCCGGATCGCGATCGGTGATCCAGGTGGTGCGGACGGACCGGCTGCCCGGGCTGCCGCGGTGTGGCTGAGCACTGTGGTTCGGGTTTGGGCGCGGCGCTCCCGTGCCAGGGATGGGACATGCTGCTGACCACGGAAGTGACGGAAGTATCCGCGGAAGTACAAGAAGCGCTCGCCGCGCACCGGCCCGTCGTGGCCCTGGAGTCGACGATCATCGCGCACGGACTGCCGCGTCCGCGCAATCTGGCCGTCGCCGAGGAGCTGGAGGCGCTCGTACGGTCCGGGGGCGCTGTCCCCGCCACCATCGCGATACTGGACGGAAAGATCCATATCGGCCTGGACAAGCGGCAGTTGGAGCGGGTCGCCGAAGATGCCGACGTACGCAAGCTCGGGCAGCGGGACCTCGCGCCCGCGCTGGCGGCCGGGGTGAGCGGGGCGGCGACCGTGTCGGCGACGGCGTTCCTGGCGGCGCGGGCCGGGATCCGGGTCTTCGCGACCGGCGGACTCGGCGGGGTGCACCGCGAGTGGACCGAGACGCAGGACGAGTCGGCGGACCTGCGGGTGCTGGCGCAGACCCGGATCGCGGTGGTGTGCGCGGGCGTGAAGTCGGTCCTCGACGTGCCGGCGACGCTCCAGCGGCTGGAGACGCTGGGCGTCGGGGTTCTCGGGTACGGCACCGACCGCTTCCCCGGCTTCTATCTGACCTCCTCCGGGCAGCCGGTCGACTGGACGGTCCGTACTCCGGAGGAGGCGGCGGAGGTGATCCGGGCGAAGGAGGCGCTGGGCGGGCCGGATTCGGCGCTGATCGTCGCGAATCCGGTCCCGGAGGCGGAGCAGCTGGATCCGGCGCTGCACGACCGGGTGCTCGGCGAGGCGCTCGACGAATGCCGGGAGCGGGGGATCAGCGGCCAGGCCGTGACGCCGTTCCTGCTCGACCATCTGATGCGGCGGACGGAGGGGGCTTCGCTGGAGGCCAATGTGGCGGCGGTGCGCGGGAATGTGCGGCTGGCGGCGCGGATCGCGTCGGCGCTGTGACGCTCGCCGCCGACGGGTTGCTGGTCATCGGCGATGTAGTCACCGATGTCGTGGCCCGGCACCGGGCTCCTCCCCCGGCCTTCGGCCGGGGGGACCCCCGTCTCACATCGTTCGCCCGGGGGACGGACACGGCGGCCCGGATCCGCATCCTGCCGGGCGGGGCGGGCGCCAATGCGGCGTGCTGGGCGGCGCGTTGGGGCTGCGCGGACGTACGACTCCTCGGCCGGGTCGGCCGAGACGAGGCGGGCTGGCACGAGGCGCGACTGCGCGCCGCGGGCGTACGGCCGCTCCTCGTCGCGGACGCCGAGGCCCCGACGGCCACGGTCATCGCGCTGGTCGACGCGACCGCCGAGCGGACGTTCCTCACCGACAGCGGTGCGGTGCTGCGTATCTCCCCTGCCGACTGGTCGCCGTCGCTGCTCGACGGCGTCGGCCATCTGCACCTCTCCGGCTACCTCCTCTTCTCCCCCGCCAGCCGTCAACTGGCCCGGCTCGCCCTGGAGTCGGCAAGGACCCGCGCCGCCACGGTGAGCGTGGACCCGGCCTCGGCGGGCTTCATCGCGGAGCTGGGCGTCGACGGCGCGCTGGCAGCGCTCGCGGGCGCGGATGTGCTGTTCCCGAACGCCGACGAGGCCCGCCTCCTCACCGGCCTGCCCGACCCGGCCGACGCGGCCGCGAAGCTGAGCCGCCTTGTCCCGCTGACCGTCGTCACGCTGGGCGCGGACGGCGCGCTGGTCGCCGAGTCCGGCACGGTCACGGCGCGTGTACCGCCGGTCCCGGCGGTCGCGGTGGACTCGACGGGCGCGGGCGACGCCTTCACCGGCGCGTTCCTCGCCGCCCGGCTGGCCGGGGCGGATGCGGCGACGGCCGCGGCGGAGGGCTGCCGGGCGGGCGCGGAGGCGGTGACGCTGATCGGCGGCCGACCGCGGAGCCCGGGGGAGCCTGAGCGGAAGCAACCGCACAGCCCGGGCTGAGGCTCAGCGGAGGCCGCCCCACGCGGGGTGACGCGGATCATCGGCCCGTACGACCACATCGGCGGCCTCCGCCGGCCCCACCTCGTCCTCGTACCGCCCGAACGCGGGCAGTGTCCAGCGCTCGCCCTCCGGCGTACGACGCCGCAGCGCCGCGGGCGACAGCCGCAGATGCACGCTCAGATCGAACGGGAACCAGTGCCCGAGCAGAAACGGCCCGTGCAGCAACAGCACGCCCCCGGGAGGGAGTTCGACATGCGGACTGCGCGTCGCCCTGTCGGTCACGGGATCCCACAGATCGGGCAGCACACGCCCGCTGCCACCGGCCTCCAGGGGCCCGAAGACCTCCCGCCACAGCGCCCCGGTGTCGAACCAGCCGCTGTAGTACGTATCGGGGTCCTCGCGCCCGTACTCGTACCGCAGCGAGGCGGGCCGCAGAAACCCACTCGTCCCGGCCACGAGCACCCTCCGCCCGCGCAGCCGCAGCGCCTCGGCGACCTGCTCGGCAAGCTCACCGGTCCGCGCGGCGGGAGCGCCGTCGACGCCGATGCGCAGCCAGGGACTGCCGTCCTCGGCCTTCGCCGCCATGGCCCGGTCGGCGAGGGCCTCGGTCAGCCGCTCCCAGGTGATCGCTTCGAGTCGCACCCGTCCATCATGCTCCGGCGCAGGCCGGCGCGTCGGCGTCGATCGACAGCGGGCTGCCCTTGGGCAGCAGATACGTCACGTACAGCACCACCGGCTCGCTGCCCAGGTTGCGCCCGATGTGCCGGTGCTTCGGGCCGGAGGGCTCGATGAACGCCGTACCGGCAGGAGTCACCTCGACGGAACAGTCATCCAGAGTCCGGGTCAGCGTCCCGGATTTGACGACGGCGAGGAGCTGCCCGGGGTGGGTGTGCCAGCCGGTGGAGCCGCCCGGCGCCACCGTGATCGTCCGTACGACCACATCCGTCTTCCCCCTCGCCTTCAGCTTGAGGGTCCCCTCCGAAACGCCCTGCGCGAGTACCGTGCCCGAAACGCCGCTGCCGGGTGTGGCGTTCGCGGCGGACGGCACCGTCGCGAGCGCTGCGAGGCATCCGACCAGGACCATCGCCGTACGCGTTCTGTCCTTGACTCCCATGGAACCCCTCCAACTCAGCGGCGCGCCGAAACCGCCTCAACGTACCGGATGAGAAGTCCGTTCCGGGCCGGAAACGGGAGCGGGCCCGGGGGCGTAGCCGGCCCCCGAGCCCTGTGATGCCGCCCATGTCGCACACCGGCACGCTTGAGAACCCGAGTCAGTCGTTATGTCGCCGCGTCCTGCCTTTGGACCACCGCACATCGAGCTGCGCGGGCCGGACTTGAACCGGCATTTCGACGCACCAGGGCCCGGGCCCGGTCGATCCGGCGATCGGCGGCGAATGCTGAGTCTGGAGCAATAGTCTGAGATTGATCGCGGTCTGCCTCTGCCGAGTTGGGCTACCGCGGCCCGTACGTACGGAAAGTGCCGCGGGGAGGACTCGAACCTCCACTGGAACCGCTCAGTCACGACAAGCTTCAGTTTCAGCTTGCGCTCCTCGCGCACCCCGTCCGCACGACGGCGGACGGGGAATCTTTGAGGCTACCCGAACAGGTAGCCAAATACGGCGTCACCCACCCGCTGGTCGGTGACCTCCGCGCCATTCGCCTCCTCGCGGGCGAACTTCACAGCCTGCTGCAGCTTCTCCACCCGCTCCAGCAGCTCGTTCACCCGCCGGGCCGGCAGCGCACCGGAGAACTTCACGGTCGTCCAGTAACCGACAGGAATGTCCTCGTAGTACACCTCGACCTGCGCCGGGTGCTTCTCGGTCGCCTCCGCCTTCACATGATTGCGGGGGACCTTCTTCGTACGGAGAGTGCGTACCGACTCGGTCTTCCACGCGTCGGTCGACGGGTCCTGCGTCCAGGACTCCGAGGCATCGAGCACCGGGAGCTTGCGCACAAAGGTGTTGATGTCCGTCAACTGCTTCTCGAGGAAGAGGAGATACGCCACCGGCACCTCGCTCACCAGGACGCGCCCGTCCACCGTCACATCGGCGCGTGCGGCGCAGTTGGCCCAGTCCTTGGTGGCGGTCACGTCGAACAGCCGGGTCAGCGTCTTCGCGGTCTCGCGCAGCACGTCCTCGGCCTTGACCTGGACCCGCGTGGACTCGGGCGGCAGCTGCTCGCCCTCCTCGTCCTTGGGCTGGTACGTACGCGAGATTCCGGCCAGCAGCGCAGGCTTCTGCAGCCCGTGATGGGCCGCCGTCAGGTCCTGGTGCGCCTTGGACTTGACGCCTTTCTCGACTGCGATGATCTGATTGAGTTTCGCCACGTCGATCAAGCTAGCAAGACCTGCGACCCCCGCTCGAACGATTATTCAGATCCCTGTTCAGATCCGTTGCTCAGACCGCTTGTTCAGACTGCCTATTCAGACCGCTTGTTGACATCCTTCGGGGAGTACGCACCATGGAGACAGCCGTCATCGCGGTCATAGGCACCCTGCTGGGCTCGATCGCCACCCACTTCTTCCAGCGCCAGGCGGCCGAACGCACCGCCGCCCTCACCCGCGCCGAACAGCTGCGCCAGGAACGGATCTCCGCGTACAGCGCCTTCGCGGGCGCGCTCGTCGACTACCGGCGCGGCCAGAACGACCGCTGGCACCGGGCGAAGGAGTCGCCGGGCAGCGCGGTCGCCGAGGAGGCGCGCATCGACTCGTACCGGCTGCGCTCAGCGGCCCATCAGGCGCTGATCCGCGTCCAGTTGGTCTGTGACGACGTCCAGGCACTGGAGCTGGCCGCGTCCGCCTTCGAGGTGACGAACTGCATGCACGAGGCGCCGGACGAGACGGACCGGTCGCAGCGTTCGGAGCAGGCCCGCGAGACGCTGTCGGAGTTCATCGGGGCGGCTGCGCCGGGCGTGCGCTGAGCGTACGCTCCGGCCGGCCGGCGAGATACGCGGCGATGTCCTCGACGGCCTGCTGGAAGTACCCCTCGTAGTTGCGCCGGGTGACATAGCCGAGGTGTGGCAGGCCGAGGAAGTTCGGCGCGGTGCGCAGCGGGTCGTCGGCGGACAGCGGCTCGGTCTCGAAGACGTCGGAGCCCGCCCCGGCGATCCAGCCGTCGTGCAGGGCCTGTACGAGCGCCGCCTGGTCGACGATCGCGGCCCGCGAGGTGTTGACGAGATATGCGGTGCGCCGCATCCGCTTGAGCTCGCTCGCCCCGATCAGACCGCGGGTGCGGTCGCTGAGCTGCAGATGTACGGAGACGAAGTCACCGGCTTCGAGCAACTCCCCGAGGGAGTGCGCCCGTACGACTCCATGCTCGGCGGCCCGCTCGTCGTCGAGGTTCTGACTCCAGGCGATCACCTCCATGCCGAAGGCCTGGCCGACGCGGGCGACTTTCGCGCCAATCTTGCCGAGGCCGACGAGCGCGAGCCTGCGGCCGTGCAGATCGGCGCCGACCGTGGACTGCCAGGGGCCGTTCTGGTGGAAGGCCGAGCCCTCCCGCACCACATGGCGGGCCAGACCGAGGATGAGCGCCCAGGTCAGCTCGACGGGCGGTTCGGAGTTGCTGGCGGTGCCGCAGACGGTGACGCCGTGCCGGGCCGCTGCTTCGAGGTCGATGGAGGCATTGCGCATGCCGGAGGTGATCAGCAGCTTGAGGCGCGGCAGGCGGGCGAACAGCGATTCGGGGAAGGGGGTCCGTTCGCGCATCGCGACGAGGATCTCGCAGTCGCCGACGGCTTCGGCCACCTCGTCCTCGGACGTGAAGTGGCTTTGCACCGACCGGACTTCGACCTCGCGCGCGAGGGCCGACCAGTCCGCCATGGCGAGCGCGACGCCCTGGTAGTCGTCGAGCACGGCACAGTGCAGCAGCGTCATGGGAGCGGAGCGTACCTGGTGGGTACCCTCCGGGCATGGACCTGGTGGTGATCGAACCACTGAAGCAGCGGCACTGCGCGGAGTGCCGTAAGGGGCCTCTTCCGCTGCATCTGCTGGAGTTCAACGCGCCGGTCTGTCTGGACTGCGCCGACCTTGGCCACCTGGTGTATCTGCCGCGGGGCAGTGCGGCGCTCACCCGCCGTGCCCGCGAGGCGAGTTCGTTGTGCGCGGTGGTGGTCCGCTTCAACCGCCGCCGCAAGCGGTACGAACGCCAGGGGCTGCTCGTCGAGGAGGCGGCACTGGCCCGGGCCGAGTCGGCGTGCCTGGCGGACGCGGATGCGCGGGCCCGCCGCCGCGAGCGGGACGCGGTGCGCAGGGCGGCCGAGGACGTACGGTTCACGGCCGACCTCACCGCCGAGATCCTGCGGCTGTTCCCCGGCTGTCCGCCCGCCCGCGCCCGGGACGTCGCGGCGCACGCCTCGGTGCGCGGCAGCGGCCGGGTGGGCCGCACCGCGGCGGGCCGCTCCATGGAGGTGGGTGCGGTGACGGCCGCGGTGCGGGCGTCCGTACGGCATCTCGACACGGAGTACGACGCCCTGCTGATGGCCGGGGTCGCCCGCCACGAGGCGCGGACGCGGGTGGCGGCGGTGATCGAGGGGGTGCTGGCGTCCTGGCGCGCCCAGGCGGGGCCCCCGGGCCCATGAGCGGAGGGCTCGGACTGGGCGCGGCGCCCGGACTAGGCGCGGCGCCCGGACTCCTGCGCGGGCCGGAAGCGGCGGTAGAGCACCATGCCGCCGAGCAGCATCGCGGCACCGGCCGGCACGGTGTACGCGACGGGTCCGGCACCGGTGCGGGCGAGCGCCACGTCCGGACCGGGTGGCTGCGGCGCGGGGGTGTGCGGCGCTGCGGCCCTCGGCGGGGTGGCGGGCCGCGGCCGGACCGGCGGCTTGCCGGGGGTGTTGGACGAGGAGTTGCCGACTGCGGCGTTCCCGATACCGACGACGTTCACGGAGTTCCCGGTGACGTTGACGGGGATATCGATGGGAACCTGGACGCTGTTGCCGGACAGGACGCCGGGCGAATCCTTTCCGCCACTGTCGGCGGTGGCGCCGGAGGACCCGGTCTGCCAACCACCGCCTCCCTGGCGGGAGTTGGCGCAGGAATTTCCGGCCGCAGGGTTGAGCAGTCCGACGACATTGACCGTGTTGCCGCACACATTTACCGGGACGTTCACGGGAAGCTGCACCGTGTTGCCGGCCAGCAGTCCCGGCGAACGGGCCGCACCGCCGTCCGCGTTCGAGTCTGCGTGCGCGTAGCCCGAAATGGCGAGCGCGCCACCCGTGAGCATCACGGTGGCCAGACCCTTTCGGTGAACCTGCCTCATGGGTTCCCTGCCTTCAGAAGACGTTCACGGGCACTCACCCGCACCGGAATAACGCCATGAGACCAATAGGGTTATGGCACATAAACCTTTCACTCTATCGAGTGTGCGGATTGTCGAACTGGCCGTCGTGGCCGCACTCCGGTCCGCTAACCGTCGTAGTCCTGGATCCGGCGGCCTTTACGGCGCTCGGTCAACGCGGGCAGCTGACCGGCGAGTTCGGCGACGATCGCGGGTACGTCAAGGGTCAGCAGCCGCCGGTCCCGCATCAGGATCCGCCCGTCGACGACGGTGGTCCGTACGTCACTGGAGCGCGCGCTGTGCACAAGGGTCGCGGCGATGTCGTGCAGCGGCTGGGTGTGCGGCCCGGTGAGATCCACCAGAATCAGGTCGGCCCGCCGCCCGGGGGCGAGCGCGCCGATCTGATCACCGAGCCCAATGGCCCGCGCGCTCTGGGTGGTTGCGTGGCCGAGCGCCTGGCGGGCGGTCAGCCAGGTCGGGTCGTTCTCCACGGACTTCTGCACCAGTGCGGTGAGTGCCATGCTCTCCCACACATCGAGGGTGCCGTTCGAAGCGGCTCCGTCGGTGGCCAGACCGACGGGAATCCCCGCGGAGGCGAGCGCCCGGATCGGAGTGGTGTCCCAGGCGAACTTGAGGTACCCCTTGGGCGCACTGGCGACCGCGATCCGCCCGGCGCCCCGCCGCAGTACGGACAGGTCCTTCTCGGTGATCCCGGTGCCGTGCGCGATGAGCACATCCACATCCAGCAGCCCGGCCCGCTCGAGCACCTCGACGGGCGTACGGCCGCACCGCGCAAGGCTGTTCTCCGTCTGCGCCGCATTCTCAGCCGCGTGGATGTGCACGAGCAGCCCATGCTCACGAGCCAGCGCGGCGGTGACCTCGAGATCGCCGTCGTCGACGGTGTACGGGGCGTGCGGAGCCAGCGACGTGGTGATCCGCCCCTCGGCCGCGCCCCGCATCCGCAGCGCGAAGTCGAGGGAACGCTCGCGCCCCTCGGCGCCCTGACTGGAGAAGTAGGCCCAGCCGAGATTGGCCCGCAGCCCGCTGTCCGCCACGGCGGCGGCCACCTTGTCCATCGAGAAGTAGTGATCGGCGAACGCGGTGACCCCGCCCCGGATCATCTCGGCACAGGCCAGCTGGGCACCGAGCTCGACGACCCGGTCGGTGAGGTTGGACTCGATGGGCCAGATCCAGTCGTTGAACCACTCCTCGACGGGCATGTCCTCGGCGATTCCGCGCAGGGCGACCATCGGTGTGTGGGTATGGCAGTTGATCAGCCCGGGCATGGCGAGCTGCCCACGCCCGTCGATGCGCTCGACGGCGGGGAGTCCGGCCACGGCACGCGCGGAGGTGACGGCCTCGATGAGCCGGCCGCGTACGACGACGGCGGCGTCCTGGAGGAAGCCGATCCCTTTCTCTTCGTCGTGTACGAGGGCGATGCACCCTTCAATGATCAGATCCGCGGGCCGCTCGGCGTCCGCAGCAACCATGTGGTCCTCCTCGTGACGTTCTGGGGATTCCAGTCTGTCGGCATACCGGCTTGACGAAGTCCCCATCCGAGTGGGATCCGGCCGAAGTTGGCGTCCCGGCGCGCAGCGGCGACGGACGCTTGCCAGAGTGAACGCGCACGTGGCAGCCCGCCGTGCAGACCACCGGAGGAAGGAACCCCCACCCGTGCCCAGCTTGAAGCAGCGCACTCTGCTCTCCGTCGCCGGTGCCACCTTCGCCGTGCTGGCCGTGGGTGCGCCCGCCGCCACCGCCGCGCTGGACAGCCAGAAACCCAAGGCGTCCACCGCCCGGTCCACCGCGGCGGCGCATGGCAGTGCGTACATCGAGACGCGACTGTTCTTCGGTACGGAGCGGCCCGACGGCGGGCCCGATGTGACCGATGAGCAGTTCATGGCCTTCGTCGACCGGAATGTCACGCCGGGTTTCCCGTCCGGGCTGACGATCCAGGACGGGCGCGGGCAGTGGCGCGACTCCAACGGCACCATCGAGAAGGAGCGGTCGTACGAGCTGATCCTGCTGTATCCGGCCCAGGAGGCCGCGACCCGGAGTCCGCTCATCGAGCGGATCCGGGAGGCGTACGAGAAGGCGTACGGGCAGGACTCGGTGGCGCGGCTGGACGAGCCGACACTCGCCGACTTCTGAGAGCGCGGCTTTCCTGCGAGCGCCCCGGGGGTCAGTAGCGCACGGGCAGGGTGAGCAGACCACGGGCCCGCATCGAAGGCCGCCATCGCAGTTCGCCGTACGGGACGTCGAGCTCCAGCCGCGGAAACCGCTCCAGCAGCGCGGCGAGAGCGATCTCGGTCTCCATCCGGGCCAGGGGGGCGCCCAGGCAGTAGTGGATGCCATGGCCGAGCGCGAGGTGGCCAGTCGCGTCGCGGCCGATGTCGAGACGGTCGGGGTCGGTGAAACGGTGCGGGTCGCGGTGGGCGGCCGCGAGCGAGAGCAGGACGGTCTCGCCCGCCGGGATCGTGACGCCTCCGACGGTGATGTCCTCGGTGGGGAAGCGGCGGATGGCAAGCGGTACGGGGCCGTCGTAACGGGCCAACTCCTCGACGGTGCCGCCCAGTCGGCCAGGGTCGGCGCGCAGCGCGGCCAGTTGGTCGGGGTGGCTGAGCAGGGCCAGGGTGGCGTTGCCGATGAGGTGGACGGTGTTCTCGTATCCGGCGAACAGGATGAGGAAGGCCAGGGACATCAGCTCGTCCTCGCTCAGCCGGTCTTCCTCGTCGCGTACCGCGATCAGGGCAGAGAGCAGGTCGTCGGCCGGCTCGGCGCGCTTGCGGGCGATGAGCTGGGTGAAGAACGCCAGCATGCCACCGACCGCTTCCTTCGCCCGTGACGGCTCCGCAGGATCCGGGGCAACGAGGGCGTCGGTCCACGCCCGGAAATCGCGCCGGTCTTCAGGGGCCACGCCGAGCAGGTCGCAGATGACGTTGATCGGCAGAGGCGCGGCGTACGAGGCGATCAGGTCGGCGCGTCCGTACGGGGCGATGGCGTCCAGCAGCTGATCGGCTGTTTTCCGGATCGGCTCGCGCAGCTGCGCGACGCGACGCGGGGTGAACGCCTGGGACACCAGACGCCGGATGCGGGTGTGGTCCGGCGGGTCCATGTTGAGCAGGTTCGCGTCCAGCGCCGGCGGCAGCGCCATCCCCCGGTAGCCGCCGGGTGCCGCGTTGCGCTTGTCCAGGGAGAGCCGGGGATCGGCAAGTGCCTGGCGTACGTCGTCGTAGCGGGTGACAAGCCAGGCCGGCAGCCCGTCCGTCCCAGCGATGCGGTGTACGGGCCCGGCCTCGCGGAGCCGCGTGTACACGGCGTAGGGGTCGGCCATCAGCTCGCTCGTCGGATCTTGGAGTGCCATGGCTCCACCCTAGACAGAGGCGAGCAACACAGGCTCGGTCAGGCGAAGTTATCGCTGAGGTAGCGGGTAAGAGCGTCGCTGGTACGGGACAGCTCTGCGGCCTGCTCGGAAACGCTGTCGCGGATCTCGCGGATCTTCGCCAGCAGTGTGGGGCAGACCTCGGGCTGCCGTCCCGCCGCGCCTTCGCAGGGCAGGATGTCGCGGATCTTGTCAGTCGGCAGGCCGATGGCCAGCAGCGCACGGATGCGGAGGACCACTTCGGGCGCTTCAGGACCGTAGTCGCGATACCCATTGGCCCGGCGTTCGGACGTGAGGATGCCCTGCTGCTCGTAGTAGCGCAGCGAGCGGGTGCTGACGCCGGTCGCTCGACTCAACTCGCCGATCGTCATGCTTCTCCACTCGCAGTCGCTTACCGCTCGGACGCTTCCTTGACCTTGACACTGATGTCAAAGTTTAGCGTCGGCGCATGAGCACTCGTTCTCCCCGATTTCCTGCCCTCTCATGGTCCACCGATGACATGCCCGACCTGGCCGGACGTACCGCCGTTGTCACTGGCGCCGCAAGCGGTCTCGGACTGGCGATCACACGATCGCTTTTCGCCCACGGCGCACGAGTAGTCATGGCGGTGAGGAACACAGCCAAGGCCGAACTCGTGCGCACCGAACTGCCCCAAGGTCCGGGTGAAGCGGTGGTGATGGAACTCGACCTGCTCGACCTGGCCTCGGTGCGCCGGTTCACGGCCGCGTTGCACGACCGGTTCGCGGCGGTCGACCTGCTGATCGAGAACGCCGGGATCAGCAGCCAGTCGCTCACGTTGAGCGCCGAGGGCGTGGAGAGCCAGTTCGCGACGAACCACCTGGGCCACTTCGCGCTGACCGGCCTGCTGCTGGATCTGCTCGGCAAAGGCCATGATCCGCGGATCGTCGTCGTCGCGTCCGCGCTGTATACGAGCGCCGACTTGGACCTGGACCGTCTCGACGGTAGTGGCACCTACTCACCGGGCCGGGCCTACAACCGCTCGAAGCTCGCCAACGTACTCTTCGGCCGCGAACTCCAAAGTCGCCTGCAAGCGACTGGCTCCACGGCCAGAAGCTTCGTCGCCCACCCGGGCATGGCGAAGACACCGCTGCACACCACCTACCCCTCACCCGCGCTGCGGCTCGTGACGAAAACGGTGGCGGCGCTGATCGGACGGCCCGCAGAACAAGCTGTCGTTCCGATCCTCTACGCCGCAACTTCCCCCGACGCGGTGCCGGACAGCTTCTACGGCCCGACCGGCCCCAAGCTCCACGCGCGCGTGCAGCCCTCGGCGTTCACCGGCCCAGGCCGCGACCACGACACAGCCTGGGCCCTATGGGAGAAATCACAACAACTCACGGGTGTCCACTACCTCGACGGCTGAGCGGGCAGGACCATTCCGGAGCTGTCGACGGCTGCCTGCCGTATTCCGGCCCCGCAATGGGCAGTTCTCCCCCATGACGGATCGCCCGCTGCTCCTACTCGACGTCGACGGCCCACTCAACCCGTACGCGGCGCGTCTGCCGCGCCTGCGCGGCTACGCGACACACCGCCTGCACCCCTCGTACTGGCTCTCCAACCAGCCCTCGGGCTCCCGGCGCCACCGCCGGGGCCTGCGCATCTACCTCAACCCGGCCCACGGCCCACGGCTGACGGGCCTTCCCTTCGAACTGGCCTGGGCCACCACCTGGATGCACGAGGCCAACACCATGATCGCCCCGGGCGTCGGCCTGCCCGCCGACCTGCCGGTGATCGAGTGGCCGGAACTCTTCGCGAAGGACCCGGACGGGCTGTACTGGAAGACCCGGCCGCTGCTGGAGTGGGCGGCGGGGCGCCCGTTCGCCTGGGTGGACGACATGATCACGGACCTGGACACGGCGCACGTCGCGGCGCACCACGACGCGCCGGCGCTGCTCTTGCGGATCCATCCGCGGCGGGGGCTGCGGGAGGCGGACTTCGCCACGCTGGTCAGTTGGGCGGAGGACTTGTCACCCGCCGGGCCCCAGTGACGCTGGGGCCCAGGGCGATCGAACACCAGACGGTCTTCAAGACGGCGTCGCTGTCGTCGACGCCCCAGTCGGCAGCGAGGGCGTCGACGAGAAGCAGGCCGCGACCGCCCTCGGAGTCGAGAGGTGCGGACCCAAGGTCAGCCGGGGCGGGCAGCCCGCGGTCGCGGCGGGCATCGCTGACCTCCATACGGAGCGTGCCAGGAGGAATAACGGTGAGCCCCACCCGGAAATCCCGGCCGGGGACACGACCGTGCGTGATGGCATTCGCGGCGAGTTCAGCCACAAGGAGGGCAGCCGTACGGGAGGAGTCGGAGTCGTACGGCCAGCCCCAGGCGTCGAGTTGCTGAGTGGCGAGTCGTCGGGCGAGGCGGGCGCCACGGCGAGTCGCGCTCAGCCGGACCGTGAAGCGGTGGGTGGAAACGGGGAGTTCGGTACTGACGGTTTCGTGATTCACATCACTCAGCGTGTCCGTGCGTGCGTAATCTGAACAGGAGCGTTGTCGGTACGCAGCGTGATTGTCCAAGCTCGGAGGCGTGCTGTCCGGGTTGTCGGGCGTGACGCAGTGCGCAGGGCGACGTTGGGCAGGGGCGCGGCGAAGGTGGGACGACATGGCGGATACGACAGGGCCGATGAACGACGAGGCGGAACAGCAGCCGGACTGGGACGAGGGGACGGCGGAACTCCTCAAGACCGTCGGCAAACAGGTCAGGCTGTGGCGGGAACGGATCCACTTGACCCAGGCCGAGCTCGGCAGGGCGATCGGCTACACCGAGCACCAGGTCTCAGCGGTCGAGCGGGGACGGCGCATCCCGAAACCGGAGTTCCTGGACAGGGCGGACGAGGCGCTGGGGGCGGGCGGAATCCTGGCTGCGTTCAAGGAGGACGTGGAACGGGCCCGGTATCCCAGGAAGGTGCGGGATCTCGCCAAGTTGGAGGCGGATGCGGTCGAGTTGGGCGCGTACGCGAGCGCCGTTATTCACGGGCTCCTTCAGACCGAGAAGTATGCCCAGGCGCTGTACCGCATGCACCGGCCGATGCTGGACGAGGATGCCATCGAGCGGAATGTGGCCGCGCGTATGGCCCGGCGGGAGATCTTCGAGCGGCGGCCGGCGCCGTTCTTGAGTTTTGTCCAGGAAGAGGTGACGCTGCGCCGCCCGGTCGGTGGCAGGATGGTGATGCGCGGGCAGCTCGAACGGATGCTGGAGATCGGCCAGTTGCGGAACGTGGAGATTCAGGTGATGCCGACGGACCGCGAGGACCATGCGGGTCTCCCGGGATCGTTCCTGCTGCTGGATCCCAAGAACGGGCAGAAGGCAGCGCATTCGGAGGCCGCGTTCTCCAGTCACGTGACGGCTGAGCGGAATAAGGTCCGCGTCCTTGAAGCACGCTATGGGATCATCCGGGCGCAGGCTTTGACTCCACGGGAGTCACTGGCATTCATCGAGAAAGTGCTGGGAGAGACATGACCATCAAGCCCTCTGCCGACCGTGCCGCCGGACTGAAGTGGTTCAAGAGCAGCTACAGCACAAGCGAAGGCCCCGAGTGCATAGAGGTCGCCTCCGCCCCCGGCACCGTCCACGTCCGGGACTCCAAGGACAAGGCAGGCGCGCAACTCGCCTTCACAGACGGCTCCTGGGCGGCGTTCGTCCCGTTCGCGGCCTCCCGCTAGCGCCCAACGGCCCCGGCTCAGCCGCGCTGGCTGCCGAAGTGGATGTTCCCGATCGTGCCCGACTGGATCACCGGACCGTGCTGTGTGCCGCCGCTGATCGTGTTGTGGACGTCGAGCCGCTGCGGGGCGGTCTCCCCCGGCGACAACTCGTCGAGCAGCGTGCGCAGTTCCGCCGCGGACTCCGGGTCCGCTCGGAGGGTGCGGCGCATGCGGGAGCGCCATTCGGCCTGGATGTCGGCGGCCGCCTCCTCGTCCCTGTACTGCTGGGCGTCGACCAGTTCGGCGCGGGCGGTGTCCAGGTCGGCGGCGACGCTCTCGGGGGTGGGTGGAGCCGCGGGAGAAGAAGCTCACTGCGTGCTCCCGCACCGAAGTCCAGGTGTCCGTGACCATCTGCTGGACGAGCGCGGTCGCTCCCGCCGTCGCCAGTGCCACCAACTCGGCTTCCACGAGGCCCCCTTCGGCCGACTGCAGGTTCTGGGCAGAAAGCCTGGTCGGTCACCTGCCCAGCAGTGCGGTGAGAGCGCCCACCGGGTCGGCGTCGGGGGTGCCGCGGGGCCACCAGTCCTCGCGGTCCGGGTCCGATTCATAGCCGTACCAGAGGCCGTCGCGGCCGAAGCGGAGTTGGAGGGAGCGGGTGGAGAGGTGGTTGCGCCAGGGGCGGAAGTGGGGGAAGTCGGCAGCGATCAGGGCCGGGCGGGCGCGGTCGAAGGGGCCCGCGGGCGGGTCCCAGGGCTCTTCGAGTACGGCTAGGGCCTCGCGGCCGCCCTGCCGCCAGGCGGCCACCGCGCGGGCCAGGTCGGTGGGGGTGTGGTCGGTGGCGGAGGCGAGGTCGCGGTAGAGCGCGCGGGTGGAGGCGGTCAGGCCCGAGCCGGGGTGGGCAGCGGCAAGCCGGACCGCGTCCTGCCATTGGGTCAGCTCCGCGGTGGGGTCGGCGCCGGTGGTGAGAAGGGTGTGGGCGCGGGCGGCCGCCTCGGTGGCGAGGAGGTCCAGGGCGAGGGGGTCGGGCGCGCCGGGCGTGTGGGGGTAGGCCGGGGGGCGGCCCGGGTGGCTGGGCACGGGGAACGGGGGCGGGAGAGCCGGGAGCGAGCGCGGGGCGAGCGCCTCGCGGGCAAGGACCGTCGGCACGGGCGCGGCGGTCGCGGCGCTCGTTCGCTCGGCAGCCGACCGGGTCGCGTTGCGATGGGAGAGGTCGGCGAGGATTTCGCGTTCACCACGACCGCGCATCAGGAACAGTACGAAGGGGTCCTGGTCGAGCAGCCTGGCCGTCTGGTAGCAGAGCGCGGCCGCGTGCTTGCAGGGGTAACCGTCGTCCGGGCAGGAGCAGTCGGGGATCAGGTCGCCGGGCGTGGGAAGGAGGTCCGCCACGGCTGCCAGCGCATGCGGTACGTCCTTGTCGAGCAGCGCCGCGATGTGGTCGGGGCGGGCCGCCGCCACGGCCAGGAACTCGTCCCAGTCGTCGTCGGTGAGCGTACGCAGGCGGATCTCCGTGCGGTACGGGCGCGGTCTGGTGCCGTGGACGTACGCCATGACCCGGCCCGGCATGACCGTGATCGCGTCGACATGGCCGCGGCTCGCGTACGCACGCCCCCGGGTCAGCCGCGCCCGGTCCAGCGCGGTGTCCTCCAGCGCCTCCACCCAGGCGTTGCCCCACCAGCTGGACGCGAACTCCTCGCCCGTGAGCGGCTCCAGGGCCGGGAACGTCCGCCGGCGGTCGTCGTAACGGGAAGGCGTGCGAGGCGTCATGACGGCCTCCGCAGCGAGACGAGGTCTGCCAGCTCACGGTCGGTCAGCTCGGTCAGGGCCGCCTCGCCGGAGCCGAGGACCGCATCGGCCAGCGCCCGCTTGGATGCGAGCATGTCGGCGATCCGGTCCTCCACCGTGCCCTCCGCGATCAGCCGGTGGACCTGCACCGGCTGTGTCTGGCCGATGCGGTACGCGCGGTCCGTCGCCTGCTCCTCCACCGCCGGATTCCACCAGCGGTCGAAGTGCACGACATGGCCCGCCCGGGTCAGATTCAGGCCGGTGCCGGCCGCCTTGAGGGAGAGCACGAAGACCGGGATCTCACCGGACTGGAAGCGGTCCACCATGCGCTCGCGCTCCGCCACCGGCGTTCCCCCGTGGAGGAGTTGGGACCCGATCCCCCGGGACGTGAGGTGCGCGGAGAGCAGGCGGGCCATAGAGACGTACTGGGTGAAGATCAGGACCGAGCCGTCCTCGGACAGGATCGTCTCGAGGAGTTCGTCGAGGAGTGCGAGCTTGCCGGAGCGGCCGGCCAGCCGCGCGGTGCCGTCCCCCGCACTGTGCTCCTTCAGGCTGTGCTCTTTCAAATACTGCGCCGGGTGGTTGCAGATCTGCTTGAGGCCGGTCAGCAGCTTCATCACAAGCCCGCGCCGCGCGATACCCTCCGCGCTCTCGATCGCCGCCATCGTCTCCCGTACGACCGCCTCGTACAGCGACGCCTGCTCCCGGGTGAGCGCCACGGGATGGTCGGACTCCGTCTTCGGCGGCAGCTCGGGCACGATGCCCGGATCGGACTTCTTGCGGCGCAGCAGGAAGGGTCGGACCAGCCGGGACAGCCGCTCGACGGCGTCGTCGTCCTCGCCGTTCTCCACGAGGCGTGCGTGGCGGGAGCGGAAGGCCTTCAGGGGGCCGAGCAGTCCTGGGGTCGTCCAGTCCAGCAGCGCCCACAGCTCGGAGAGGTTGTTCTCGACGGGCGTGCCGGTCAGCGCGACCCTGGCCGGGGTGGGGATGGTGCGCAGGGCTTTGGCGGTCGCCGAGAACGGGTTCTTGACGTGCTGCGCCTCGTCGGCGACGACCATCCCCCAGGTGTGCGCGGCCAGCCGGTCCGCGCTGGTGCGCATCGTGCCGTACGTGGTGAGGACGAAGCCGCCGTCGAGCTCGGGCAGGGTGCGGTCGGCGCCGTGGAAGCGGCGCACCGGCACGCCGGGGGCGAAGCGGGTGATCTCCCGCTGCCAGTTGCCGAGCAGGGAGGCGGGGCAGACGACCAGCGTCGGGGCGGTGCGGTCGCGGTGGAGGTGGAGGGCGATCACCGTGACCGTCTTGCCCAGGCCCATGTCGTCCGCGAGGCAGCCGCCGAGCCCGAGCGAGGTCATCAGGTCGAGCCAGGCGAGGCCCCGCAGCTGGTAGTCGCGCAGCGTGGCGGCGAGGGCAGGCGGGGGTGCGACCGGGGTGGAGGCCGCGGTGAGCCGGTCGCGAAGGGTGGCCAGCGCGCCCGTCGGCACCGCCTCCACCGTCTCGCCTTCCACGTCTGCCGTGCCGGTCAGCGCCACCGCGAGCGCGTCGACCGGCTGTAGCAGCCCCAACTCCCGCTTGCGCGCCTTGCGTACGAGATCGGGGTCGACCACCACCCACTGGTCCCGCAGCCGCACGATCGGGCGGTGCGACTCGGCCAGCCTGTCCATCTCGCGCTCGGTCAGTGGATCCCCGTCGAGCGCCAACTGCCAGTTGAACTTGAGCAGTTCCTCGCTGTCGAAGAAGGGTGTGCCGTCCGTCGCCGAGCCGGGCGCGGGCCGTACGACCGCGGCGGCCGAGAGCGTACGAGCCAGTTCCTTCGGCCAGTGCACGGCCACCCCGGCCGCCGCCAGCCGTGCCGCCCCCGGTCCCAGCAGCTCGTACAGCTCGTCCTCGGTGAGCGGCAGCACATCGGGCACGTTCCGCTCGAGGAGGCCGGCGAGCGGCGGCCAGACCCGGGCAGCGCGGCGCAGCGCCAGCACCGCGTCGATCCGGGCGCGCGGCCCGAAGTGCTCGTCCCCGTCGCCCGCCCACAGCCGGGCCGCGTCGATGACGAGCGTCGGATCGGCGAGGCTGTGCACCTGGACGAGGGCCGCCCCGGCGTTGCGCTCCGCCCCGTCTTCCTCCTCCCCGATGTCGAAGAGCTCGAACGCGGACAGGTCGAGGCGCAGCGAGATCCGCACCCCCGCGTCCATGCCCGCCGCGGCCTCCGCCGCCCACTCCCGCGCGCCGGGCAGATGCTGGGCGGAGGCAGCCGCGAACGGCGCCCCCGCGGCGTAAGCGGCGGCCGGCGTACGCGGCAGGGTGTCGGCCACCGCGTCGAAGAACGACCTCACCAGCGCCTCGGGGTCGGGCAACTGCAACGGCCGCAGATCGGGGACGGGGACGGGGACGGCATGCGCCTCGTACGGCATGGCGGCGGCGATGGCCCGCAGCTGGGCGATGTCGGCCGCGTCCAGGGGCCCCGCGCGCCACGCGTCATGATCGGCCGCGGTCAGTCCGGGCAGCAGTCTGCCGCGCGCCACCAGATGGACGGCGTGCAGTGCGGCCGCGCCCCAGCAGGCCGCGGCCGCGTGCGCGGCTGGGTGGTGGCGGGCGCGGGTCAGCAGCGGTACGGCCTCGGCGACCGGCAGCAGCAGGGCGGGAACGGTGCGGCTGCGGACGCCTGTGTCGGTGCCTGTGTCGGTGCCTGTGTCGTCGCGGCCTACGACGGTGAGTTCGCCGGTCGCGCCCCGGAGCCGGTCGCCGTCCGGATCCCAGAAGGCGACCCGGCCCTCGCGGGGCAGCGGTGCCGGAATGAAGACCGCGGCACAGGTGTGCAGCGTCTCCCGCAGGCGCAGCATGTCGGACGTCACAGGGTCGCCTCCCACCCACAGGTCGTATGCGGATGTACCGAAGTACTGGATCTACGACCTTACGGGTGGGGTCTGACAATGGGCACCGACAACCGCCCGAGCGCCCCGCGACCTGCGACCCGCGACCCGCGACCCGCGACCCGCGACGACGGTGCTGCGACCGGTCAGGCCGCAGGCGGCACCGATGGCGGCGCGAGCGGCGGGACGGCCTGCGGCGGTGGCGGTGGCTGCGCGGGTGCCTGTGCGGGCTGTGACTGCGGTGACTGCGACTCCACTTGCGGCGGCTGGGACTCGGCCTGCGCATCCACGGCCTGTGAACCGGCGTGCGACTCCACCGCCTGCGGCTGTCCTGGCGGCTGAGCCGCCCGTTCCAGGAACCGCAGCAGCTCCACCGGGAATGGCAGCACCAGGGTGGAGTTCTTCTCCGCGGCGACGGCTACCACGGTCTGGAGCAGCCGCAGCTGAAGCGCCGCGGGCTGTTCCGCCATCACGCCGGCCGCCTCGGCCAGCTTCTTGGACGCCTGGAGCTCGGCGTCCGCGTTGATGACGCGGGCCCGCCGCTCTCGGTCCGCCTCCGCCTGCCGCGCCATCGACCGCTTCATCGTCTCCGGCAGTGAGACGTCCTTGATCTCCACCCGGTCGATCTGCACGCCCCAGCCGATGGCCGGACTGTCGATCATCAACTCCAGCCCCTGATTGAGCTTTTCGCGGTTCGACAGCAGATCGTCCAGATCGCTCTTGCCGATGATCGACCGCAACGACGTCTGCGCCATCTGCGAGACCGCGAACCGGTAATCCTCCACCCGGATCACGGCATCGGCGGCGTCGACGACCTTGAAATAGATCACCGCGTCGACCCGCACCGTCACGTTGTCCCGCGTGATGCCGTCCTGCGCGGGCACCGGCATGGTCACGATCTGCAGATTGACCTTACGGAGCCGGTCCACGATGGGCACGATCATGGTGAAACCCGGGCCGCGCACGTCACTGCGCAACCGGCCGAGGCGCAGGACCACACCTCGCTCGTACTGCTTGATCACCTTGGCGGCCGCCATGACATACGCCAGACAGCCGGACGCCGCCACCACGCCCGCAGTCACCAGCTCCTCGACCATCAGGGCACCCCCTACCGTCCGAGCCGGATGTCAAATACCAGGGTATGCCCGATATACCCCCTCGGGCGAGCCTCAAGCGCCAGCGGATCCGTGCCCTGCCACGGCGGAACGGAGGGAGGCCGCACCCGTCGCGGGTGCGGCCTTTCCCGAGCCCGCCGAGCGGACCGAGCGGACGGTGCCCGCCGAGCGGACCCCCTGCGGCTAGAGGCGCTTGCGTACGAGAGCGACGAGCTCCGCCGTGTGATTGCGCCGCACCCAGGCGATCCCGCCGAAGACGACGAAGAGGATCACCGGCGTGATCGCGTACTGGCCGTCGAACACCGTCACCTGAGTGATGAAAGCGCCGATCATCAGGCCCATGAAGGCGAGCGCCGAAAGCCCGGAGAGGATCGGGATCACCAGCGCGATCGCGCCGGCCAGCTCCAGACCGCCGGTGAGATACATGAACCAGTCACCGAAGCCGATCTTGTCGAAGGACTCCGCCGCGGAGGAGTGGCCGATGAGCTTGGGCGCGGCGCTCGCGATGCCCATGAACACCGCGAGCAAGATCTGGAGCGTGCGCACGGCGAGGTGCGAGCGGCGGCCCAGGGTCGTCCCGGTGGTGGCGGTCGTGGTGACGGCGGTGGCGGTCGTTGCGGACATCGTGGTCTCCTCCGTAAGCGTTCCGTAGTGCTTTCGCAGAGGTAGACCGGGAGGCGGCCCGGGACTCATCGCTCCCCCCGGGCCCCGACTTCAAAAACTTCGACTTCGCTTGTCCGGCACGGTGTTCAGAGCTCGAACCAGCCGTGGCCGGAGTACCAGTGGCGGCCCGCCCGCAGATGGTCGCCGATCGCGCGCTCCAGCGTCGTGCGGCGCGGCAGCGCGTCGAGCGGCAGTTCCGGATCGCCGAACACAAAGCCGACCGGAACGTCGTCCTCCGCCTCCTTCTTCTCGTACGCGGAACGGAAGCGGTGCTGGAAGCGGACGATGTTGGATTCCTTCGGCAGATACTCGGCGAGCTGCGGGTCGAGCAGCCATGAGTGGCAGGTGGCGACCCGGTACGTCTCCTCGGGGAAGTGGCGCGCGAAAAACTCCCTGGCCCGGGCGAGGGACCGGTCGCACGCCGCGGGCGTGATCGGCCCGAGGAAGTCGGGGATGTGCACATTCAGCGCGAAGTCCCCCGGCCCCAGCGGCAGTCCGGCCGCCCTCACGGCCTCGCCGCTCCGCCCGCCGAGCCGGGACCGCTGGAACTGCAACCGCCCCAACTGGTAGATCTCGCCCCGGAAGTGCAGCCCCAGCCAGCCCGGTATCAACAGTCCGCCGGTGCCCCGGCGCCTGCGGTGAAGGACCATATGGCGGCCGAGGTCGGCCAGCGTGTAACGGGAGACGTCGTCCGGCACGGAACGCTCCCGGTGGTACGCCCGTACGTACGGGAGGGCCGCGACAAAGACGTACACCGGGAAGCAGCGGGCAGGCGCGCCCGAGTCATCGGGCATCCGCGGCAGTTCCCCGCCTCCGCCGATCCTGCCCATGTCCTCGAGCATCTCCTGGACGCCCGTCTCCAGCAGCCGGCGCAGCCCGGGGTCCGCCGTCATCCCGCCCCGCAGCGCGAGGAGTTCATTGATGTCCTCGTGCGGCACCGCCAGATCCAGCAGCGCCTCGGCCAGCTCGTCCGCCTCCGGCAGCTCCACCAACGCGGTTGTCACCAGCGACTCCTCCCCCTCACCGTCCCGAATATCCGTGGTATCCGGTATACCCGGTATATCCGGCTCAGTTGTGCGGATATCGGTCGTACGGATGCACCGGCTCGCCGTAACCCACCGTGGCGTGCTCGGTCTGCAGGCTCAGATCGTCGGCCAGCTCGGCGATCACGCCCCGCCCCTCGGTCAACACCAGCCAGGATGCAGGCAGTTGTACATCGCTGTACCGCACGCCGAGCAGACTGCCGCAGATGGCCCCGGTGGAGTCGCTGTCACCCGAGTGGTTGACCGAAAGCAGCAGGGTCTCGGTGCCGAGCAGGCATCCGCGGATCCTGGCCCGACGGGCGGCCGTGCTCTCCCAAGACTGCTTGTCCACTGCTCGGCTCCTCGACGTCGGCTTCGGCTTCGGCTTCGGCTTCGGCTTCGGTTTACGGGAACGGGAACGGGAACGGATACGGGTGCATCCTGGAGTAGGAGATGCGATTGCCATGCGCACTGGGAGTGAACCGACAACTGCACGCAGTCCCCTGCGACTGCGGCTCTGGCTGAGTGTATGGGGCCTGATCTGGGCCGGGACGGGCACGGCGGCCTTCGCCCTCGCGGGGCGTCCCGGCTGGGCGGTGGCGTGCGGGGTGCTGATGCTGATCGTCACCATTGATCTGTTCATGGTCCTGCGGCACATCCACCAGGGGCCGCACTACCAGCCGGGCCGCGACATCCCGCCGTACGAACCGGACCACGGCGGCCGCAGCCCGCGTCCCGGTCGCTAGACGTGCCCCGGTCTCAGGACGGCCACTGGATTCTGTGAGATCAAGCCTCGAAAGTCAGGTCTCCGCGTCGAAGCGCGCGGCCTTTACATACTCCGGCTTCGGGTCCAGCGCCGCCGCCAGGCGGAAGTGGCGCTTGGCCTGTTCCGGACGGCCGGCCCGTTCGAAGGTGCGGGCCAGTGCGAAGTGGGCGAAGGCGTTGTCCGGCTCGCGCTCCAGGACCAGCTCGAATTCGAGCTCGGCCGGGCGCAGTTGGGCCGCGGCGAAGAAGGCGCGGGCACGCAGCAGCCGGGCCGCGGTGTTCTCGGGGTGGGCCGCTATCACCGAGTCCAGCAGTTTCACGGCACCGCGCGGATCCCTCGCGGCCAGCAACTGCTCGGCCGCGCGGTAGTCGATGACGTGCGTCTCCGGATTGCTCTTGGGCACGGTCGCATCCTTCCCCTTGCTGCCCGGTTCCAACACCGCGTCCGGCAACGGTATTCCGATCAACTTCGCACAGGTCTGCGGATGCCTAGCGAGAGCGGGGCTGCGCGGCGGCACGCTGGATCAGCTCCGCCCAGACCTTCCGTACCTGCGGCTCCAGATTCTCCAGCGGCCCGTCGTTGTCGATGACCAGATCGGCGATGGCCCGCCGCTGCTCGCGCGTGGCCTGGGCAGCCATCCGCGCACGCGCCTCGGACTCCGCCATTCCGCGCAGCCGTACCAGCCGGTCCAGCTGCGTCTCGGGCGAAGCGTCTACCACGACCACCACGTCGTACAGCGGCGCCAGATTGTTCTCGGCGAGCAGCGGTACGTCGTGGATCACGACGGCGTCCGGCCCTGCGGCCTTCTCCAGCTCCATGGAACGCGCCCCGACCAGCGGGTGGACGATCGAGTTGAGCGTCGCCAGGCGGTCGGAGTCGGCGAAGACGATCGAGCCGAGCTTGGGCCGGTCCAGGGTGCCGTCGGGGCTGAGGATCTCCGGGCCGAAGGCCTCGACGACGGCCACGAGTCCGGGCGTACCGGGCGCGACGACCTCGCGAGCGATCTTGTCGGCGTCGATCAGCACCGCTCCGTACGTTTCGAGGAGTCGGGAGACTTCGCTCTTGCCGGCACCGATTCCGCCGGTCAGGCCCACCTTCAGCATGGCCGCAGCCTACGCGAGCGGGCTATGCGTCACCCTCCCGCTCAGCGAGGAAGCGTTCGAAATCGCGGCCGATCTCGTCGGCGGACGGCAGGTCCACCGGCTCCGCGACCAGACTGCCCCTGGTCTCGGCGCCCGCCACCGCGTCGTACTGGTGCTCAAGGCCCTGCACCAGCGCCACCAACTCCTCGTCGCCCTCCCCGATCTGCCGCTCGATCTCGGTCTGGGTGCGGTGCGCCTCCGTGCGCAGCGAATGCGCGACGCCCGGCAGGACGAGGCCCGTCGCGGCCGTGATCGCCTCCAGAGCGGTCAGCGCGGCGTCAGGGTAGGAAGATCGTGCGACATAGTGCGGCACATGCGCGGCGACGCCGAGGACGTCGTGGCCCGATTCCATCAGGCGGTACTCGATCAGCGCCTCCGCGCTGCCCGGTACCTGCGCCTCGTCGAAGGGGCTGCGGTGGCCCGGCATGAGGTCCGTGCGGTTGCCGTGCGGGGTGAGGCCGACGGGGCGGGTGTGCGGGACGCCCATCGGAATGCCGTGGAAATTGACCGCGAGCCGCACGCCGAGCCGCTCGACGATCTGTCGGACGGCGGCGGCGAAGCGCTCCCACTCGACGTCCGGCTCGGGGCCCGACAGCAGCAGGAACGGGGCGCCCGTGGCGTCCTGGACCAGTCGGACATCCAGCGTCGGGGTCTCGTAGGCGCTCCAGCGGTCGCGGCGGAAGGTCAGCAGCGGGCGGCGGGCGCGGTAGTCCACCAGCCGGTCGTGGTCCAAGCGGGCCACCACCTGGTGGGGCAGCGTCTCGAGCAGGTTGTCGACGATCTGCTCGCCGGCTTCACCCGCGTCGATATATCCGTCGAAGTGGTACAGCATGACCAGGCCGGCCGATTCCTGCGCGAGCGCCATGTCGACGACGGCGAGGCCCTTCGGCTCCCATTCGTACAAACCCTGCGGATCAAGCACGATTACCGCTCCTCCTCGTGTTCGTACAGAAGAACGCCCGGTGACTCACGGGCATTCCCGCCTCACGCGATGAACACACCGAAGGGGAGGCTCTGTTCAGGGCGGCGGGTTTGCGGCGGGTATGCCATAACGCAGTAAGGCCCGCTCCCCAGGGGGAGCGGGCCTTACTTTCAGCTAGTTACCAGCTGTGGTCAGAGCGTCAGCTCTGGCCGCCGGCCAGCTTCTCGCGCAGGGCAGCCAGGGCCTCGTCCGACGCCAGGGCGCCGGAGTTGTCGTCCGACTCCGAGGAGTACGAACCACCCGTGACACCCGCACCGGTGTTGCCACCGGCGGCCGGGGCGGCAGCGCCCTCGGCAGCAGCGGCCTCGTCGGCCTCGCGGGACTTGATGACCTGGGCCTGGTGCTGCTCGAAGCGCTGCTGCGCCTCGGCGTACTGGCCCTCCCACGCCTCGCGCTGGGTCTCGAAGCCCTCGAGCCAGTCGTTGGTCTCCGGGTCGAAGCCCTCGGGGTAGATGTAGTTCCCCTGGTCGTCGTACGACGCGGCCATGCCGTACAGCGTCGGGTCGAACTCGACCGAGGCCGGGTCGGCACCGAAGGACTCGTTGGCCTGCTTCAGCGAGAGGCTGATGCGACGGCGCTCGAGGTCGATGTCGATGACCTTGACGAAGATCTCGTCGTTGACCTGGACGACCTGCTCCGGGATCTCCACGTGGCGCTCGGCCAGCTCGGAGATGTGGACCAGACCCTCGATGCCCTCGTCGACGCGAACGAACGCACCGAACGGAACGAGCTTGGTGACCTTACCCGGGACGACCTGACCGATCTGGTGGGTCCGGGCGAACTGCTGCCACGGGTCTTCCTGCGTCGCCTTGAGCGACAGGGAGACGCGCTCGCGGTCCATGTCGACGTCGAGAACCTCGACGGTGACTTCCTGGCCGACCTCGACAACCTCGGAGGGGTGGTCGATGTGCTTCCAGGAGAGCTCGGAGACGTGGACGAGACCGTCGACGCCACCCAGGTCCACGAAGGCACCGAAGTTGACGATCGAGGAGACGACGCCGGAGCGGACCTGACCCTTCTGCAGGGTGGTGAGGAACGTCTGGCGAACCTCGGACTGGGTCTGCTCGAGCCAGGCGCGGCGGGACAGGACCACGTTGTTGCGGTTCTTGTCCAGCTCGATGATCTTCGCCTCGAGCTCCTTGCCCACATAGGGCTGGAGGTCGCGGACACGGCGCATCTCGACGAGAGATGCCGGCAGGAAGCCACGGAGGCCGATGTCGAGGATGAGACCACCCTTGACAACCTCGATGACGGTGCCGGTGACGATGCCGTCCTCTTCCTTGATCTTCTCGATGGTGCCCCAGGCACGCTCGTACTGGGCGCGCTTCTTCGAGAGGATCAGGCGGCCTTCCTTGTCCTCCTTCTGGAGAACAAGGGCCTCGATCTCGTCGCCGACCTTGACGACCTCATTCGGGTCGACGTCGTGCTTGATCGAGAGCTCGCGGCTCGGGATGACACCTTCGGTCTTGTAACCGATGTCGAGCAGGACCTCGTCCCGGTCGACCTTCACGATGACGCCGTCGACGATGTCGCCGTCGTTGAAGTACTTGATCGTCTCGTCGATCGCCGGCGAGGAAGGCTTCCTCGTTACCGATGTCGTTGACCGCTACCTGCGGAGTGGTGGCGGTGGTCTCGGTGCTGCTCGTCATGTGGGAAAGGGCTCCGGTACGGACAGTGAGTCGTAGGTACTGCTACGCCGAGAGCCCGTATCGCAGCTGTAGAAGCCGGACAGCCTAGGAAGCGCCGCCCAGGAAAAGGGGGCGCCTCGTGAACCGAGGGGACATACATACAGATGCGAGCGCGGCCTGCTCTGTCTGAGGCGCGCAGGCCCGCAGCGCAACTTGTAGCATACGGGGGCAGCCGGACACGGTCAATGCGCGAAGGCGCACACCCGGGCGGAAGACCCCATACCGGCACAACTAACCACGCGGCGGTAGCCGCATATTGGCGCGGCGCCGAGGCCACGATGGCCGCCATTGGTCGCGCTGAACGCAAACTACAACGACGGTGACGATGTTCCAAGATTTCGAGCCGGAAGCCACCCGCCGTAACGCCGGCGACTCGGAGAGCAGCCACGCCAGCCGCGGCTGGTGGGACCGGAACGCCGATGAGTACCAGACCGAACACGGCGCGTTCCTCGGCGACGACCGCTTCGTGTGGGGGCCGGAAGGGCTCGACGAGGCGGAGGCCGGGCTGCTGGGTCCGCCCGGTTCGCTGAAGGGGCTCGACGTCCTCGAGATCGGCGCGGGCGCCGCGCAGTGCTCGCGCTGGCTGGCCGCACAGGGCGCGCGCCCGGTGGCCCTGGACCTCTCCCACCGGCAGCTCCAGCACGCCCTGCGGATCGGCGACGACGTCCCTCTGGTCGAGGCGGACGCGGGGGCGCTGCCCTTCCTGGACGGCTCCTTCGACATCGCGTGCTCGGCGTACGGGGCGGTGCCGTTCGTCGCGGACCCGGTCAAGGTCTTCCGCGAGGTACGGCGTGTGCTGCGGCCGGGCGGGCGGTGGGTCTTCTCGGTCACCCACCCGATCCGCTGGGCGTTCCCCGACGAGCCGGGCCCCGAGGGTCTTTCGGTGGCCGCCTCGTACTTCGACCGCACTCCCTACGTCGAGCAGGACGAGGCGGGTCGTGCGGTGTATGTGGAGCACCACCGGACGATCGGCGACCGCGTGCGGGACGTGGTGGCCGGCGGATTCCGGCTGGTGGATCTCGTCGAGCCCGAGTGGCCCGACTGGAACAGCCACGAGTGGGGCGGCTGGTCCCCGCTGCGCGGGAATCTGATCCCCGGCACGGCGATCTTCGTCTGCGAGCGCGACTGAGGCGGCTTCGGCCTCAGGACTCTTGCGAGACTGGGGCGGTGATCCGCGACGAAGCACTCGGCAGCCTGCCCGTACGCTCCGCCCTGCCCGCCCTGGAGCGGGCGCTGGACGAGCACGGGTGTGCCGTGCTGTGCGCGCCCCCCGGAACCGGCAAGACCACCCTCGTGCCGCTGGCCCTCGCCGAACGCGGCGCACGCGTCGTGGTCGCCGAGCCGCGGCGGATCGCGGCGCGGGCCGCGGCCAGGCGGATGGCGTGGCTGCTGGGCGAGAAGGTCGGCGGGAAGGTCGGCTTCACCGTGCGCGGGGAGCGCGTGGTGGGGCGCGGGACGGTGGTGGAGGTGGTGACCACCGGTGTGCTGTTGCAGCGGCTGCAGCGCGACCAGGAGCTGGCCGGGGTCGATGTGGTGATCCTCGACGAGTGTCATGAGCGGCATCTGGACGCCGACACGGTGGCCGCCTTTCTGCTGGATGTACGGGCCGCGCTGCGCCCCGAGCTGCGGCTGGTGGCGGCCTCGGCGACCACCGACGCGCAGGGCTGGGCGCATCTGCTCGGCGATGCGCCGGTGGTTCAGGCGCAGGGCGTGACGCATCCGGTGGAGGTGGTGTGGGCCCCTCCCGCACGGCCGGTGCGGCCGCCGCACGGGATGCGGGTCGATCCGGCGCTGCTGACCCATGTGGCCGCTGTGGTGCGCCGGGCGCTCGCCGAGCGCGCGGGCGATGTGCTGTGTTTTCTGCCCGGGGTCGGTGAAATCGCCCGGGTGGCGGGCCAGTTGGGGAATGTGGAGGCGGAGGTGCTCCAGGTCCACGGGCGCGCACCCGCGGCGGTGCAGGACGCGGTGCTGTCCGGGGGCTCCGGGCGCCGGGTCGTGCTCGCGACGTCGGTCGCCGAGTCGTCACTGACCGTGCCGGGCGTACGGGTCGTCGTGGACGCGGGTCTCGCGCGCGAGCCGCGCACCGATCACGCGCGAGGTCTGAGCGCGCTGGCCACGGTGCGAGCTTCGCAGGCGGCGGCGCGGCAGCGGGCGGGACGAGCCGGCCGGGAGGCTCCCGGCACGGTGTACCGCTGCTGGTCCGAGGCGGAGGACGCCAGGCTGGTGCGGTTTCCGTCACCCGAGATCAAGGTCGCTGACCTGGCGGAGTTCGCCCTGCAGGCGGCGTGCTGGGGCGATCCGGCGGCCTCGTCTCTCGCGCTGCTCGACCCGCCCCCGGCCGGTGCACTGGCCGCGGCGCGCTCGGTACTGACCGCGGTCGGCGCGGTGGACGCGGCGGGCCGGGCGACCGAACGGGGCATACGGATGGCCCGGTTGGGCCTGCATCCACGGCTGGCGCGGGCGCTCCTGGACGGCGCGCACGAGGTGGGTGCGCGCCGGGCCGCGGAGGTGGTGGCGCTGCTCAGCGAGGAGCCGCCGCGGGAGTACGGGGACGACCTGGCCGCGGCGTGGCGCTCGGCGCGGCGGGGCGGTGACGCGTATGCGGGGCGGTGGCGAGCGGAGGCGGGGCGGCTGGCGTCGTCGCTGTCGTCTGTTCCCCACCCCGCCCCTTCCCGTAACTGGGGGCTTCGCCCCCAGACCCCCAGTCCTCAATCTCCCCCAGACTTCGTCCGGGGGGACCCCCAACGGGCTGAAAATCCAGCCTCGCCGGCGTTTGAGGCGCGGGGTCCGGGGCGGAGCCCCGGTGCGGGAAGGGGCGGAGTGGGGGAAAGCCACCTCTCCGACGACGCCGCCGCCGGGGTCGTCGCCGCGCTCGCGTTTCCCGAGCGGGTGGCCAAAGCCCGTGGCGAAGGCGCGTTCTTGATGGCCTCCGGGACCGGCGGCGAGCTCGTCCCCGGATCGGGGCTGCGCAACGCGCCCTGGCTGGCCGTCGCCGTCGCGGACCGGCCCGCGCACTCCGCCTCCGCGCGGGTGCGGCTGGCCGCCGTCGTCGACGAGGAGAGCGCCCGTACGGCCGCCGCGCATCTGCTCGTCACCGGCGAGGAGGTCCACTGGGAGAACGGCGACGTCGTCGCACGGGAGGTGGAGCGGCTGGGGGCCATAGAGCTCTCCGTACGCGCCCTCAAGGACCCGGATCCCGCTCTCGTACGCGAAGCTCTGCTGGACGGGCTGCGGCGCGAGGGGCTCGGGCTGCTGCGCCGGACGCGCGAGTCGGAGGGCCTGCGCGAGCGGCTCGCCTTTCTGCACCGGGAACTGGGCGCGCCCTGGCCCGATGTGTCGGACGCCGCGCTGCTGGACCGTACCGACGAGTGGCTGGAGCCGGAGCTGTCCCGGGCCCGGCGGCGGGCCGATCTCGGGCGCGTCCAGGCCGGGCAGGCGCTCCAGCGGCTGCTGCCCTGGGCGAGCGGGGACGCGGCCCGGCTCGACGAGCTGGCGCCGGAGCGGATCGAGGTGCCGAGCGGCTCGCGGATCCGGGTGGAGTACGGCGGGCCGCAGCCCGTCCTGGCGGTGAAGCTCCAGGAGTTGTTCGGGCTGCGCGAGACGCCCACGGTCGCGGGCGTGCCGGTGCTGGTGCATCTGCTCTCGCCCGCCGGACGGCCCGCCGCCGTCACCGCGGACCTGGCGTCCTTCTGGAAGGACGGATACCGCTCCGTACGGGCGGAATTGCGCGGCCGTTATCCCAAGCACCCCTGGCCCGAGGATCCTTCGACGGCGGAGCCGACCCGGCACACCAAGGCGCGCCTCAGCAGGGAGAGCGGCAGCTGATCCGACGGGTCAGACAGGGACGGGCTCGGGCTCCGGATCGGCCGCGGGCGTCTGCGGCCTGCGGCTACGCGCCTCCAGGACCAGTGCGAGCGCCAGCAGCGCGCCGCCCAGTACGAGGAAGCCCCAGGGCAGGTACGAGGTCATCAGCAGCACCAACTGCCGCTGGGACCTGACCAGTTCGACGGTCGAGTCGATGTAGTCGGGACGCATCTTCACATGCCCGGCGAACGCGGTGACCTTGTCGCGGCCGCCCAGCAGCGTGCCGCCGCGCAGCTCTTCCTTGTGGATCTCCTCGCCGTTGACCGGCGCGCCGGTGACCGGGTCGACCCAGAACATCCGCTTGGTGGTGTACCAGCGGGTGGTGCCGGTCTGCTGCTCCAGCGTGGTCGCGTCGATCCCCGGGATGGGCATCTTCTTCGGGTACGGCACCTTGGTCCACGGGATGGTCTGCTCGAAGTAGTAGACGTCGAGCCCGCGGAACTTCTGCGTCCCCTTGTAGTGGATGGGCGCGGACGTACGGGCCTGGGCGTCGAAGTACTCGTAGGCCCGCTTCTCGGTGAGGAACGGCCACTTGAACTCGATGCCCTCGCGCCGTACCGCGTCGCCGTCGACCGACTCGCCGGTGGCGTGCACGGGCGCCTGGCTGTGGGCGTCGAAGATGTAGCGCTCGGGGATCTGGGAGACCATCTTGCCGTCGGGGCCCTGGACGTACGAGAGGGAGTCCCAGACGACGACGTCGCGGCCGGCGCTGCGCTCGATCTTCTCGGACTCCTCCACATTGCCCTTGAGCGTCTGCACGATGGTGACCTTCTCGACCTCCTTCGCCGTGAGCGAGCCGTAGTCGAGGAGGGTGGCGGGCTTCGCCTCCAGCACCATCTCCTGGTACTGGCCGGCCGGGATCTTCGCGAGCCGCGGGAAGGCGTACCAGCGCAGCAGCGGGGAGAGCGCGGCGAAGAAGACGGCGAATGCGAGGAGTACGAGGCTCGCTCTGCGGCGCATGGTCCGGCCCTCCTACTTCTTGGGGCCGGGGACAGTGGTCAGCAGCGGCTTGGGTGAGGTCTCGCCGGGCGGCGCGCCGATCGCCGAGACGGTGAGGACGAGGGCGAGGGCGGCGGCCAGCCCGAGGGCGGCGGCGACGAGGGCGCGCATGCTCGGCCTCCCGGTGGCTCGGATCCGATGCGGATCTGATACGTCGTCAGGGCGGAGGCACCGTAGCAATGGAGCCGCGAGATGAGAACACGTTGCACCGCCCCCATGTCAGCCGTCGACACAGGGGCGGTGCGGGGGAGTGCTGCGTTGCGGGTCAGGCCGCCGGCGCGGCGACCTTGAGCTCGATGGTCACGATTCCGCCGCCCGGCGTGGTGAGGCGGAGCAGGAAGGTGCCCGTCTGATCGTCCGCGAAGATCTTCGGGAGCTTCAGGACGCCGTTGGCGTCGGTCTTCAGGTCCGTGAGGGTGCGGATCGTCTTGCCCTCGGCGTCCTTGAAGTAGGGGCCCTTGTCGTTCACGGCCGGGTCGTCCGCGGAGGTGATCACGGTGGCGGTGACCGCGACACCGGACGCGATGGCGCCCTTGTAGGTGGCCTTGACCTCGACGGCGTCCGCGAACTCCGTGCCAGGGGCGGCCGTCAGGACCTTCTCGTCGGTCCTGGCGATCACGTCCGCCGCCCGGACGGTGACGGTCGCGGCGAAGTCGACGGCGGGCAGGACACGGCCCACCACTGTGGCCCGGACCCGGAAGTTGCCGGTCTTCTCGCCCGCCTGGAGCGCGGGCGATGCGACTGTGCCGTCGGCGCCGGTGCTGAGGGTGACGCTCGCCTTCCCGCCGGTGAAGCGGGTGTCGGTGTCGCCGACGACGTCGAAGCGGACGGCCTGGTTCGGGACGGTCCGGCCTTCGGTGTTCTTCACCCGCACGATGGCCCGTCCGGTGAACGCGTGGCCCGCCATGGCGGTCAGCTCGCCGGTGCCGGCGTCCTCGATACGGGAGACGGGCGGCGGCGTCGGAGTGGGGGGCGGCGTCGGGGTGGGGGGCGGCGTCGGCGTCGGGGGCGGCGTCGGCGTCGGGGTGGTGGTGGTGCCACCGGGCTTCGGCGGGCTGGGGCTGGGGGTGGAGGGGGGCGTCGGAGTCGGCGTGGGCTTGCTCTCCGCGGAGTCGGAGCTGTCGGGCCCGTTGGAGATCGGCAGCACACCAGTGCCGTCCGGGACCTCGTGAGTGCCGCGCTTGTAGTACTCGAACCAGGACAGAACCGTACGCAAGTACTCGCGCGAGTGGTTGTAGCCGAGGATCGCCCGGTCGAGGTCGGACTTGACCGCCAGGTCGCGGCCGTCGGCGCAGAGATAACGTCCGGCGGCGAGTGCGGCATCGTAGATGTTGTTGGGGTCCCGGCGGCCGTCGGCGTTGGCGTCCTGACCCCACGTCTCCCAGGTGGACGGGATGAACTGCATCGGGCCGACCGCGCGGTCGTGCGTCGAGTCGTCGTCGTACGCACCGTTGTCGGTGTCCGAAATGTTCGCGAAGCCGACGCCGTTGAGGACCGGGCCGAGGATCGGCGAGAGCGTGGTGCCCTCGGCGTCGACACGGCCGCCGCGCGCCTGACCGGACTCCACCTTGCCGATCGCGGCGAGCAGTTGCCACGGCACATGGCAGCCGGGGTCCGAGCCGGCGATGGTCTGCTCGGCCTGCTTGTACGCCGCGAGGACGGTGGCGGGTATGCCCGCTTCCGTCGTACCCGTCGCGGGCAGATCGATTGAAGTGCCCGGTTTGTCCGGGGTGTTCAGCGGCGGAAGGTCCGTGTAGTACGGGGAGTTGCCGGTGACCGGGGTGCCGGACGGCGGGGTGGCGTCGGAAGCCCCCTGGCTGTCGCCCGTGGTGGCATGCGTGATGCCGGGCGCCTGTGAGGCGGAGAGTGCGGCCACAGCGGCCGCGGCCACAGCGGTCGTGGTCGCTCCCCTGCGCAGTCGGCGGCCGAATTGCGCTGCCATACGTCTGTTCCCTCCCCGTCGGCTGCCCGCGCTCCCCAGCGCAAGGACTCAGGTGACCCTACGGCAACTCCGCGCCCTGGAACACCGGCCCCTGACCGCTTTTCACCAGTCCGCCACCTCTCGGTCGCCCGGAATCCGGAGTCGGAGCATCACGCATACTGGGCGCCATTGATCAACAGCGGTCACCAGGGGGGCACGACCATGCCGTTCACACTGAGCCATGCCGCGGCGGTGCTGCCGGGCATCCGCGGGGACGGGGTGGCGCGCGGTCCGCTGCTCGCCTCGGCGCTCGTGATGGGCTCGTTCGCCCCCGACATGACGTACTTCGCGGCCACCGCCGTTCCGGGCGCGATGGAGTTCGGCAATGTCACCCACGCCCCGCTCGGGGTGCTGACGGTCGATGTGGCGATCACGGCGGCGCTGGCGGCGGTGTGGCTGATGGTGCGCGAGCCGCTGCTGGCCCTGCTGCCCGCCGCCTGGCAGGGGCGTGTTCACGCCTTCGTACGAGGGCGTGGGCTGCCCGCCGACCGGCCCCTGGCGCTCGCGCTCCGGTTCTACGCGTCGGCGGTCATCGGCGCGAGCACGCATATCGTGTGGGACGCCTTCACCCACCACGACCGGTGGGGTACGGAGTTGCTGCCGGTGCTCAACGAGACGGCGGCGGGGCTGCCGGTGTATTCGTACGCGCAGTACGGCACTTCGGGCCTGGCCATGGTGGCGCTGGTGTGGTTCACGGTGTCGGCGCTGCGGCGGCAGCCCGCGGTCGCCGCGCCCGCGTCGGTGCCGGTGCTGGACGGGCGGGGGCGGTGGCTCGCCGGATCGCTGCTGGCGGGGTGCGTGCTGCTCGGCGTCGTACAGCGGTGTGCGCGCTGGTACGCGTACTACGGGTGGGCGGACTCGCCCCTCGACATCATCCCGACGGCCTGCTTCGGGGCGGGCGCGGGGCTCGCGGTGGGCCTTGTGGGGTACGGGGCGGGGATGCGGCTGCGGGGGCGCGCGGTGCGGGTCTGAGGCGTGAGCCGTGCGGCGGCTCCTTCCCCTACCCGCCCGTTCCCGAACTGGGGGCAGGCTCCCAGGCCCCGTACTCGCCCTACGCCCGCGGGCGTAGGGCGAGTGCCCTCAAACGCCGGACGGGCTGAACATTCAGCCCGTCCGGCGTTTGAGGTGGGGGTCCCCCCACGCCCGCCAGGGGGAGGGGCCCGGGGGCGGAGTCCCGGTGGAGGGCCCGCGCGGGTGCCACGGTCAGTGCGCCGCGGACTCCCAGTCCGTGCCCACGCCGACCGAGACGTCCAGCGGCGCGCGCAGGGACACGGCCGCGGACATCTCCTTGCGCACCAGCGACTCGACCCGGTCGCGCTCGCCCGGAGCGATCTCCAGGACGATTTCGTCGTGGACCTGGAGCAGCAGCCGGGAGGAGAGCTTCGCCTCCGCCAGCGCACGGTCGACATGGAGCATGGCGACCTTGACGATGTCCGCGGCGGTGCCCTGGATCGGGGCGTTGAGCGCCATTCGCTCGGCCGTCTCGCGGCGCTGGCGGTTGTCGCTGTTGAGGTCGGGCAGATAGCGGCGGCGGCCGAGCATCGTCTCGGTGTAGCCGGTGGCCCTCGCCTCATCGACGACGCGCCGGAGATAGTCCCGGACGCCGCCGAACCGCTCGAAGTAGGTGTCCATCAGGCCGCGCGCCTCGGCCGCCTCGATGTTCAGCTGCTGGGAGAGGCCGAACGCCGAAAGGCCGTAAGCCAGTCCGTACGACATGGCCTTGATCTTGCGGCGCATCTCCGCGTCGACGGCGGACTTCGCCACACCGAACACCTGGGAGGCGACGGTGGTGTGCAGGTCCTCCCCGGAGGTGAAGGCCTCGATCAGGCCCTCGTCCTCGGAGAGATGCGCCATCACACGCAGCTCGATCTGGCTGTAGTCGGCGGTCATCAGCGACTCGAAGCCCTCGCCGACGACGAAGCCGCGGCGGATCGCCCGGCCTTCGTCGGTGCGCACCGGCACGTTCTGAAGGTTCGGGTCGGTGGAGGAGAGCCGGCCGGTCGCCGCCACGATCTGGCTGAAGCTGGTGTGGATCCGGCCGTCGGCCGCGACCGTCTTGATCAGGCCCTCGACCGTGGACCGCAGACGGGCCTGCTCGCGGTGGCGCAGCATGATCACCGGCAGCTCGTGCTCGGTCTGGGCTGCCAGCCAGGCCAGCGCGTCCGCGTCCGTGGTGTAACCGGTCTTGGTCTTCTTGGTCTTCGGGAGGTTGAGCTCGCCGAAGAAGACTTCCTGGAGCTGCTTGGGCGAGCCGAGGTTGAACTCGTGCCCGACGGCGGCGTGCGCCTCCTTCACGGCCTGCTGCACCGCGCCCGCGAACTGCTGCTCCATGGCCTCCAGATGGGGGCGGTCGGCGGCGATGCCGTGCCGCTCCATGCGGGCCAGCAGGGCGGAGGTGGGCAGCTCGACGTCGTGCAGCAGCTCGGCCGCGCCGACTTCGCGCAGCCGCTCGGTGAAGGCCTCGCCGAGGTCGAGTACCGCGCGGGCCTGCGCCATCAGGGCTTCCGCCTCGGCCTGTTCGTCCGTGCCGAAGGCAAGCTGGCCGTCGGCCGGGGCCGGTGCGAGCTCACGGCCCAGGTACTCGATGGCGAGCGCGTCCAGCGCGAAGGAACGGCGTCCCGGCTTGACGAGGTAGGCGGCGAGGGCGGTGTCCATGGTGACGCCGTCGACGCTCCAGCCGTGCTCGGGGAAGACCCGCATCGCGCCCTTGGCGTTGTGCATGACCTTGGGCCGGCCGGCGTCCGCGATCCAGGCGGCGAAGGCCCGCTCGTCGGACTCGTCGAGCTGGGTGGTGTCGAACCAGGCGGCCGCTCCGGAGGCCGCGGCGAGCGCGATCTCGGTGACATTGCCGGTGCCCAGGGCCCAGGTGTCGACGGTGGCCACGCCGAGCGGCTGCGTGCCGTGCTCCTCCAGCCACGGGGCGAGCTCACCGGAGCCCAGGACCGCGCCGTCCAGCTCGACGCCTGCGGCCGGGGCGACGGGCTCCTCGGCCTCGGCGCCCGGGTCGACGGCGAGGAGGCGCTCGCGCAGGCTCGGGTTGCGGATCTCCAGCACGTCCAGCACGCCCTTGACGGCGGCCCGGTCGTACGGAGCACGCTCCAGGTCCTGCGGGGCCTTGGGCAGCTCCACGTCGCGCACCAGCTGTGTGAGGTGGCGGTTGAGCTTGACCGCTTCCAGATGGTCGCGGAGGTTCTGCCCGGCCTTGCCCTTGACCTCCTCCGCACGCTCGACCAGATCGGCGAACGAACCGAATTGGTTGATCCACTTCGCGGCCGTCTTCTCGCCGACGCCGGGAATGCCCGGGAGGTTGTCGGACGGGTCGCCGCGCAGCGCCGCGAAGTCGGGGTACTGCTGCGGCGAGAGTCCGTACTTCTCGAAGACCTTCTCCGGGGTGAAGCGGGTGAGCTCCGAGACGCCCTTGGTCGGGTACAGCACGGTCACATGGTCGGAGACCAACTGGAAGGAGTCGCGGTCGCCGGTGACGATCAGCACGTCGAAGCCGGCCGCCTCGGCCTGCGTGGCGAGGGTGGCGATCACGTCGTCCGCCTCGAAGCCGTCGATCGCGAAGCGGTCGGCGTGCATCGCGTCGAGCAGCTCCCCGATCAGCTCGACCTGACCCTTGAACTCGTCAGGGGTCTTGGAGCGGTTCGCCTTGTACTCCGGGAACTCCTGCGAGCGCCACGTCTTGCGGGACACGTCGAAGGCCACCGCGAAATGCGTGGGCGACTCGTCGCGCAGCGTGTTCGCCAGCATCGACGCGAAGCCGTAGATGGCGTTGGTCGGCTGGCCGGTCGCGGTCGTGAAATTCTCCGCGGGCAGCGCGAAGAACGCCCGGTACGCCAGGGAGTGCCCGTCCATGAGGAGCAGGCGCGGTCGGTTGTCTGCGGTCTTCTTCGATGCCGTCTCAGCCACGGGCACGATCCTGCCACGTACCACTGACAATCCCGACCCACGGGCATTCCCGACCGTGACCGGAACCGTGGCAGGATCGAAGACGTACCAAAGATGCATGCTCGAGGGAGAGCGCGATGTCCAGCAAGCCGCCCGCAGGTGATCCGGTCCAGGACGCGCCGCAGGTCTCGGACCCGCAGCACGCGGCCGCCGGTCTCGCCGCCATCGGGCACACGCTGCGCATCGCCCAGCAGCAGATGGGCGTGCGCCGCACCGCGCAGACGCTCCTCAAGGTCAACCAGAAGGACGGCTTCGACTGTCCCGGCTGTGCCTGGCCGGAGGGCGACAAGCGGCACACGGCGGAGTTCTGCGAGAACGGCGCGAAGGCCGTCGCCGAGGAGGCGACGCTGCGCCGCGTCACACCCGACTTCTTCGCCGCGCACCCCCTCGCGGACCTCGCCTCACGCAGTGGCTACTGGCTGGGGCAGCAGGGCCGCATCACGCAGCCGATGTATCTGCCTCAGGGTGCCGACCGGTACGAGGCGGTGACCTGGGAGCGCGCCTTCGCGATCATCGCGGAGGAGCTCACGGCGCTGGCCTCCCCCGACGAGGCGCTCTTCTACACCTCGGGCCGCACCAGCAACGAAGCCGCCTTCCTGTTCCAGCTCTTCGCCCGCGAATTCGGCACCAACAATCTCCCCGACTGCTCCAACATGTGCCATGAGTCCTCCGGATCGGCACTCAACGAGACGATCGGCGTCGGCAAGGGCAGCGTCTCGCTGGAGGATCTCCACCAGGCGGACCTGATCATCGTCGCCGGGCAGAACCCGGGCACCAATCACCCCCGGATGCTCAGCGCTCTGGAGAAGGCCAAGAACGCGGGCGCGAAGATCATTTCGGTGAATCCGCTGCCCGAGGCGGGACTGGAGCGGTTCAAGAATCCCCAGACGCCGCGCGGCATGATCAAGGGCGTCGCGCTGAACGACCTGTTCCTGCAGATCCGCATCGGCGGCGACCAGGCCCTGTTCCGGCTGCTGAACAAGCTGATCCTTGAGACTGCGGGCGCGGTCGACGAGGAGTTCGTACGCGAACACACGCATGGGTACGAGGAGTTCGCGGCCGCGGCCCGCGGGGCCGACTGGGACGAGACGCTCGCCGCGACCGGGCTCGACCGTGCCGCCATCGAGCGGGCACTGGAGATGATCCTCACCTCGAAGCGCACCATCGTCTGCTGGGCGATGGGCCTGACCCAGCACAAGCACGCCGTGCCGACCATCCGCGAGGTGGTCAACTTCCTGCTGCTGCGCGGCAACATCGGCCGCCCCGGCGCCGGCGTCTGTCCGGTGCGCGGGCACTCCAACGTCCAGGGCGACCGCACCATGGGCATCTTCGAGCGCCCGGCCCCCGCCTTCCTGGACGCGTTGGAGAAGGAGTTCGGCTTCGCCCCGCCGCGCCACCACGGCTTCGACGTCGTACGGTCCATCCAGGCGCTGCGCGACGGTGAGGCGAAGGTCTTCTTCGCCATGGGCGGCAACTTCGTGGCCGCCACCCCCGACACCGAGGTCACCGAGGCCGCGATGCGCCGGGCCCGGCTCACCGTCCATGTGTCGACCAAGCTGAACCGCTCGCACGCCGTGACCGGCGCCCGGGCGCTGATCCTGCCCACCCTCGGCCGCAGTGACAAGGACATACAGGCGGGCGGCAGGCAGGTGGTCACCGTCGAGGACTCGATGGGAATGGTGCACGCCTCCCGCGGCAATCTGACACCGGCGAGCCCTCATCTGCTGTCCGAGCCGGCGATCGTGGCGCGGCTGGCGCGCGCGGTGCTCGGCCCCGGCTCGCTGACGCCATGGGAGGACTTCGAGAAGGACTACGGGACGATCCGCGACCGCATCGCGCGCGTGGTGCCCGGTTTCGAGGACTTCAACGCGAAGATCGCCCACCCCGGCGGCTTCACGCTCCCGCATGCCCCGCGCGACGAGCGCCGCTTCCCCACCGCCACCGGCAAGGCCAATTTCACCGCGGCGCCGGTCGAGTTCCCGAAGGTTCCGTCGGGCCGGCTGCTGTTGCAGACGCTGCGCTCGCACGACCAGTACAACACCACGATCTACGGCCTCGACGACCGCTACCGCGGCATCAAGGGCGGCCGCCGGGTGGTCCTGGTACACCCCGACGACGCGCGTGAACTGGGTTTGGCGGACGGCTCGTACACCGATCTGGTCAGCGAGTGGAAGGACGGCGTGGAGCGCCGGGCCGCCGGTTTCCGCGTGGTGCACTACCCCACCGCCCGGGGCTGCGCCGCCGCGTACTACCCGGAGACCAATGTGCTGGTCCCGCTGGACTCCACCGCCGACATCAGCAACACCCCGGTGAGTAAGTCCGTGATCGTCCGGTTCGAGAACAGGGAATGAGACCACCGGGCTAAGCGTTCGCTCAGGCATCTGATAAGACGGTGCACACCGCACGCAACGTACTGAGATCGGAGCCGGGCCGCATGGGCGAGCAGAGAACCGTGAAGTTCCCGCAAGGGGTCATCGACGAATACGCCGCGCTCGGGGTTGATCTGCCCGCGCTCTTCTCCGCCGGGCATCTCGGCAACCGCATGGGCGTGCAGATCGTCGAGGCGGCGGCGGACCGGGTCGTCGGCACGATGCCGGTCGAGGGCAACACCCAGCCGTACGGACTGCTGCACGGTGGCGCGTCCGCCGTGCTTGCCGAGACGCTCGGCTCGGTCGGCTCGATGCTGCACGGCGGGGTCACCAAGATCGCCGTCGGTGTGGATCTCAACTGCACGCACCACCGCGGCGTCCGCTCCGGCCTGGTCACCGGCGTCGCGACGCCGGTACACCGTGGTCGCACCACGGCGACGTACGAGATCGTCATCACGGACGAGCGGGACAAGCGGGTCTGCACGGCCCGGCTGACCTGTCTGCTGCGGGATGTGAACCCGGACGGCACGACGGGCTGACGCCCGCGGCCGCAGCCGCCGGACCGCACGTCCGGCGGCACCACGCGCACCATTGCCCTCTCCCGCCACCCCCCGCTAGCGTCGCGGCATGGGGCCAGGACCGCCACGCCGAGCAAGGCACTTTGCGGTGTGCGCCGTGTTGCTGTCGGTCGTCCTCACCGGCTGCGGGGGCGGCGGTCCCACCAGCTCCGCCTCACCGGCTCCACGCAGCACCCCACCGAAGGAACTGTGCGAACGGCTGATCTCCCACTGGGCGCGGGTCGTCCTCGACGGCGGCGAGCAGGCCAACCTCGACTACCAGGCCATGGGCCTGTCCGGCGGGCAGAACGAGATTCTGCTGGACGTGGTGGCTGCCGCCCGCGTCGAGCAGAAGCGCCAAGGGACCGACGCCGCACGGAAGTTGATCGACCGTCAGGCCGCGGACCGCTGCGCCGAGCGTCACCGCAGCGGCACGCCGACCGGGGGGCCCTGGCAATGAGCGGAGTCGGCCCGGTCGAGCCGGGCGAGGGCACCTACGCGCCGGACGGCGCCCACGCCCCCCTCACGGCCGGGCCCCGGCAGAGCCTGGCGGGCGCGTTCGCCGGGCGGCATCGCCCCATGGTCATCGCCGCCGCATCCGCGGCCATCCTCGCCGCAGGCATGTCGTACCTCTGTCTGACCCGGCCGACGCCGTCCCCGCCTCCCCCGACACCATGGCCGGCGCAGGCGGTCGCCTTGGCCTACGAGGCACCTACCCGGCCGGTCGCCGGACACGACTCGTTCGATTTCACCGTCATGGTCACCACCGTCTCCGGACCACCGGTCACCGTCGAGCGGATCACCCAGAACTCCGCAGGCCTGAGGGTCTCCACCACCCCGGCGGCGCCGTTCACTGTGAGTACTGAAAAGCCACGCAAAGTACTCATCATGGTCCATGTGTCGGAATGCGGAAGAGTGGCACGGAATGCCGGACTCCCCTTCCTCGACGTAACACTGCGTAATGCGCGCGCAATGCAAGAACATAGCTACATTCCGGGCGAGCGGTACGCCCGAGACCTGGCCAGAGCGATTGGCACTGCGTGCCACCAAGATCGGACGTCAGGACTCAAACCGCCGAACGGTCCTGCACGTTCTCAGCATGCGGACAAGACGAACCGGCCGGAATTCCCCCGTTCCGCCCACGAGAATCCGCTATGCATTACGCCGCGGCATAACAAGAGCGTCACATCCTTGGCCAGACCACTCCACCTCCCCCAATACCGCGCTTAGAGTCACGCCCAGTCACCGCGCCGCCGGATTACCTTCAGTTCGGTTCCAGCGCTCGACTCGGTACGTCCCGTGGGGGGCGGCCGTGCCAGGTGAAAGGACTGATCGTGCGTCAACGTTCGCTCGTAGCCATGACGGCTGCACTCACTGCGGGAGCGCTTGCGCTCACCGCCTGTGGCTCTCGCGACGACAGCAGTGGTGGGGCCGAGGGCGGCGGTACCACGGTCGTCATCGGCGTCGATGCCCCGCTGACCGGTGAGCTCTCCGCGCTGGGTCTCGGCATCAAGAACTCTGTCGACCTCGCGGCCAAGCAGGCCAACGCGAAGAAGTACGTCGACGGCATCACCTTCAAGGTCGAGGCCTTCGACGACCAGGCCCAGCCGTCCTCCGGACAGCAGAACGCCACCAAGTTCGTCGCCAACAAGGACGTCCTCGGTGTCGTCGGCCCCCTGAACTCCTCGGTGGCCGAGTCCATGCAGAAGGTCTTCGACGACGCCAAGCTGGCCCAGGTCTCGCCCGCCAACACCAACCCGGCCCTGACCCAGGGGCCGAAGTGGAACAGCGGCGAGAAGGCCCGCCCGTACAAGTCGTACTTCCGCACCGCGACCACGGACGCCATCCAGGGCCCGTTCGCCGCGCAGTACCTGTTCAACGACGCCAAGAAGAAGAGCGTCTTCATCATCGATGACAAGAAGACGTACGGCGCCGGTCTCGCCGCCACCTTCAAGGCGGAGTTCGAGAAGCTCGGCGGCAAGGTCGCCGGCACCGAGCACGTGAACCCTGACACCAAGGATTTCGCGGCCGTCGTCACCCAGATCAAGAGCTCCAAGGCCGACGTCGTCTACTACGGCGGCGAGTACCCGGTCGCGGGCCCGCTCAGCAAGCAGATCAAGAAGTCCGGTGCCGCGATCCCGCTCGTCGGTGGCGACGGCATCTACAGCGCCGACTTCATCAAGCTCTCCGGCAAGGAGGGCGTGGGTGACCTCGCCACCTCCGTCGGTGCGCCGGTCGAGACGCTCCCCTCGGCCAAGGACTTCGTGGCCAACTACAAGGCCGGCGGCTACAAGGAGGCCTACGAGGCCTACGGCGGCTACTCGTACGACTCCGCCTGGGCGATCATCGAGGCTGTGAAGAAGGCCGTCGAGGGCAACGACGGCAAGCTTCCCTCCGACGCCCGCGCCAAGGTCATCGAGGCCCTGCAGGGTGTCTCCTTCGACGGTGTGACCGGCAAGGTCTCCTTCGACGAGTACGGCGACGCCACCAACAAGCAGCTCACGGTCTACAAGTACGAGGGCACCGCCTGGAAGGCCGTCAAGTCCGGCACGTTCGCCGGCTGATCCTCAGTCCGTAACACCTCATATGCCGCGCGGGGCGCGCCGCAAAACCAGCGCCCCGCGCGGTGTCATATCCGTCGAAAGACTCGGAGGACCTGCGGTGCACGAACTGCCGCAACAGCTGGTCAACGGCCTGCTACTGGGATCCATGTACGGGCTCGTCGCCATCGGCTACACGATGGTTTATGGCATTGTCCAGCTCATCAACTTCGCCCATGGCGAGATCTTCATGACCGGAGGGTTCGGGGCCCTCACGGTCTGGCTCATCCTTCCCACCGGCACCACCATGTGGCTGGCCCTGCCACTCATGCTGGTCGGCGCGATCATCGTCGCCACCACCATCGCGGTCGGCGCGGAACGCTTCGCGTACCGGCCACTGCGCACCGCACCCCGCCTCGCCCCACTCATCACCGCCATCGGCCTCTCCCTGGCTCTCCAGCAGGCGGTGTGGGCCTGGTACCCCGAGGCGAAGTCCTCCCGCACCTTCCCCGAAATCCCCGGTGGCCCCTTCCACCTCGGCAGCGTCACCATCCAGACCGGTGACATCTTCCTGCTGATCGCCGCTCCCATCTGCATGGCGATCCTCGCGTTCTTCGTCATGAAGACCCGCACCGGACGCGGTATGCAGGCCACCGCCCAGGATCCGGACACGGCCAAGCTCATGGGCATCAACACCGACCGCATCATCGTGGTCGCGTTCGCCCTCGGCGCCGCGTTCGCCGCCGTCGGAGCCGTCGCGTACGGCCTCAAGTACGGCGAAGTGAACTTCCGCATGGGCTTCATCCTCGGCCTCAAGGCGTTCACCGCAGCCGTCCTCGGCGGCATCGGCAACATCTACGGCGCCATGCTGGGCGGTCTCGCCCTGGGCATCGCCGAAACCATGGCCACGGCCTACATCAACGACATCCCCGGCATGCAGCAGCTCGGCGGCCAGTCCTGGGCCGACGTCTGGGCCTTCGTACTTCTCATCGTCGTGCTCCTCGTCAGGCCACAAGGCCTCCTCGGCGAGCGCGTCGCGGACAGGGCGTGACACCGATGACGACACAGACCCCCACCGCGGGAACCCCGCGGACCCCGGCCGACAGCGCTCAGACGGGCCTCATCTCCCTCCCGCCGAACATCGCGCGCGCCGTCGCGACCGGAGGCGGCGCACTCACCGTCATCTCCGCGTTCCTCGCCTGGACCTGGACGGCCGCCTTCCCCGGTGACCTCACCGTCTACGGCTACCCCGGCGGACTCCAGTGGCTCGTCCTCATCGCGGGCGCCCTGACCACCCTGTTCGGACTCTCCTCGTACGGCGTCAAGGGCCTGAAGTGGCTCGCTCCCGCCGGTGCCGACAGCTCCATCAGGCTCTCCGCCCTCGGCGCCTTTGCCACCACCTGGTTCACCCTGATCGCCATCAGCTACGAGCTCGGCGGCCTCGCCAACCTCGAGCCCGGTGGGTACGTCGCGGGAATCGCCACCCTGGTCGCCCTCATCGGCGCCCTCGGGCTGCCCTTCGAGCGCCCCGCGCCCGACCCGGCAGACCCCGATGACACCGGCTGGGACCAGTTCAGGCACAACGCCCGCGGCTCCTTCACCACGTTCAAGGCGGCCTTCGCCAGCGGCACCGCGGCACCCGCCCGCAAGCTGCCCTCCTACGTCGAGATCCTGATCATCGTCGCGGCGCTCAGCTTCGGCCTGGTCGTCTTCACGTACGGCATCGGCACCGAGTACGACGAGCTCTTCATCGGCTTCCTCATCACCGCCGGTTTCGGGTTCGCCGCGCTCTTCAAGTCCGGCCTGGTCGGACGGGTGTCCGCGATCACGGCCAAGCACCGCAACGTGACGATGGCCGGCGCGTTCGCCGCCGCCGCGGCCTTCCCCTTCACCCAGTCCGACGACCAGTACGCGACCATCGGCGTCTACATCCTGATCTTCGCCACCGTCGCCCTCGGTCTGAACATCGTCGTCGGCCTCGCCGGACTCCTCGACCTCGGTTACGTCGCCTTCCTCGGCGTCGGCGCATACGCCGCGGCCATGGTCTCCGGATCGCCGTCCTCGCCGTTCGACATCCACCTCCCCTTCTGGGGGGCGGTCCTCGTCGGCGCCACCGCGTCCATGGTCTTCGGCGTCCTGATCGGCGCCCCGACCCTGCGACTGCGCGGCGACTACCTCGCGATCGTGACGCTCGGCTTCGGTGAGATCTTCCGGATCACCGTCAACAACCTCGACGGCACCTCCGGCCCTGACATCACCAACGGGTCCAACGGCATCTCGTCGATCCCGAACCTGCAGATGTTCGGCTTCGACTTCGGACTCGAGCACAGCATCTTCGGCATCACCATCGGCCGGTTCGCGAACTACTTCTTCCTGATGCTGCTGATCACCCTGATCGTCGTGGTGGTCTTCCGCCGCAGCGGAGACTCCCGCATCGGCCGCGCCTGGATCGCGATCCGCGAGGACGAGACCGCGGCGCTCGCCATGGGCATCAACGGCTTCCGGGTCAAGCTCATCGCGTTCGCCCTCGGTGCGACCCTGGCCGGCCTCGCCGGTACGGTCCAGGCCCACGTCACCTACACCGTGACGCCGGAGCAGTACCAGTTCGCCCACGTCGTCCCGCCGAACTCGGCCTTCCTGCTGGCCGCGGTCGTCCTCGGCGGCATGGGCACCATCAGCGGACCGCTCGTCGGCGCCGCGCTGCTCTACCTGATCCCGGCCAAGCTGCAGTTCCTCGGCGACTACCAGCTCCTCGCCTTCGGCCTCGCGCTCGTACTGCTGATGCGCTTCAGGCCCGAGGGACTCATCCCCAACCGGCGCCGCCAGCTCGAGTTCCACGAATCCGCGGAAGCGCCCGCAGTCCTCAGCAAGACAGGGGCCTGATCCATGACCACCGACACCACCACGAAGGGCACCGCCCCGGCCACCGCGCCCGGCGAGACGGTCCTCGACGCCCGCGGCGTCACCATGCGGTTCGGCGGCCTCACCGCCGTACGCTCGGTCGACCTCACCGTCAACAGCGGCGAGATCGTCGGCCTCATCGGCCCCAACGGCGCGGGGAAGACCACCTTCTTCAACTGCCTCACCGGTCTCTACATCCCCACCGAGGGCGAGGTCCGCTACAAGGGCACCGTCCTCCCCGCCAAGTCCTTCAAGGTCACGGCGGCGGGCGTCGCGCGAACCTTCCAGAACATCCGCCTCTTCGGCAACATGACCGTTCTGGAAAATGTGCTCGTCGGCCGCCACACCCGTACCAATGAAGGCCTCTGGTCCGCCCTCCTGCGCGGCCCCGGCTTCCACAAGGCCGAAGCCAAGTCCCGGGCACGGGCCATGGAACTCCTCGAGTTCATCGGCCTCGCGGGCAAGGCGGAACACCTCTCCCGCAACCTCCCGTACGGCGAACAGCGCAAGCTCGAAATCGCGCGCGCACTCGCCAGCGACCCCGGCCTGCTGCTCCTCGACGAGCCGACGGCCGGCATGAACCCGCAGGAGACGCGGGCCACTGAAGAACTCGTCTTCGCCATCCGGGACATGGGCATCGCCGTCCTCGTCATCGAGCACGACATGCGCTTCATCTTCAACCTGTGCGACCGCGTCGCGGTTCTCGTCCAGGGCGAGAAGCTCGTCGAAGGCGACAGCGAGACCGTCCAGGGCGACGAGCGCGTCATCGCCGCCTACCTCGGCGAGCCCTTCGAAGGCGCCCCCGGCGACGAAGAAGCGGCCGAAGTGGAAGCGGCCGAAACCGGCGCAGCCGGGTCCACCGGACCCGCCGAGTCCGCCAGCAAGGAGAACGACTGATGACCGCACTTCTCGAAGTCGAGGACCTGCGCGTCGCCTACGGCAAGATCGAGGCCGTCAAGGGCATCTCGTTCAGCGTCGAAGCCGGCGAGGTCGTCACCCTCATCGGCACCAACGGTGCCGGCAAGACGACCACGCTGCGCACCCTCTCAGGCCTTCTCAAGCCTGTCGGCGGCCAGATCAAGTTCAACGGCAAGTCGTTGAAGAAGACCCCGGCCCACCAGATCGTCTCGCTCGGACTCGCCCACTCCCCCGAGGGGCGGCACATCTTCCCGCGCATGACGATCGAGGACAACCTGCGGCTCGGCGCCTTCCTCCGCAGCGACAAGGCCGGAATCGAGAAGGACATCCAGCGCGCCTACGACCTCTTCCCCATCCTGGGTGAGCGTCGCAAGCAGGCCGCAGGCACGCTCTCCGGCGGCGAGCAGCAGATGCTCGCCATGGGGCGCGCGCTGATGTCCCAGCCCAAGCTGCTCATGCTCGACGAGCCCTCCATGGGTCTCTCTCCGATCATGATGCAGAAGATCATGGCGACGATCGTCGAGCTCAAGGCCCAGGGCACCACCATTCTGCTCGTCGAGCAGAACGCCCAGGCCGCGCTGTCGCTCGCCGACCAGGGCCATGTCATGGAGATCGGCAATATCGTGCTCTCCGGCACGGGCCAGGACCTGCTCCACGACGACTCGGTCCGCAAGGCCTACCTCGGCGAGGACTGAGCCGTACGCATACGGAGAGGCCCGCACCCCGAGCTCGGGGTGCGGGCCTCTCCGTATCTCCGTATGCCCTACTGGTCCTTCGCGGCCTTCTTCTCCTCGGCGTCCTCGATGACCGCCTCGGCGACCTGCTGCATCGACAGCCGCCGGTCCATCGACGTCTTCTGGATCCAGCGGAACGCGGCCGGCTCCGTCAGCCCGTACTGCGTCTGCAGAACGCTCTTCGCACGGTCCACGAGCTTGCGCGTCTCCAGCCGCTGCGAAAGGTCGGCGACCTCCTGCTCCAGAGCCTTCAGCTCGGTGAACCGGGACACCGCCATCTCGATGGCCGGCACCACATCACTCTTGCTGAACGGCTTCACCAGATACGCCATGGCCCCGGCGTCCCGAGCCCGCTCGACGAGATCGCGCTGCGAGAACGCGGTGAGCATCAGGACGGGGGCGATGGACTCCTCGGCGATCTTCTCGGCCGCGGAAATCCCGTCCAGGACGGGCATCTTCACATCCAGAATCACCAGATCGGGCCGGTGCTCCCGGGCCAGCTCGATGGCTCGCTGCCCGTCTCCGGCCTCGCCGACGACCGCGTAGCCCTCTTCCTCCAGCATCTCTTTGAGGTCGAGACGGATGAGGGCCTCGTCCTCGGCGATCACGACGCGGGTCGTCAGCGGAGGGACATGCGACTTGTCGTCGTCGGCGACGGGCTGGGGCGAGTCGGGGGCGGTCACGGGAGCTCCTCGTTCAGGGCAGGCACAGCTCCCAAGAGCCTACCCAGCTGCGGTAAGGTGGTGCTGCAGCAGGTCGGGGGCATCCTTTGATTCTGCGAGCCCCGGTAGCCCAATTGGCAGCAGGCAATGGATTCAAAACCCATACAGTGTCGGTTCGAGTCCGACCCGGGGCACTTTTCCTTCGGTTCCAAGGTCACGTCGGAATAGTTGAAGTTCACGTGAACGTGTGATCGTTTCACCGTTCCGCTCCCGGGCCCTGAAGATCCAGCCAGGCTCGTTCGCATGTACGACCCGGATACGCGCAAGCGAGCCCTGACGCTCGTCACCCAAGGGCGCAGCCTGAACTCGGTAAGCAAGCAGACCGGAATATCGCGCGCCGCAATCCGCGAGTGGCGGACGCGGATCGATCCCCTGCCACGCATGCAAGCCCCACCGTGTCCCAGATGCCTGCCCGATCGCGGACTTCCTGACGATGCCCCCGCGTACTCCTATCTCCTGGGCCTCTACCTCGGCGATGGTTGCATCAGCGCCCACCCACGCGGCGGATACCACCTGCGGATCGCGTGCGCCGACGCGTGGCCCGGGCTGATCGACAGCTGCCGGTCCGCCATCTTGGCGGTCCGCCCGGAGGGCAGTGTTTACATTCTGCAGAAGCAGGGCTGTGCGATGGTCACGAGCTATGGCAGGCACTGGCCATGCCTATTCCCCCAGCACGGGCCGGGCAAGAAGCACGACCGGAAGATCGCGCTTGAACCTTGGCAGCAGGAGATCGTTGACGGGCACCCTTGGGAGTTCATCCGCGGTCTGGTCCACTCCGACGGCTGTCGGATCACGAACTGGACCACCCGCCTCGTCAACGGCGCACAGAAACGCTACGAGTACCCGCGGTACTTCTTCACCAACGTCTCGGACGACATCCGGCAGCTCTACACCGAGGCTCTCGACAACGTTGGCGTCGAGTGGAAGCAGGCCAACCCGAAGAACATCTCCGTCGCCAAGCGCGCGTCCGTCGCTCTCATGGATCTGTACGTCGGGCCGAAGTACTGATCCCCCAGCCCGACAGCCCGTCCCGCCGCCTACTTGGGGCTGTCGTCCTCGCCGATGTGGTGGACGCGCACCAGGTTCGTCGAGCCCGGGACGCCGGGCGGCGAGCCCGCCGTGATCACGACGATGTCACCCTTCTCGCAGCGGCCGATCTTCAGCAGCTCCTCGTCGACCTGAGCGACCATCGCGTCCGTGGAGTCGACACGCGGGCCGAGGAAGGTCTCCACGCCCCAGGTGAGATTGAGCTGGGAGCGGGTGGCCGCGTCCGGGGTGAAGGCGAGCAGCGGGATCGGTGAGCGGTAGCGGGAGAGGCGCCTGACCGTGTCGCCGGACTGGGTGAAGGCGACCAGGAACTTCGCGCCCAGGAAGTCGCCCATCTCCGCGGCCGCGCGGGCCACGGCGCCGCCCTGGGTGCGGGGCTTGTTGCGTTCGGTCAGCGGGGGCAGGCCCTTGGCGAGGACGTCTTCCTCGGCCGCCTCGACGATGCGGCTCATCGTCTTCACCGTCTCGACCGGGTACTTGCCGACGCTGGTCTCGCCGGAGAGCATCACGGCGTCGGTGCCGTCGATGACGGCGTTGGCGACGTCGGACGCCTCGGCGCGTGTGGGGCGGGAGTTGTCGATCATCGAGTCGAGCATCTGGGTGGCGACGATGACCGGCTTGGCGTTGCGCTTGGCGAGCTTGATCGCGCGCTTCTGGACGATCGGCACCTGCTCCAGTGGCATTTCGACGCCGAGGTCGCCGCGGGCGACCATGATGCCGTCGAAGGCGGCCACGATGTCGTCGATGTTCTCGACGGCCTGCGGCTTCTCCACCTTTGCGATGACGGGGAGGCGGCGGCCCTCCTCCTCCATGATCCGGTGGACGTCGTCGATGTCGCGTCCGCTGCGTACGAAGGAGAGCGCGATGATGTCGGCCCCGATGCGCAGCGCCCAGCGGAGGTCCTCGATGTCCTTCTCGGAGAGGGCTGGGACGGAGACTGCGACGCCGGGGAGGTTGAGGCCCTTGTGGTCGGAGACCATGCCGCCTTCGACGACGGTGGTGTGGACCCGGGGGCCGTCCACCGCGGTCACTTCGAGGGCGACCTTGCCGTCGTCGACGAGGATGCGCTCACCGGTGGTGACATCGCCCGCGAGGCCCTGGTAGGTGGTGCCGCAGGTGTGGCGGTCGCCTTCCGTCTCCTCGACGGTGATGGTGAATTCATCGCCGCGTTCAAGCAGTACGGGACCTTCACGGAAGCGTCCGAGGCGAATCTTCGGACCTTGAAGGTCGGCGAGGATACCGACGCTGCGGCCTGTTTCGTCGGATGCTTTGCGTACGCGCTGGTAGCGCTCCTCGTGCTCGGCGTAGGTGCCGTGGCTGAGGTTGAAGCGGGCGACGTCCATTCCGGCTTCGACCAGTGCCTTGATCTGGTCGTATGAGTCGGTGGCGGGCCCCAGGGTGCAGACGATCTTTGCTCGGCGCATGGTTCGAGCCTAGGGCTTACCGGCGGGTAGAGAATTGGTCGCGCATGACTACTCAACAACCTTTACGTGAAGGGTTATTGACAAGTGTTGAATTGTGCGCAGCGGTGCTCTGATGAGCATTCATGACAAGTATGTGCGCAGCACCCAGGGGCCGGTCCGTAACGCAGTGTGATCACGGGGCGTGATGACGGGGACCTCGCTCGCTAAAGCTGCGGAGGAGTCATCGTGAAGCGCGCGTTCACCTGTGCGTAGACCGTCTGGCGCTGCGGTTCCAGATCGAGCGCCGGGGCCGTCTCGGCGGCCTCGGCCGAGCCGTACGCGGCCATGCGCATGCCGCCGGGAGCGGGCGGCATGCCGTACGGGACGGCGTTCTCGGCACCCAGGTCGGCCAGCTCGACCAGGGCGGCCAGCCTCGCCCCCAGTGCCTCGGCGTACTCACGGGCGCGCTGGACCGCCTCCCGCACCGCCTGGCGGCGGGCCTCGCCGTGGGCCGGGGAGTCGGGGCGCAGTGACCACCAGGGACCGTCAACCCGGGTCAGCTCCAGATCCGCGAGCCGGGTGGTGAGTTCTCCGAGCGCGGTGAAGTCGGCGAGCTCGGCGGTGATGTGGACCCGGCCGTGATAGGCGCGGACCCGTTCGCCCCTGCCGTGGCGGCCCAGTTCGGGGCTGATGGAGAACGCGCCGGTCTCCAGCTTCTCCACCGATTCGCCGTACGACTTGATCAGGTCCAGGACGGCGGAGTTGCGGCGGGTGAGGTCTTCCAGCGCGCTGCGCCGGTCGGTGCCGCGTGCGCTGACCGCGACGCCGATCCTGGCGATCTCCGGGTCGAACTCCAGGCGCGCCTCGCCGCGCACGGCGACGCGCGGCGTCTCGGGGGTGCCGTACGGCGCGGCGGTGTTGGGTGCGTCGGTGGTCACGGGAAGCTCCCTCGTACGTCCTCAAACAGTCGTCATGGACACTCTCGCACCCGCCGACGACAACTGGCAGACACCAGATCGAAACCCGCGAGGGGTGTTGCCGCGCGATGCTTCTGAGCCAGAATCTACGCGCGTTGTGCAGCTGACCGATGGACATCGAGGGAGACGAAATGCCGCTGAACCGAAGGACGTTCCTGGAGCGTTCGGCCGCCGCCGGGGCGGGAGTGGCCGTCGCCGGCGCCGCCGCCGCGCCCGCCGCGGCGGAGGGCCAGAGCCACGGACGTCCGCCGAAGCGGTACTCGTTCACCGTCATGGGCACCACCGATCTGCACGGCAATGTCTTCAACTGGGACTACTTCACGGACAAGGAGTTCGACGACAAGGCACACAACGACGTGGGCCTGGCGAAGATCTCGACGCTTGTCGATCAGGTGCGGAAGGAGAAGGGACGGCGCAACACCCTCCTCATCGACGCGGGTGACACCATCCAGGGCACCCAGCTGTCGTACTACTACGCGAAGGTCGACCCGATCACGGCCAAGCGCGGCCCTGTGCATCCCATGGCGCAGGCCATGAACGCCATGGGCTACGACGCTGCGGCGCTCGGCAACCACGAGTTCAACTACGGCATCCCGGTGCTGCGGAAGTTCGAGGAGCAGTGCGACTTCCCGCTGCTCGGCGCGAACGCGCTGGACGCCAAGACGCTCCGTCCGGCCTTCCCGCCGTACAGCATCCACCGCCTGTGCACCCCGCACGGCCGTGACGTCAAGGTCGCGGTCCTCGGCCTGACCAACCCCGGCATCGCCATCTGGGACAAGGCCAATGTCCAGGGCAAGATGGTCTTCCCCGGTCTGGAGGAGCAGGCAGCGAAGTGGGTGCCGAAGCTGCGCTCCATGGGCGCGGACGTCGTGATCGTCTCCGCCCACTCGGGCTCCAGCGGCACTTCTTCGTACGGCGACCAGCTCCCGTACATCGAGAACGCCGCCGGTCTCGTCGCCGAGCAGGTGCCCGGCATCGACGCGATACTCGTCGGTCACGCGCACACCGAGATCGCCGAGTACTTCGTCGCCAACAAGGAGACCGGCGAGAAGGTCGTACTCTCCGAGCCGCTCAAGTGGGGCCAGCGGCTCACCCTCTTCGACTTCGACCTGGTCTGGAACAAGGGCCGCTGGACGGTCGAGAAGGTCGGCGCGCAGGTCCTCAACTCCAACACGGCCGCCGAGGATCCGAAGATCACCCGGCTCCTCGACGACGAGCACAAGAAGGTCGTCGCGTACGTCAACCAGGTCATCGGCACCTCCGCCGCCGCGATGGCCGCGACCGAGGGCCCGTACAAGGACGTCCCGATCATCGATCTGATCAACCATGTCCAGGCGGAGACGGTGAAGACCGCCCTGGCCGGCGGCGAGTACGCGGCGCTGCCCGTCGTCTCCCAGGCCTCCTGTTTCTCCCGGACGGCGGCGATCCCGGCCGGCCAGGTGACGATCCGCGAAGCGGCCGGACTGTACGTCTTCGAGAACACCCTGGAGGCGCGGCTGCTGACCGGCGCCCAGCTGAAGGACTATCTGGAGTTCTCCGCGAAGTACTTCGTCCAGACGGCCCCCGGTGCTCCGGTGGACCCGGCGAGGCTCACCAACGCCGACAGCATTCCGGACTACAACTACGACGCTCTGTACGGCCTGACGTACGAGATCGACATCGCGAAGCCGGGCGGTTCGCGGATCGTGAACCTGTCCTTCGCGGGCAAGCCGATCGATCCGGCCGCTCAGTTCGTGCTGGCGGTCAACAACTACCGGGCCAGCGGCGGCGGGAACTTCCCGCATGTCGCACAGGCCAAGCAGCTGTGGGCCAACTCCGACGAGATCCGCAACACGATCATCACGTGGGCGAAGGCCAAGGGCACGATCGATCCCGCGCAGTTCGCTTCGGTGGACTGGAAGCTGACGCGGGACGGCACGCCCGTCTTCTGATCAGGAGTGTTCCAGCAGCGGGCGCAGGCCCTCCGGCGTGTGTGCCGGCAGGGCCCGTTCGCGGTCCAGGCCGAAGCTGGTGAAGGCGGTGCGACGCGGCAGCGGGTAGGGCTCCTTGCCGGTGAGGGAGTTGAGGATGCTCGCGCTGCGCCAGGCGGCCAGGCCGAGGTCGGGCGCGCCGACGCCGTGCGTGTGCCGCTCCGCGTTCTGTACGTACACCGAGCCGGTCACCGAACTCTCCAGGAGCAGCCGGAACTGGTCGTCGATGCGCGGGCGCCCGGCCGCGTCACGGATCATGTGCGGGTCGAGGCCGGCCAGCATCCGGTCGAGCGAGCGCTCGCGGTAGCCGGTGGCGAGGACCACGGCGTCGGTGGTGAGGCGGGAGCGGGTGCCCTGCTGGGTGTGCTCGATGTGGAGTTCGACCTTGGTGGTGGCGACCCGGCCGGCGGTGCGGACCGAGACGCCGGGAGTGAGGACGGCGTCGGGCCAGCCGCCGTTCAGGGTGCGGCGGTAGAGCTCGTCGTGGATGGCGGCGATGGTGTCGGCGTCGATGCCCTTGTGGAGCTGCCACTGGCGTGGGACGAGGGCGTCGCGGGTCTGCTCGGGCAGCGCGTGGAAGTAGCGGGTGTAGTCGGGGGTGAAGTGCTCCAGGCCGAGCTTGGAGTACTCCATCGGCGCGAAGGCTTCGGTACGGGCCAGCCAGTGGATCTTCTCGGCGCCCGCCGGCCGGGCCCGTAGCAGGTCGAGGAAGACCTCGGCGCCCGACTGTCCGGAGCCGATGATCGTGATGTGCTCGGCGGCCAGCAGCCGTTCGCGGTTGTCGAGGTAGTCGGCGGAGTGGATGACCGGGACGGTCGGGGCGTCGGCGAGCGGTCTGAGCGGCTCGGGCACGTACGGCTCGGTGCCGATGCCGAGCGCGATGTGCCGGGTGTACGCGCGCCCCAGGGCCTCCGCCTCGCCCTCGGCGTCGAGCTGCGTGAAGTCGACCTCGAACAGGGAGCGTTCGGGGTTCCAGCGCACGGCGTCGACCTGGTGGCCGAAGTGCAGGCCGGTGAGGCTGTCGCTGACCCAGCGGCAGTAGTCGTCGTACTCGGCGCGCTGGATGTGGAACCGCTCGGCGAAGTAGAAGGGGAAGAGCCGGTCCCGGGAGCGCAGATAGTTGAGGAAGGACCAGGGGCTGGCGGGGTCGGCGAGCGTCACCAGGTCGGCGAGGAACGGGACTTGGAGGGTTGTGCCCTCGATCAGCAGGCCGGGGTGCCAGTGGAAGGCGGGCCGCTGCTCGTAGAAGGCGGTGGCGAGGCCGCCGTGGACACCGTCGGCGAGCGCGGCGAGGGAGAGGTTGAACGGGCCGATGCCGATGCCCACGAGGTCGTGGGGCTGGGGGTCCCCCCACGCCCCCTGGGGGGAGTGTTCGGTTGCGGGCATGCCGGTCATCGTGGGGTGCTGCCTTTCACGAGTTCGATCAGGACTTCCTGGATCAGAGCTGCCAGGTCGCCGGGGGTGGCGTGCGGGTTGAGCAGGGTGGCCTTGAGCCAGAGGCGGCCGTCGGCGCGGGCCCGGCCGAGTACGGCCCGGCCGTCGGCGAGGAGCGTGCGGCGGATGTCCGCGGTCTGCTCGTCGGTGGCCCCGGTGGGCCGGAACAGGACGGTGGAGAGTACGGGCCGCTCATACAGGTCGAGGCGGGGGTGCTCCTCGACGAGGTCGGCGAGTTGCTGGGCGGCGGCGCAGGTGCGGTCGACGAGCGCGCCGAGGCCGGTGCGGCCGAGCGCCCGGAGGGTGACGGCGACTTTGAGGATGTCGGGGCGTCGTGTCGTACGCAGGGAGCGGCCCAGCAGGTCGGGCAGCCCGGCCTCGGTGTCGTCGTCGGCGTTGAGGTAGTCGGCGGTGATGCCGAGGGGAGCGATCAGGGCCCGGTCGGGTACGGCGAGCAGGCCAGCAGCGATCGGCTGCCAGCCCAGTTTGTGCAGGTCGAGGGTTACGGATTGGGCGCGCTCCAGGCCGGCCAGCTTGCCGCGGTGCTCCGCGCTGAACAGCAGCGGTCCGCCGTAGGCGGCGTCGATGTGGAGCTCGGCGCCGTGGCGCCCGCACAGGTCGGCGATCTCGGGGAGCGGGTCGATTCGCCCTGTGTCGGTGGTGCCCGCGGTGGCGGCGACGAGGAGCGGGCCGGGCAGATCCGCGAGGGCCTTGTCGAGTGCGGCGGGGTCGAGGACGCCGGAGGGGGTGGGGACGGTCACCGGCTCGGGCAGGCCGAGGAGCCAGGCGGCGCGGTGTACGGAGTGATGGGCGGCGGCGCCGCATATCACCTGGACCGCGCCGCGGCGTTCGCGGGCCAGCAGCAGGCCGAGCAGGTTGGACTCGGTGCCGCCGGTGGTGACGAGGGCGTCGGGGCCGGCCTGGTGCGGGTAGACCTCGGCGGAGAGGGCGCGGCAGACCAGGGCCTCCAGCTCGGACGCGGCCGGGGCCTGGTCCCAGGAGTCCATGGAGGGGTTGAGCGCGGAGGCGGCGAGATCGGCGGCGACGGCGAGCGCGAGTGGCGAGGTGTGCAGATGGGCCACGCACAGGGGGTCCGCGGGGTCGGCGGCGCCGTGCGCGAGGGTGCGGACGAGGCCGCGCAGGGCGTCTTCGGCGCCGGTGCCGCGGTCGGGGAGCACGGGCTCGGCGGCCTCGCGGACCCGCGCGGCGACGGCGTCGGGGCCGCCGGCGGGGAACGGCCCGCCGCGCGCCACCGCGCCCTCGTGGAGCGCATCGAGCACGACGGCGAGCAGCGGCCGCAGGGCGTCGGGGCCTGCGGTTCCTCCGGCGAGGGGCGGGCCGGGCGGCGGCGTACTCATGCGGGGTCCTCCGGTGAGCGCGGGGTGTCACACCAGGGTGTACGGGGGACCCGGCGGGGTGCCCGCAGAGCTCAACGATCCGGACCCGAAAGTGGTACTGCGGTGGGGAAGGGGGGAGTTGGGGGGCGGGTTGTTGATATGGCCCGGGGGGTGAGTGGGGTGCGGGGGCCGCTGCGCGGAGCCTGTTCCCCTACCCGCCCCTTCCCGCAACTGGGGCTCCGCCCCAGACCCCGCGCCTCAAACTCCCCCAGACTCCGTCCGGGGGGACCCCCACGAGGCTTGATTTCGGGGCTCCGCCCCGGACCCGCTCCTCAATCGCCGGAGGGGCTGAATTTCGGGGCGGAGCCATCAGCGAGGGCTAGCCGCCGCGGACCGTCAACGCGCGGCGCAGGTCGTCGAGTTGGTCGGCCAGCTTGCGGCGCAGCGCCGGGATCAGGTCCGCGTCGCGCAGGCACTCCTCGCCCAGTCGCAGCGCCTCCGCGTCCACCGCGTGGAGCGGGAAGGCGTAGCGGCCCGCCGCCTCCGCGATGGCGGGGCCGCGGCGGGTGGCCAGGGACACCGAGTCGGAGTAGTAGCGGGGGACGTACTCCCTTACCAGATCGGCCTGTTCGGGCTGCCAGAAGCCCTGGGCCGTTGCCGTGAACAGGTAGTTGGACAGCGAGTCCGTGGTGAACAGCCGCTGCCAGGCCGCCGCCTTCGCCTCCGGCGTGGGCAGGGCTGCGCGGCAGCGGGCCGCGCCCTCCTGGCCGGTGGCGCTGGGGTCGCGGTCAAGTTCCGCGGCGATCGCCGCGTCGTCGATCGCGCCGAGGACCGCGAGGCGGTACAGGATGCGCCAGCGCAGTTCCGGGTCGAGCTCCGGGCCGCCGGGCACGCTGCCGTCGGCCAGCCACTCCTGGAGCGTCTCCGGCTGGGCGGCGGCGTCGATGAAGTGGCGTACGGCGGTCAGGCGCAGGCCGGGGCCGTTGCCGTCCTCGGTGCGGCGCAGCAGGTCGCGGCAGATGCCCCTGATCGCGCCGAGGGCGGCGGGCCGCTCGTCGGCGGGAAGGTAGCGGTCGGCGATCTGGCCGGCGGCGAAGGCGAGGACGCCCTGGACGACGGCGAGGTCCGACTCGTGCGGGAGGTGGGCGCTGGCGGCCTCCAGATAGGCGGTGGGGGTCATGGTCAGGGGGCCGGAATTCGCCCCGCGGGAGACGCTGCCGCCGTCGCGGACCATGTCGCGGGCGGCGTTCCACACGACGGCGCGGGTCAGCGGGTCCGGGATGCCGGAGAGGGAGCGTACGGCCGTGTCCCAGGAGGCGGCGTCCAGGCGGACCTTGGCGTAGCTGGCGTCGCCGTCGTTGAGGACGACGAGGGCCGGGCGACGGCCCGGGTGGGTGCCGCCGTTCCCGTTCTGCGGGACGTCCAGTTCGAGCCTGTCTCGCAGCACGAGCCGGCCGGGGTCCACCGGGTCGGCGTCGTACGCGCCGACCGCGATGCGGTGCGGGCGGCTGCCGTCGCGGGCGATCTGCAGCGCCCAGCTGCCGTTGGACTCGGTGACCGTCGGCGTGAGGGTGTCGACGCCGGTCGTACGCAGCCAGGACTCCGCCCAGCCGTGCACATCGCGGTCAGTGGCGTGCGCGAGGGAGTCGATGAAGTCGGCGAGTGTGGCGTTGGCGAACTTGTGCCGGGCGAAGTGGGTGTTGATCCCGGCGAGGAAGTCCTTCTCGCCCAGCCAGGTCACCAGCTGGCGCAGGGCGGACGCGCCCTTGGCGTACGAGATGCCGTCGAAGTTGAGCATTGCCGACGCGGTGTCGGGGACGGCGTGCGGGTCCGGGACGACGGGGTGGGTGGAGGGCCGCTGGTCGGCGTCGTAGCCCCAGGACTTGCGGCCGATCGCGAAGTCAACCCAGGTGTCGGTGAAGCGAGTGGCCTCGGTGAGGGTCTGGTAGCCCATGTACTCGGCGAAGGACTCGTTCAGCCAGATGTCGTCCCACCACTTGAGCGTGACGAGGTCGCCGAACCACATGTGGGCCATCTCGTGGGCGATGACCATGGCGTGGGTCTGCCGCTCGGTGTCGGTGACGGCGGAGCGGTAGATGAACTCGTCGCGGAAGGTGACCAGGCCCGGGTTCTCCATCGCCCCGGCGTTGAACTCGGGCACGAATGCCTGGTCGTAGGAGTCGAAGGGGTACGGCTCCTCGAACTTCTCGTGGTACCGGTCGTAGCACTGGCGTGTGATCTCGAGGATCTCCTCGGCGTCCGCGTCGAGGTGGGGGGCGAGCGAGCGGCGGCAGTGGATGCCGAAGGGCAGCCCTGCGTGCTCGGTTGTCACGGAGTGCCAGGGGCCCGCCGCGACGGCCACGAAGTAGGTGGCGAGCGGTGGGGTCTCCGCGCAGGTCCAGCGGCCGTCGCCGTCGGGGGTGGCGACGCCGTTGCCGAGGACGGTCCAGCCCTCGGGCGCTGTGACGGAAATTTCGAAGACGGCCTTGAGGTCGGGCTGGTCGAAGGCGGCGAAGACGCGCTGGACGTCCTCCATGAAGAGCTGGGTGTAGACGTAAGTCTCGCCGTCGGTGGGGTCGGTGAAGCGGTGCATGCCTTCACCGGTGCGGGAGTAGCGCATGTCCGCCTCGACGCGCAGTTCGTGCTCCCCGGCGCTCAGGCCGGTGAGCGCGAGCCGGTTCTCGGCGAGTGACTCCGGGTCGATGGGCTGCCCGTCGAGAGTGACGGAGCGCAGCACGGCCGGCTTGAGCTCGACGAAGGTGTCCCCGGCCGCGCGCGCGGTGAACTGGATGACGGTTCGGGAGTCGAAGGTCTCTTCGCCGCCGGTGAGATCGAGCTCGACCGTGTACCGGTGGACGTCGAGGAGCTGGGCTCGGGTCTGCGCTTCGTCGCGCGTCAGTACGGACATGGGGGCCATGCTGCCCGATGGCCCCTGTCCTGCACACGGGTATCGATTGTGCTCTCGGCGCACAGACCGGCGGCGGGGGCCTCAGGCGTCGGGCGATGCCTTCGGGGCGGCGTCCGAGGCCGTTTTCGGGGCCGTGTTCCGGTCGGCCCCAGGGCCTTCCTTCGGGCCGGCCGCGATTGTCTCGTGGTGGCGGATGACCTCGGCGATGATGAAGTTCAGCAGCTTCTCCGCGAAGGCGGGGTCCAGCTTCGCGCTCTCCGCGAGCTGCCGCAGCCGCTCGATCTGGCGGGACTCACGGTCCGGGTCGGCGGGCGGCAGATGGTGCTGCGCCTTGAGGTGGCCGACCTGCTGTGTGCACTTGAAACGCTCGGCGAGCATATGGACGACTGCCGCGTCGATGTTGTCGATGCTCTCGCGCAGACGGTTCAGTTCGGCGCGCACGTTCTCGTCGATGTCCCTCGTGGTCATGGTCATCGAGCTTACGTCGATGAGGCTGCCCGCCGATCACGAGGTGATCGTCGGCGGGTGTTCGGGGTCCGGGATCTGGTTGCTCCAGCCGCCCGGGACGGCGCGGCCCTGCTGCTCGCGGAAGCGGATGGGGGCGGTGCCGACGCGGCGGGTGAACAGCCGGGAGAAGTACGCAGGGTCCTCGTAGCCGACGCGGCGGGCGACGGCGGCGACGGGGAGTTCGGTGGCCGCGAGCAGTTCCTTGGCCCGGCCCAGGCGGATGCCGAGGAGGTAGTCCTTGGGGCTGCAGCCGGCGCCGCGGCGGACCGCGGTGCGCAGTTCGGCGGGGGTCATACCGTGCCGGGCCGCGTGTTCGGCGACGGAGAGCGGCTGGAAGGCGTCGCGGGCGAGGGCGGTGAGCACCGGGTCGCCGACGGCATTGGTGTCGGCGCGGCCGCGGCGCAGGGCGACGAGGAGCTCATGGACGGCGGCGCCCGTCTCGACCTCCAGGAGCGGGTTGCCGAGGCGTGCGGCGCGGACGATGCGGCCGACGGCGGCGCGGGCGCCCGTGGCCTCGGAGAGCGGGACGACGGGCCGGTCGGGCTCGATGTAGCCGAGCTCGGTGTACGTGGCGGTGGCGGGCCCGGTGAAGTCGACGAAGCTCTCGTCCCAGCCGCCGGCCGGATCGGGGCCGTAGTGGTGCGGGACGCCGGGGGTGAGCCAGATCAGGGCGGGTGCGGTGACGGCGGTGCGCCGTCCGTCGGGGCCGCGGAACCAGCCGCCGCCGGCGCTGATCACGACGGCGACATGGTGGTCGAGGGTGCGGGGGCCGACGGTGGGCAGGACGCCGTGCTGAAGGCCGACGCCGAGACAGACGAGGCCGAGGCGGTGGTGGACGGGGGCGGGGGTGAAATAGCGCATCCAGGTGTGGTACATCCGCCTTCGTCCTTTCCCTGGGCGCCGGAGGCTCCGCACTGCGTCCAAACAGCGCCGATCTTTGTCCATGGACCGGCCTGCCGCCAGGGGGCGATCGTGTCGACAACGGGTACGAGCGCCCGGAGGTGAACCGAGCGCATAAGGGGTGTCGGTGGGTGAGTTCACTGTGGGCGATGAGGACTTCCTCGTGGACGGGCGGCCGGTGCGGCTGCTGTCCGGGGCGCTGCACTACTTCCGGGTGCACGAGGAGCAGTGGGGCCACCGGCTGGCGATGCTGCGGGCCATGGGCCTCAACTGCGTGGAGACCTACGTCCCCTGGAATCTGCACGAGCCGGAGCCCGGCCGGTACGCCGACGCGGACGCACTCGCCCGGTTCCTCGACGCCGCGCACGCGGCCGGGCTGTGGGCGATCGTGCGCCCCGGTCCGTACATCTGCGCCGAGTGGGAGAACGGCGGGCTGCCGCACTGGCTGACCGGCCGGCTCGGACGGCGCGTGCGCACGGACGACGCCGAGTATCTGGGGCATGTGGAGCGCTGGTTCACCCGGTTGCTGCCGCAGGTCGTGGAGCGCCAGTCCGGCCCCGGCGGCGGCCCGGTGATCATGATGCAGGTCGAGAACGAGTACGGCAGTTACGGCTCCGACCAGGGCTATCTGCGCCATCTCGTGGACCTGCTGCGCGGCTGCGGGGTGACCGTGCCGCTGTTCACATCCGACGGGCCCGAGGACCATATGCTGACCGGCGGTTCGGTGCCGGGGGTGCTCGCGACCGTGAACTTCGGCTCGGGGGCCCGCGAGAGCTTCGAGACGCTGCGCCGCCATCGGCCCACCGGGCCGCTGATGTGCATGGAGTTCTGGTGCGGCTGGTTCGATCACTGGGGCACGGACCATGCCGTACGGAAGCCGGCGGACGCGGCCGCGGCTCTGCGGGAGATCCTGGCGGCCGGGGCCTCGGTGAATGTGTACATGGCCCACGGCGGGACGAGCTTCGGAGGCTGGGCGGGGGCGAACCGCGCGGGCGACTTGCACGACGGCGCGCTGGAGCCGACCGTCACGTCGTACGACTACGACGCGCCGATCGACGAGGCCGGCCGGCCCACGGAGAAGTTCTGGCTGTTCAGGGACGTGCTGGCGCTGTATCAGGAGAGTCCGCTGCCGGAGCTGCCAGAACTGCCGGAGCTGCCGGAGCTGCCGCCCGCGCCGCCCGCTCTGGGTGGGCCGGTGCGGGCGGAGTTGGGCGAGTGGGCGCCGCTCGGCGACGTACTCGAGACGCTCGGTGACGCGGAGGTGGACTCGCCCGTTCCGCCGACGTTCGAGGAGTTGGGCGTGGACCGCGGCGTGGTCCGCTACCGGGTGGACGTGCCGGGGCCCAGGGCCGCGTACCCGCTGACCGTGAGCGGGCTGCGGGATCTGGCGGTGCTGTACGTGGACGGGGTGCGGGGCGAGTTGGGCGACCCGGTGGCCGGGCCTGCCGCGGTCGAGCTGTGGGTCGAGTCGCTGGGGCGGGTCAACTACGGGCCGCTGACGGGCGAGTCCAAGGGCATCACCGGCGGCGTACTGCACGAGCGGCAGTATCTGCACGGCGTACGGGCCCGGGCGCTGCGGCTGGCCGCCTTCGACGAGGAGGGCGCGGTCGCGAAGGTGCCGTTCCGGTCCGCGGAGGCGGGTGGCGGTCCTGGGCTGTACCGGGGTGCCGCGAAGACCCCTGCCCCCGGGGACGCCCGGATTGAACTGCCTGGCTGGGGACGGGGGTTCGTCTGGGTGAACGGCTTCTGCCTGGGGCGGTACTGGAGTGCCGGGCCGCAGCGGTCCCTGTTCGTCCCTGGCCCTGTGCTGCGGGCGGGCGCGAACGAGGTGTGGGTGCTCGAGCTCGACGGCGCGACCGGGGACGTACGCCTGGCCTGAGCGCCCCGCCAGTACGAGCACACCGCCAGGGACGAACACGCCCATGGGCAAAGGAGGGGCGGGTGTTGGACGGACGCGTCCAGCACACCTGCCCCTCCCCCGCTCAGGTTCTAGAGGCCTGCCGCGGCGGACTTGATGGCGGCGGCGAAGGTGGACACCTCGGTGTAGACACCCGGGAGGTTGGGCCGTGCGCAGCCCTCGCCCCAGCTGACGATGCCGACCTGGATCCACGCGTTGTTGTTGTCCTTGCGGAACATCGGGCCGCCCGAGTCACCCTGGCAGGTGTCGACACCGCCCTGCGGGAGACCGGCGCAGATCTCCTCGCGGGAGACGAGCTCGGGGTACGCCTGCTTACAGCTGGCGTCGGAGACGAAGGGCACCTTGGCCTTGAGGAGGTAGCGCTGCTGAGCGCCGCCCTCGCGGGCCGCGCCCCAGCCGGCGACGTCGAACGTGCCGTTGTCGAACGCCTTCGTCTCAGCGATCTTCAGGGTGGGCAGGTTGATCGGCTTGGCGAGCTTGATCAGCGCCCAGTCCTTGCCCGTGCCGTTGTAGCCGGGGGCCTGGAGGACCTTGGTCGACTTGACCTTTATGGCGCTGGAGCTCTGCAGGTCGACGACGCCCGCGGTCGCGGTGATGCTGGTGTTGTTGCCGGAGCCGTTCACACAGTGGGCGGCGGTCAGCACGATGTCCTTGGCGTACAGCGCGCCGCCACAGCCCATGGAGAGCCGGACCATGAACGGGAATTCGCCCTGGGCGGCGCGGGTTCCGCCGACGACGGGCGGCGCGGCGGCCGAGGCCGATGTGGGCTGGAGGCTGATCGCGGCGAGGACGACGGCGCCGGCCGCCGCGCATCTCTGGAGCACACGCATAAGCTTCAACGGACTGCCTTTCGTGGGGGGTTGAGCCTTTCGCTCACGCCGGATCCACGCAGCATCGTCCGCGCTGACATGGGCCCGACAAAGCGTGATCCGGATTATGGAGAGTGGATCACCCGTGCCACAAGGAGCAGTTTTCGGCCACCGTCACCAGCGGGATTCGCCCACCGTCACCAGCGGGGATTCGCCGCCCCTTCGCCGTAGAGTTGAGTCGGGCCGACCGTCGTGCATGGGGGTACGGGGACGTGGTGGCGAAGGACAGTGAGGTCGTACACGGCTATCCGCACCTCGACACCGTGCGGGCGGCCATCACCGCGCTGCACAGACGGCTCTCGCCCGAAGGCGTGCTCTCCTACGCGCCCAGCGTCCTGCCCGCCGATGTGGCCTTCGCCGACCATGACGATCTGCACCTGGGCGCACAGCGCGTCGCGCGCGCCCTGGTCCAGCATCTGCATCTGCCCGAGGCCCGGGTGATCGTGAGCTTCCGCGAGATGCACCACGCCGCGAGCGTCGAACTCACCGCGGGCCCCGAGTACTTCATCGAGCTGAACGACCGCTTCCGCACCCACCGCAGGGACATCGGCGCCGCCCTCGCCCACGAGATCATGCATGTGCTTCTGCACAGGCTCGACCTGTCCTTCCCCGGCACCCGCGCCAACGAGATCCTCACGGACACCGCGACCACCTATCTCGGCGCGGGCTGGCTGCTGCTCGACGCGTTCCGGGAGGACAGCCTCTCCAGCCAGAAACTGGGCTACCTCACGCCCGAGGAGTTCGGTTACGTCCTCGCCAAGCGGGCGATCGCCTTCGACGAGGACCCCTCGCCCTGGTTCACCAGCCCGCAGGGCTACACCGCGTACACAAAGGGCCGCGCCCAGGCGCTGCGCGACGCCCAGCGGCCGCCGCTGACCACCGCGGGCTGGACGGGCCGCCACCGCTATGCCAAGGAACGGCGCTACGCCATGGAGAACCCGGGCCGGGCCGCCGCCCACCACCCGGACGCCGGCTCCTCCGCGTACGCCTTCGAGCACGGCCCGGACGGGCTGCGCGTCTCCTTCCCCTGCCCCACCTGCCACCAGCGCATCCGGGTGCCCGTGCGCGGACGGGTGCGGGCCCGCTGCGGGCTGTGCCGGACGGTTCTCGAATGCGACACCTGACCGATCTTCCGTACGCTCGAAACATGACGAAAGAGCCGACGGCGGACGCCCGCGCGCTGTTCGAGGCGGTGCACAGCGGCGCGGACGACGCCGTCGTGGGACTGCTCCGGGCCGGGGTCCCCGCAGATGTGACCGATGAGGACGGGCAGACCCCGCTCTATCTGGCGGCGGTGAGCGACGAAGTCGGGATCGTCCGGGTGCTGCTCGCGGCGGGCGCCGATCCCGGGCGGGCGAGCGGCCCCGAGAGCGGGGACCTGCCGCTGTGCGGGGCCTCGGTCGGCGGGCACACCGAGGTGGTACGAGCGCTGCTCGCCGCGGGCGCACCGCCCGACCAGCAGGAGGCGTACGGCTTCACGGCGCTGCGGTGGGCGATGACGCAGGGCCACGCCGCGACAGCGTGGGCGCTGCTCGAGTACGGCGCCGACCCCGACCTGCCGGGCCCCGGCGGCGAGCAGCCGCTGGTGCTGGCCGCCCGCCGCGGCTCCCCGTCGACCGTACGGGCCCTGCTGCGGCACGGCGCCGCCGCGAAGGAGGCGGCACTCGCGGAGGCCCGGCAGTGGCTCGTACGGGATGTGGAGCGGGAGCTGCGCGAGGGGCTGTTCCGTGCGTTCGCGAAGGACGAGGGGTACGAGGCGGTGGCGCACCGGATCGAGGAGGACGGCGGGGTGACCGTCGTCGTCGAGCTGCTGCGGGACGGCACGCTGTTCGCGGGCAATGAGCAGCAGACCGGCCACGCGGCGATCGTGACGCTGCTCGAAGGGGAGTTGGGGGTCCGGACGCCGTACGCGAAGCTCGCCGAGCGGGCCCTGCGCTGCGGGGACCCCGAGCAGGACGACTGGATCGAGTCGGTGCTGGCGCTGTGGGGCCGCGGCGACGAGGAGACCTTCCAGGCGGCGTCCGCGTGGTGCGCGAGCGACGACCCGATGCGGCAGGCGTTCGCGGCGGATGTGCTGGCGCAACTGGGCTTCGCGAGCCCGGGTTCAGGGTCGGGGTCGGGGCCGGGTTCACGTTTGGGGTCGAAGGCTCCGGGCGAGTCGGCCGGACAGGACACCCGGCGGCCGTTCGCCGCCCGCGCGCTGCCCCTGCTGCGCGAGCTGTCCCGCGAGGCGCGGGAGCCCGAGCTGATCCAGGCGGTCGTCCTCGGTCTCGGTCACCACGGGGACGTGGCCGCGCTGCCGGAGATACTGCGGCATGCCGGCCACCCGGACGCGGAGGTGCGCAACCAGGTGGCGCTCTCGCTGTTCGGGCTTGTGCCGGGCGACCACGCGGAGGGCATCGAGGCGCTGATCGCGCTGAGCCGGGACGCGGACGCGCATGTCAGGGACTGGGCGACCACGGCGCTCGCGGGCGTGGACGCGGATACGGCCGAGATACGCGAGGCGCTGGCGGCGCGGCTCGGCGACCGCGACGCGGAGACCGCGGCGGAGGCGGCCCGAGGCCTGGCGATACGTCAGGATCCGCGCGCCGCACCGGCATTGGCGCGGATTCTCGCGAACGAGGACCCCGACGGGTACGCCCGCGACACGGCAGCCGACGCCGTACGCCATGTACACGACGAGAAGCTCAGGCGGCGGCTCGAACAGACCGCGCCGCGCCACCGCTGACCCAACGGCGAAGTCGCCGGCCGGCGACCTCCGCCCCGTCGATCACATGGGTCCTGCTCACGGGGCGGAGAACGGAGGATGCCGGCTCAGCAGCCGTAGTCGACGAGGTCGAACGAGGCGTAGTGATCGGCGGTGTAGTAGTCCTCCTGGACCGAGTCACCCGTGACGATGCGGCGGGCGCCGCGGTTGGAGGAGCCCGGAGTCTTGACGGTGTACTCGTGGTAGTAGCCGGTCGAGTGCGAAGGCAGGACGCCCTCGCGGTTCTGGAAGACCGTGCCGTCCTGGGGGTACGGGAACGGCCCGCCCGACTCGATCAGATCGAGCGTGTCGTGCGCCTGGGAGGGGAGGTCGGAGTGGCAGATGTCACCGACTGCGGCCGCGGCCGCGGTCGTGGGGGTGGGGGTGGGGGTGGGGGTGGCCGTGGCCTGACCGCCGATGAGGAGAGTCGAGACAAGGGCGGCGATGCCACCGAGGGTGGCGATTCGTGGGGGGATTCGCATACGCACTATTGATGCGCGTAGAACTTGACGGGTCAATGTCAACTGGGCGGAATTTCCCGGAAGTTAACCGGGTCGCGGGCGGGCGGTGTACGACCTTCACCTGTTGTCCGCGCGGCTATCGCACCCCGTACACAGGCTGCGGCGGCTCCGCCTCGGTCAGCAGCTTCAGCGCCGCGACGCCCGCATCGGCGGGGGTCCAGCGCGTGCCCTTGTCGGCGGTGGGGCCCGGCCGCCAGCCCTCCATGACGGTGATGCGGCCGCCCTCGGCCTCGAAGACGCGACCGGTCACGCCGGCGCTGTCGGCCGAGCCGAGCCAGACGACGAGTGGCGAGACGTCCTCGGGCAGGGCGGCAAGTCCGGCGAAGGTCGCCTCGGTCATACGCGTACGGGCCGCGGGCGCGATGGCGTTGACCTGGACCCCGTACCGGCCCATCTCGGCCGACGCGACCAGTGTGAGGCCGATGATCCCGGCCTTGGCTGCGGCGTAGTTGCCCTGGCCGACGCTGCCCAACAGCCCTGCGCCCGAGGTGGTGTTGACGACCCGGGCCGCCACCGGCCGCCCCGCCCTGGCCTCTGCACGCCAGTGCGCGGCGGCATGCTTGAGGGGGAGGAAGTGGCCCTTCACATGCACCCGCATCACGGCGTCCCAGTCGTCCTCGTCGAGGTTGACGAGCATGCGGTCGCGCAGAAAGCCCGCGTTGTTGACCAGCGTGTCGAGCCGTCCGTACGTCTCCAGCGCGGCGGCGACGAGAGTCGAAGCGCCGTCGGCCGTGGCGATGTCGCCGCCGTGCGCCACGGCTTCGCCGCCCGCCGCCCTGATCTCGTCGACGACCTGCTGAGCGGGTCCGCTCGATCCGCCGGCCCTGTCCAGGCTCGCGCCCGAGCCCCCGCCCGAGCCCCCGCCCAAGCCCCCGCCCAAGCCCCCGTCCAGGCCGACGTCCAGGTCGTTGACGACGACCTTCGCTCCCTCGGCGGCGAAGGCGAGCGCGTGGGCCCGCCCGAGACCGCGTCCGGCGCCGGTGACGATGACGACACGTCCCTCGCACATGCTCCTGCCGGGGGTCCGGGGGTTGCCCCCCGTGATGGCACTGCCGGTCATCTCACTTCTCCTTGTTGACAGTTGCGGCATCGAGGAAGGCGGGGCGCTCCCCGCCCCCGTGCACGAGCAGCGAGGCTCCGCTCACATAGGCCGCGCGCTGCGAGGCGAGGAAGACGGCCGCTTCGCCGATCTCCGAGGGCTCGGCGAGCCGCCCGAGTGGCACCGTGCGGCCGACCGCCGCGATGCCCTCCTCGTCGCCGTAGTGAAGATGGGACAGTTCGGTGCGGACCATGCCGAGGACGAGCGTGTTCACGCGGACTTCCGGTGCCCACTCCACGGCCATGGAGCGGGCCAGGCTCTCAAGACCGGCTTTGGCCGCCCCGTACGCCGCCGCGCCCGGCGAGGGGCGGCCGCCGCTGACGCTGCCGATCATCACGATGGACCCGCCGGACGCCCTGAGGTGCTCGTGGGCGGCGAGCGAGGCGGTCAGCGGCGCGGTGAGGTTGAGCTCGATCACGCGGGCATGGCGGGCGGCGTCGTCTGCGCATTCGCCTCCGGCGAGCATCCGGTAAGGCGTCCCGCCCGCGTTGTTGACGAGGGCGTCAAGCCGCCCGTGCCGCGCCACGACGTCGGCGAAGAACTCCCCCACCGCGGCCGGATCACGCAGGTCAAGCGGTACGAACTCGGCCCCGGCGACCGGGACTTCGGGCGGCCTTCGCGCACAGACCACCACCTTGGCGCCCGCGCGCAGGAACGCCCGGGCGATGCCGGCGCCGACGCCCCGCGTGCCGCCCGTGACGACGGCGACCCTCCCGTCCAGCTCCATCGGCTGCTACCTTCCTCACCTAACAAATGTTTGGTGGAAAGGTAGCTGATCCGCTCATGGGTGTCTCCACCGCAAGCCCCGAGAAAGGCATCTGTGTCGTCACGGTCGACTTCCCACCCGTCAACGCCCTTCCCGTACAAGGCTGGTACGACCTCGCCGACGCGGTACGGACAGCGGGCCGCGACCCAGAGATCCGCTGCGTCGTGCTCACCGCGGAGGGCCGCGGCTTCAACGCGGGCGTCGACATCAAGGAGCTGCAGCAGGATGTCGGCCACAGCGCCCTGGTGGGAGCGAACCGCGGCTGCTACGAGGCCTTCGCCGCCGTGTACGAGTGCGAAGTGCCCGTCGTCGCCGCCGTGAATGGCTTCTGCCTGGGCGGCGGCATCGGACTCGTCGGCAACGCGGACGCGATCGTCGCCTCCGACGACGCCACCTTCGGGCTGCCGGAGCTGGACCGCGGCGCTCTCGGCGCGGCCACCCACCTCGCCCGGCTCGTTCCCCAGCATCTGATGCGCGCGCTGTACTACACCTCGCGCACCGCGACCGCGCAGGAACTGCACGCCCACGGCTCGGTCTGGAAGGTCGTCCCGCGCGCTGAACTGGCCGATGAGGCACGAGAGTTGGCGCGGGAGATCGCCCGGAAGGACGGGAATCTCATCCGGCTGGCCAAGGCCGCCATCAATGGCATCGACCCCGTCGACGTACGCCGCAGCTACCGCTTCGAGCAGGGCTTCACCTTCGAGGCCAACCTCAGCGGGGTCGCCGACCGCGTCCGCGACACCTTCGGCAAGGGCACCTTCGGCAAAGCCCCCTTCGGCAAGGAGGACCAGCAGTCGTGACCGACAAGACGATGACACCCGAAGAGGTCGTGGGCCGCCTCCGCAGCGGAATGACGATCGGCATCGGCGGCTGGGGTTCGCGCCGGAAGCCCATGGCGCTGGTGCGGGCACTGCTCCGCTCCGAGATCACTGATCTCACCGTGGTCTCGTACGGCGGCCCCGACATCGGCCTCCTCGCCGCCGCCGGCCGGATCCGCAAGCTCGTCACGGCCTTCGTCACCCTCGACTCGATCCCGCTCGAACCGCACTACCGCGCAGCCCGCGAGCGCGGTGACTTCGCCCTCACCGAGATCGACGAGGCGATGTTCATGTGGGGGCTGCACGCCGCCGCCAACCGGCTGCCGTTCCTCCCGGTACGGGCGGGCATCGGCTCCGACGTGATGCGGGTCAACCCCGGGCTGCGCACGGTGACTTCGCCGTACGAGGAGGAGGAAGCCCGCGAGGAGTTCGTCGCCGTACCGGCCCTGCGGATGGACGCGGCGCTGGTCCACCTGAATCGCGCGGACCGGCTCGGCAACGGCCAGTATCTGGGACCCGACCCGTACTTCGACGATCTGTTCTGCGAGGCCGCCGACGCCGCATACGTCTGCTGCGAGCAGCTGGTGGAGACCGCCGAGCTCACCAAGGACGCCGCCCCGCAGACCCTGCTGGTGAGCCGACACTCCGTCACCGGCGTGGTCGAGACCCCGAACGGCGCGCACTTCACCTCATGCGCCCCCGACTACGACCGGGACGAGATCTTCCAGAAGCTGTACGCGGCCACCCCCTGGCCCGAATTCGCCGAGCGCTTCCTGTCCGGCACCGGCGAGCACGACTACCAGTTGGCCGTCCAGACCTGGCACGAGGAGCAGCGGTGAGCGTCAGCCGATCCGAGTACTGCGTGATCGCGTGCGCCGAGGCGTGGCGCGACAACGGCGAGGTGCTGGCCAGCCCCATGGGCCTGATCCCGTCCATCGGGGCCCGGCTGGCCAAGCGCACCTTCTCGCCCGATCTGCTGCTGACCGACGGCGAGGCGATGCTGGTCGGACTCGACGGGACGGTCGAAGGGTGGCTTCCGTACCGCCGCCATCTGACCATGGTCACCGGCGGCAGGCGGCACGTGATGATGGGCGCCGGCCAGATCGACCGCTTCGGCAACCAGAACATCTCCTGCGTCGGCGACTGGGAGCGGCCGAAGCGACAGCTGCTGGGGGTGCGCGGCGCGCCCGTGAACACCCTCAACAATCCGGTCAGTTACTGGGTGCCGAAGCACTCCGCGCGGGTCTTCGTCGGGCGCGTCGACATGGTGTGCGGTGTCGGCTACGACCGAGCGGCCGGGGCGCGCTATCACCGTATCCCTCGGGTGGTGTCCGACCTCGGCGTCTTCGACTTCGCGACCCCCGACCGCTCGATGCGCCTGGCGTCCGTGCATCCCGGTGTCACCGTCGAGCAGGTCCGGGAGGCGACCGGCTTCTGCCTGGTAATCGGCGACGACGTCCCCTGCACACGCGAACCGAGCGCCGATGAGCTGCGTCTGATCCGCGACGTCATCGACCCGAAGGGCCTGCGCGAGCGCGAGGTCAAGGGCTGATGGAGACCGCCCTCACCAAGCTCACCGGCGTCAGGCACCCGGTCGTGCAGACCGGCATGGGATGGGTGGCCGGACCCCGGCTGGTCTCCGCCTCCGCCAACGCCGGCGCGCTGGGCATCCTCGCCTCCGCCACGATGACCGCCGACCAGCTGCGGCAGGCTGTCCGCGAGGTCAAGTCCCGTACGGACGCGCCCTTCGGGGTCAATCTCCGCGCCGACGCCGGCGATGCCGGGGACAGGGTCCGGATCATCATCGACGAAGGCGTACGGGTCGCTTCCTTCGCCCTGGCGCCCTCCCGCGAGCTGATCGCCGAGCTGAAGGACTCGGGCGTGATCGTCATCCCCTCGGTCGGGGCCCGCAGGCACGCCGAGAAGGTGGCCGCCTGGGGCGCGGACGCGGTGATCGTCCAGGGCGGCGAGGGCGGCGGCCACACCGGCGATGTGGCAACGACCGTGCTGCTTCCGCAGGTTGTGGACGCGGTCGACATTCCGGTGATCGCGGCCGGGGGCTTCCATGACGGGCGGGGGCTGGTCGCGGCGCTCGCCTACGGCGCGGCGGGCATCGCGATGGGCACCCGTTTTCTGCTCACGTCGGACTCGACCGTGCCGGACGCGGTCAAGGCCCGGTATCTGGCGGCGAGCGTCAAGGACATCACGGTCACCACCGCCGTCGACGGGCTCCCGCACCGGATGCTCCGTACGGATCTCGTCGACTCCCTTGAACGGGCGGGCCGTACGAGAGCACTGGCACAGGCCGTCCGCCGGGCTGCCGGCTTCAGGAAGATCTCGGGCCTGTCCTGGCCGCAGATGATCCGCGACGGTCTGGCCATGAAACACGGCAAGGAGCTGAGCTGGAGCCAGGTCCTGCTCGCCGCCAACACCCCCATGCTCCTCAAGGCATCCATGGTCGAGGGCCGCACCGACCTCGGCGTGATGGCCTCGGGGCAGGTCGCCGGGCTGATCGAGGACCTCCCCAGCTGTGCGGAGCTCGTCGCCCGGGTGATGTCCGAGGCCCGGCACGTGCTCGGCGCCCTGCCCGTCGCAGAGTGATCCGGGCTTCGAGGTCAGGCCTCGCGGTTGAGCTCTACGACAACGTCCTCGAGGCGGTTCATCGAGATCTGCATGCCGCGTTCCATGCCCGAAGCGATATGGCCGTCACGGTGCTCCTGGCTGGTGTGCAGGACGGTGATGGACATCGTCGTCACGCCGTCACGCTCGTCGAACACGATGGTGTCGAGCGCCGCGGCGTCGGGAAAACCCTCGAACACCTCGGTCGAGACGATGCGGCGCGGAGCCTCGATCGTGCGGTTCCGCCGGTCGGCCTGAAATTTCGGGCCGACCGGCCGAATGTTCAGCCTCGCCGGCGGTTGAGTCGCGGGGCCCTGGGGCGGAGCCCCGAAACCAAGCCCCGCCGGCGATTGAGGTGCGGGGCCCAGGGCCGGAGCCCAGGGGGACGCCCGCGGCCGCGACCCCGCTTTGCGCTAAACCGCTGTGCGGCGGCCCCCCTGCGCCCCGCCCTGCGCGCCGCGGCCCGGGCGGCCGCCCTGGCCGCCGCGGCGGCCGCGGGTGCGCGCGCCGGCCGCGGTGCCCGACTGGGCGCCGCCACGGCCGCCCTGGCCCGGGACCTGGGCGCGGCGCCGCTGCGGGCGCTGCTGCACCACCGGCTGCGGCACCTCGATCGTGATCGCGACCCCCGAAGGCTCACGCGCCCCGGTGAGACGGCTGAGCTCGTCGTCGCTCGACTTGATCCTCGCCGTGCGCGGGGCGATACCCGCGTCCGACATCAGCCGGGTCATCTCACGCCGCTGCTCAGGCAGCACCAGCGTCACGACGCTGCCGGACTCGCCCGCCCGCGCGGTGCGCCCACCGCGGTGCAGATAGTCCTTGTGGTCGACGGGCGGATCGACGTTCACGACCAGGTCGAGATCGTCGACATGGATCCCACGGGCCGCAACATTCGTCGCGACCAGCGCGGTGACCTGCCCGGTCTTGAACTGGTCGAGCGTGCGGTTGCGCTGCGGCTGCGAGCGGCCGCCGTGCAGGGCCGCCGCCCGTACTCCGCTGGCGAGCAGTCGCTTGGCGAACCGGTCGGCGCCGCGCTTGGTGTCCACGAAGAGGATCACCCGGCCGTCGCGGGCCGCGATACGCATGGCCACGGCCTTCTTGTCCGTCTCGTCCGCCACGTGCAGCACATGGTGCTCCATCGTGGTGACCGCGCCCGCGGACGGGTCGACGGAGTGCACGACGGGATCGGTGAGAAACATCCGTACGAGCCGGTCGATGTTCTTGTCCAGCGTCGCCGAGAACAGCATCCGCTGACCGTCCGCCTCGACCTGCTTGAGCAGCGCCGTGACCTGCGGCATGAAGCCCATGTCGGCCATCTGGTCAGCCTCGTCGAGGACGGTGATCGCCACCTGGTCGAGCACGCAATCGCCACGCTCGATCAGGTCCTTGAGCCGCCCGGGCGTGGCCACGAGCACCTCGGCGCCGCGCCGCAGCGCGCCCGACTGCTTGCTGATCGACAGCCCGCCGACGACCGTCGTCAGCCGCAGCTGCACGGAGGTCGCGTACGGCGAAAGAGCGTCGGTGACCTGCTGCGCGAGCTCACGCGTCGGTACGAGGACGAGCGCGAGCGGCGCCCGCGGCTCGGCGCGCCGACCCGCGGTGCGGGCGAGCAGCGCGAGCCCGAAAGCGAGGGTCTTGCCGGATCCGGTGCGCCCGCGGCCGAGTATGTCGCGGCCGGCGAGGGAGTTCGGCAGCGTCGCTGCCTGGATCGGGAAGGGCTCGGTCACGCCCTGCGCCGCGAGGGTCTTCAGCAGGGCGGCCGGCATGTCCAGCTCGTCGAACGCCTCGACGGCAGGCAGCGCGGGTGTGATGGTTTCCGGCAGCGTGAATTCCTGCGGGGACGCCACCTTGCGGGCGGGAGCCTTGCCGGAACCCTTCACTGGGCCCTGGGCGCGGGAATTGACCGGGCGCTTTCGGGTCGGGCGGGCCGGGCGTTCGGAGCGAGTCATGCGGATATTGCCCTCCTGGGCATGTGAGACAGCACAAGCCGGGGCCCGCACCTTCACGGTGCGGGCCCCGGCTGCGAGGTTCGCGTCCAGCTATTAGGCCGGGACGATGTTCTCCGCCTGCGGGCCCTTCTGGCCCTGCGTGACGTCGAAGGAAACCTTCTGGCCCTCCTGGAGCTCGCGGAAGCCCGAGGTAGCGATGTTCGAGTAGTGGGCGAAGACGTCGGCGCCGCCGCCGTCCTGCTCAATGAAGCCGAAGCCCTTTTCCGAGTTGAACCACTTCACGGTTCCAGTAGCCATGTCATTCTCCTAAAACAGGGGCAAGCCGGAAACCCACACCTCGTGAGTTTCCCGTCGCGATATTGAGCCCCATCCGGAGAAGCCGGAAACAATAATGTGCGCCTGAGGAAGCATTCCCGTCAGGCGCACACAAAGTTCATGGGTACCAAAACTGCAACGCCCTCACCGTAGCACGCCCGCGCCGGAAAGGCTCGTGTTCACAGCCGTTCGATGATCGTGACGTTGGCCTGACCTCCCCCTTCACACATCGTTTGCAGTCCGTACCGGCCTCCCGTGCGCTCCAGTTCATACAGGAGCGTCGTCATCAGCTTCACGCCCGTGGCGCCCAGAGGATGACCCAGTGCGATCGCACCGCCGTTCACATTGACCTTGTCCGGGTCCGCGCCCGTCTCCTTCAGCCAGGCGAGCACCACGGGCGCGAAGGCTTCGTTGATCTCGACCAGATCGAGGTCGTCGATCGACATGCCGGTCTTCTTCAGCGCGTACGCCGTCGCCGGGATCGGCGCCGACAGCATCCGGATCGGGTCCTCGCCCCGTACGGAGAGATGGTGGATCCGGGCCCGCGGGGTGAGGCCGTGCTCGGCCACGGCCCGCTCGCTCGCGATCAGCATCGCCGCCGCGCCGTCCGAGACCTGCGAGGAGCAGGCGGCCGTGATGGTGCCGCCCTCCAGGACCGGCTTCAGGGCCGCCATCTTCTCCAGCGTCGTGTCGCGCCGCGGACCCTCGTCGACCGTCACGTCTCCGTACGCCACAAGCTCCCGCTCGAAGCGGCCCTCGTCGATCGCGCGGATCGCACGCCGGTGGGACGTGAGCGCGAACACCTCCATGTCGCGCCGCGAGATCCCCCACTTCTCCGCGATCAGCTGCGCGCCGTGGAACTGGTTGACCGGCTGGTCGCCGTACCTGGCCCGCCAGCCCTCGCTGCCCGCGAACGGGCCTTCGGTCAGTCCGAGCGACTCGGCGGCCTGGCGGGACGCGAAGGCGATCGGGATCTGCGTCATGTTCTGGGTGCCGCCGGCGACGACCAGGTCCTGGGTGCCCGAGAGCACGCCCTGCGCCGCGAAGTGCACGGCCTGCTGCGACGACCCGCACTGGCGGTCGATCGTCACGCCCGGGACCTCTTCGGGCAGTCCCGCCGCCAGCCATGCCGTACGGGCGATGTCTCCGGCCTGCGGGCCCACCGTGTCCAGGCAGCCGAAGACGACGTCCTCGACGGCGGACGGGTCGACTCCGGAGCGTGCGACCAAGGCCTTCAGTACATGCGCGCCCAGGTCCGCCGGGTGGACCTGGGCAAGGCCGCCCTTGCGCCTGCCCACCGGGGTGCGTACCGCTTCGACTATGTAGGCCTCGGCCATGACAACTCCTCGATCGGTTACGTACGTACGGCGATCCCGTCCAGCACCATGGACAGGTACTGCCGGGCGATCTCCTCGGGGCTGTGCTGCCCGCCCGGCCGGTACCAGGAGGCGGCCACCCACACGGTGTCGCGCACGAACCGGTAGGTGAGCCGGATGTCCAGGTCGGCGCGGAAGACCCGGTCCGCGACACCGCGCTCCAGCGTCCCGAGCCACGCCTTCTCGAACTTCTGCTGCGAGTCGGTGAGGTAGTGGAAGCGGGGCTGGGCCGCCAGGTGCCTGGACTCCTTCTGGTAGATCGCGACGGCGGCGCGGTGCCGGTCGATCTCCCGGAAGGACTCGGTGACGAGGGCCTCGATGGTCTCCCTGGGCCCGAGCCCGGCGGCGAGCACGGCGTCGTACCCCTGCCAGAGCTCGTCGAGGAAGGTGGAGAGGATCTCGTCGAGCATCGATTCCTTGGAATCGAAGTGGTAGTAGAGGCTGCCGGCGAGCATCCCCGCCTCGTCCGCGATCTTGCGGACGGTGGTGGCGTTGTACCCCTGGGCGGCGAACACCTCGGCGGCGGTGTCGAGGAGCTCGCGGCGGCGCTCGGGCGAGGCGCTCACCTGGGTCTTCTTCTTGCTGTTGGTCGGCACCCGACCATTCTCGTCCTACGCATGCTGGCTGCTGACGGAGAGGACCTCGCCGGTCAGGTACGAGGAGTAGCCGCTGGCCAGGAAGACGATGGCGTTGGCGATCTCCCACGGTTCGGCGTACCGCCCGAAGGCCTCCTTGGCGGTCAGCTCCTGAAGCAGTTCGGCCGATGTGACCTTCACCAGGTGCGGATGCATGGCGAGGCTGGGGGCGACGGCGTTGACGCGTACGCCGTACTCCGCGGCCTCGATCGCCGCGCAGCGGGTGAGCGCCATGACTCCGGCCTTGGCGGCGGCGTAGTGGGCCTGGCCGGCCTGGGCGCGCCAGCCGACGACGGAGGAGTTGTTGACGATCACCCCGCCGCGGCCGGTCGCCCGGAATGAGCGCAGGGCGGCCCGGGTGCAGCGGAACGTGCCGTTCAGGGTGACGTCGAGGACCTTGTCCCACTGCTCGTCAGTCATGTCGGCGAGTGCGGCGGTGCCGCCGAGGCCGGCGTTGTTGACCACGATGTCGAGTCCGCCGTGGTCCCGTACCGCCTTCTCGAACAGCGCCTGGACCTGGGCCTCCTCGGTGACGTCGCAGGGCACTGACGTCACGGCGGCTGTGCCGAACTCCTCGGCGAGCGCGGCCTCGGTCTCCTTGAGGCGGCGTGCGTGCGCGTCTGAGATGAGGATGCGCGCGCCCTCCTGAAGGAATTTCCGGGCGGTCGCGCCGCCGATCCCGGCGCCGGCCGCGGCGGTGATCACGGCCGTACGGCCTTTCAGGAGGTCGTGACCCGGTACGTACTGCGCCCTGTTGTCCGTCACGGCGGCAGGTTAACCTACCAAACACTTGTTAGGGAAGGATGCGCGAATGGACCTGTACCACTCCGCCGACGAGGAGGCCTTCCGCGCCGAGGCCCGCGCCTGGCTCGCCGCGCATGTGCCCGCCGAGCCCCTGCCGTCCCTGGAGACGCGGGAGGGCTTCGCGGCGCACCGCGCGTGGGAGGAGCGGCTCTACGCGGACCGCTGGTCGGTCGTCTCCTGGCCGCGGGGGTACGGCGGCCGGGGCGTCGACATCTTCCAGTGGCTGATCTTCGAGGAGGAGTACTACGCGGCGGGTGCACCGGGCCGGGTCTCGCAGAACGGCATCAACCTCCTCGCCCCCACGCTCTTCGACCACGCCACGCGGGAGCAGCGGGCCCGCGTGCTGCCCGCGATGGCGAGCGGCGAGGTGATCTGGGCGCAGGCCTGGTCGGAGCCCGAGTCGGGCTCCGACCTCGCGTCGCTGAAGTCCCGCGCGGTGCGGACGGACGGCGGCTGGCTGCTGAGCGGGCAGAAGACCTGGTCCTCGCGGGCGGCCTTCGCGGACCGGGCGTTCGGCATCTTCCGCACCGACCCCGATGCGCCGAAGCCGCATCACGGCCTCACCTATCTGATGTTCGACCTGTCGGCGCCGGGCGTGACGGTGCGTCCCATCGGCCGCCTCGACGGCAAGCCCGCCTTCGCCGAGCTCTTCCTCGACGAGGTCTTCGTCCCCGACGAGGACGTGATCGGCGAGCCGGGTCAGGGCTGGCGGATCGCGATGTCCACGACGGGCAACGAGCGGGGGCTGACGCTGCGCTCCCCCGGCCGTTTCCTCGCCGCGGCGGACCGTCTCGTACGGCAGTGGCGCGCGAGCGCCGATCCCGCCGACACGGCATTGCGCGACCGGGTCGCGGACGCGGTGATCGGCGCGCGTGCGTATCAGCTCTTCACCTACGCGAACGCCTCGCGCTTCGCGGCGGGGGCGAACATCGGCGCGGAGTCGAGCCTGAACAAGGTCTTCTGGTCGCAGTACGACATCGCGCTGCACGAGACCGCGCTCGATCTGCTGGGCCCGATCGGGGAGTTGGCGGAGGGCGAGTGGGCGGAGGGGTACGTCTTCTCGCTCGCCGGCCCCATCTACGCCGGTACGAACGAGATCCAGCGCGACATCATCGCCGAGCGTCTGCTCGGCCTTCCGAAGGGCCGCCGCTGATGCGTTTTCTGCTTGACGACGAACAGGCGGCGTTCGCCCGCTCGCTGGACGCGCTGCTGACGGCGTCGTACACACCGTCGACCGCCCGCGCCTGGTCCACCGGGAACCACGCCCCTGGCCGGGCGCTGTGGTCACGCCTGGCCGAGGCGGGAGTCTTCGCGCTCGCGATCCCGGAGCCGTACGAGGGAGTGGGCCCGCTCCCGGTCGAACTGACGGTGGCCTTCACGGAGTTGGGCCGCCACGCGGTGCCGGGCCCGCTGGTGGAAACAGTGGCCGCGGCGGCGCTGCTGTCGCGGCTGGCCGAGCTGGGCGACGCGTCCTCCGCCAAGCGGCTGCTGCCGGGTCTCGCGTCGGGCGACTCGACGGCGACGCTCGCGATGACAGACGGCGGACCGTACGCGCTGGACGCGGACGCGGCGACGGTGACGCTGGTGGTGTCGGCCGCGGCTGCTCCGGTCGCCGAGCTGCGTATCGCGGCCGGGCACGGCGTGGCGCAGGCGTCCGCCGACCCCGCGCGGCGGCTGTCCGTGCCCACCGGCGGAGGCGAGGTGCTGGCCGCCGGGCCGCACGTGGACGCCGCCGCCGCGTATGCCGCGGACGTCGCGCGTCTCGTCACCGCCGCGCAAGCCCTCGGCGTCGGGCTCGCTCTCCTCGACCGGACCGTTGCGTACGTCAAACAGCGCACCCAGTTCGGGACCGCCATCGGCTCCTTCCAGGCGGTCAAGCACCGGCTGGCGGACACCCTCATCGGGCTCGAGTTCGCCCGGCCGCTGCTCTACGGGGCAGCCCTGTCGATGGCCCCCGCCGATATCGCCGCGGCCAAGGTGACCGCGGGCGAGGCCGCGTACGCCGCGGCCCGCACCGCGCTCCAGCTCCATGGAGCGGTGGGCTACACCGACGAGCTCGACCTCTCGCTCTGGCTGCGCAAGGCGCGTCCGCTGCGCGACGCCTGGGGCACCCCCGGCCAGTGCCGGGCGCGGGTGCTGGGCGTATGACTCAGCGGCGCCGCTGCGTGCGGACCGCCGCGCCCGGCTGCCAGGTCCGTACGACCAGTTCCTCGCCGTCGACGTACGTCTGAACCACCTCGCCCAGCTCGACGCGGAAGAGATGGAACGGCTCCGGTGGCTTGACTTCCGCCACGAACCGGGCCTTCTCCCCAGGATCGGTGACCTCCACCGCGCGCCCGGCGATCCGGACGTCACCGCCGCCCATGGAGTCGTCGGCGCCGGGGTTCGCCTGGAGGGCGAAGCGCGGATCGCGCTTCAGGTCCTGCGCCTTACGGGAGCCCGGCATCATGCCGAGCCACAACTCACCGGAGCGGAACGTCACCTCAAGACCCGTCACCCGCGGCGAACCGTCCTTGCGCAGCGTGGCCAGCACATGGTGCTTGTACTGCTCGAATCGCTTCTGCACGGTCTCCGCGAAGCCCGGCTCCGCCGCCCGGAAGTCTGCCCATGAATTCGATGTCATGGAGCCATGAAACCGGGAAAGCAGGACATCTCCTGTCAGGATTAACCCGCCCATGGCCCCCGCCCACGGCCCCGCCCCCGCTCACCGGGTCCGCAGCGTGACGACCGCCGCGTGCCCCTCCGTACGCAGCGAGCCGGGCGAGTCGTCCAGCACCGCCGCGTCGTACTGCCCGAGCGTCACGCGCGCATCCTCCAGGACCGTGGGCCCGTCCACCGCGACGATCACGACCGTCGAGCCGGGCTCCACCACTACCCGCAGTCCGCCGCGCACCACCGAGGTCAGGCAGGCCGTACGGCCCCTGCGGTGCATGACGTTGAAGTTGACGACGGGCCCGCCGAGGAGGCGTCCGTCGGTCTCCACATCACCGGGGAAGTCGTAGGGCCGGTACCGCTCATCGGCCAGTGTGCGCTGCCCGCCGACCATGAGGTCCATCCCGGCACCCTCGACCACGGTCAGCGTCCGGTCGATCCCGGAGAACGCGGAGAACGGTCCCTCCGCGCCGACGTCCGCGAGGCTGATCCGCCAGTCGAAGGCGTCCATCCCGGCCCCCTCGGGCGAGACGGCGATCTCGCGGGTGACGCCGCCGCCGTTCTTCCACGGCACGGCCGCCCGGTCGGCTGCCCTGAACACCCGTACCGTCATCGCACGATGCCTTGCGCACGGGCCGCCGCCAGCCAGCTGGGGAACTCGGCGACCAACCGGTCGTAGAGCTCCATGTCCGGGACCTGCCGCGGGTCGAGTCCGGCGTGGAAGAAGCCCGCGTTGTCGACGGCGCGTTTGGCGGGCACGGCGAGTTCGTCGAGCTTGTGCAGGAAGTCGAACTGCGAGCTGCGCTTGTTGCCGAAGCCGATGAACTGCCAGAACAGCGGCAGCTTCGCGGCCTTGCACAGATAGCGTTCCGCCGCGTGCTTGCTGATCGGGCCGCCGTCCGTCTGGAAGACGACCAGCGCGGGCGCGGTCGAGCCGCTGTCGATGTAGTGGTCGATGACCGCGTCCATGGCCAGGTGGTAGCTGGTCTTGCCCATGTGCCCGAGGCCCGCCACGATCTCGTCGACCCGGCCGCGGTGGTTCTCCAGGGCGATGTCCGTGACCGCGTCGATGTCCGTGGAGAAGAAGACGACGGGCACGGATCCGTCGTCGTCGAGGTGTGCCGACAGACCGAGCACCCGGTCGGCCAGGGCCTGGACGCTGCCGTCCTTGTAGTAGTCCTTCATGGAGCCGGAGTAGTCGAGCACCAGATAGACGGCCGCGCGCTCCCCGCTCAGCCGGTGCTTGTCCAGGGAAACACCGGCGCTCTTGTAGAGGCTGACCAGCGCGGGAGCGGTCTCCTCGATCTTGCGGAGACTGATGGCCGCCATGCGGGGCTCCGTTCGTTCCATATGACGGGAAGACAGGGGAGACGAGACTACGTCCAGAACGCACCGCGGCGCCTGCCCAGTCCGGTCGGGGACAGGGGCAGGCGCCGCGTTACAGGGTCCGGGGGGTGAGCCCCGGTTCTACCAGCCCGTACGTCGTTGTACGGGACGTCTATTGGAGGTGGAACTCAGACCGTCAGCGCACGGTCCGTCGGGCGGATCGGAGCCGGCAGTTCGCTCGCCCCCGTCAGGTAGCGGTCCACACCGCGCGCCGCCGAGCGGCCCTCGGCGATCGCCCACACGATCAGCGACTGACCACGGCCCGCGTCACCCGCGACGTACACGCCGTCGACGTTCGTCGCGAAGTCCGCGTCCCGCGCAACGTTGCCCCGCTCGTCCAGCTCCAGGCCGAACTGCTGGACCAGACCGTTCTCCTGGTCCGTGCCGGTGAAGCCCATCGCGAGGGTGACCAGCTGCGCGGGCAGCTTGCGCTCCGTGCCCGGCTTCTGGGTGAGCTTGCCGTCGACGAACTCCACCTCGACCAGGTGCAGGAACTGCACGTTCCCCTCGTCGTCGCCCTCGAAGTGCGTCGTCGAGACGGAGTAGACCCGCTCGCCGCCCTCCTCGTGCGCCGAGGTGACCTTGTAGAGCATGGGGAACGTCGGCCACGGCTGGCCCGACGGCCGCTCCTCGCCGGGACGCGGCATGATCTCCAGCTGGGTGACGGAGGCCGCCCCCTGGCGGTGGGCCGTGCCCACGCAGTCCGCGCCGGTGTCGCCGCCGCCGATGACGACGACGTGCTTGCCCTCAGCGGTGATCGGGGGAGCGACGAAGTCACCCTCCTGCACCTTGTTGGAGAGCGGCAGGTACTCCATCGCGAAGTGGATGCCGTTCAGCTCACGGCCGGGGACCGGCAGGTCGCGGGAGACGGTCGCGCCCGCCGCGATGACCACCGCGTCATAGCGCCGGCGCAGCTTCGCCGCGTCGATGTCACGGCCGATCTCCACCTCGGTACGGAACTTGGTGCCCTCCGCGCGCATCTGCTCGATACGGCGGTTGATGTGCACCTTCTCCATCTTGAACTCGGGGATGCCGTACCGCAGCAGCCCGCCGATGCGGTCCGCGCGCTCGTACACCACGACCGTGTGACCCGCCCGCGTCAGCTGCTGCGCCGCGGCCAGACCCGCCGGGCCCGAGCCGATGACCGCCACCGTCTTGCCGGAAAGCCGCTCCGGCGCCTGGGGCCGTACGTCATTGCTGTCCCAGGCCTTGTCGATGATCGAGACTTCGACGTTCTTGATGGTGACGGCCGGCTGGTTGATGCCGAGGACGCAGGCCGACTCGCACGGAGCGGGGCACAGACGGCCGGTGAACTCCGGGAAGTTGTTGGTCGCGTGCAGCCGCTCGCTCGCGGCCGCCCAGTCCTCGCGGTAGGCGTAGTCGTTCCACTCGGGGATGAGGTTCCCCAGCGGACAGCCGTTGTGGCAGAACGGAATGCCGCAGTCCATGCAGCGGCCGGCCTGCTTGCTGATGATCGGCAGCAGCGAGCCGGGAACGTAGACCTCGTTCCAGTCCTTCACGCGCTCCGCGACGGGGCGGGACTTGGCGACCTCGCGGCCGGTGGTCAGGAAGCCCTTGGGGTCAGCCATTGGTCGCCGCCTCCATCATCTTCTCAGTGGTCTCCTGCTCGGAGAGACCGGCGAGCTCAGCGGCGTCCTTGGCGGCGAGCACTGCCTTGTACGTGGTCGGGATGATCTTGCTGAATCGGTCCACCGCGACGGACCAATCTGCCAGCAGCTTCGCTGCGACGGTGGAGCCCGTCTCCTCCTGGTGGCGGCGCACGACATCGTGCAGCCACTCCTTGTCGGCGTCCGAGAGGGCCTCGATGGCATCGACATTGCCGACGTTGACGTTGTCGCGGTCGAGATCGATGACGTACGCGACACCGCCGGACATGCCGGCTGCGAAGTTACGTCCGGTCTCGCCCAGCACCACCGCGTGGCCGCCGGTCATGTACTCGCAGCCGTGGTCGCCCACGCCCTCCGAGACGACCGTGGCCCCGGAGTTACGGACGCAGAACCGCTCGCCGGTGCGGCCGCGCAGGAACAGCTCGCCGCCGGTCGCACCGTAGGCGATGGTGTTGCCCGCGATGGTGGAGTACTCGGCGAGGTGGTCGGCGCCCCGGTCCGGGCGGACGATGACGCGGCCGCCGGAGAGACCCTTGCCGACGTAGTCGTTGGCGTCGCCCTCCAGGCGCAGGGTGACGCCCCGCGGGACGAACGCGCCGAAGGACTGGCCCGCCGAGCCGGTGAAGGTGATGTCGATGGTGTCGTCGGGCAGGCCCGCGCCGCCGAACTTCTTCGTCACCTCGTAACCGAGCATCGTGCCGACGGTCCGGTTGATGTTGCGGATCGCGACCTGCGCGCGGACCGGCTGGGCTTCCTCGGCGGTAGCGGCGTTCAGCGCTTCGGCGGCGAGCTCGATCAGCTCCTTGTCGAGCGCCTTCTCCAGGCCGTGGTCCTGCTCGACCAGCGCATGGCGCACCGCGCCGTCCGGCAGCTCGGGGACGTGGAAGAGCGGAGCCAGGTTGAGGCCCTGCGCCTTCCAGTGGTCCACGGCCCGCTCGGTCTCGAGGAGTTCGGCGCGGCCGACGGCCTCCTCGATCGTACGGAAGCCCAGCTCGGCGAGGAGCTCACGGACCTCCTGGGCGATGAACTCGAAGAAGTTGACGACGTACTCGGCCTTGCCGGAGAACCGGTCCCGGAGGGTCGGGTTCTGCGTGGCGATGCCGACCGGGCAGGTGTCCAGGTGGCAGACGCGCATCATGATGCAGCCGGAGACGACGAGCGGCGCGGTCGCGAAACCGAACTCCTCGGCGCCGAGCAGCGCGGCGATGACGACGTCCCGGCCGGTCTTGAGCTGACCGTCGGTCTGGACGACGATGCGGTCGCGCAGGCCGTTGAGCAGCAGGGTCTGCTGGGTCTCGGCGAGGCCGAGCTCCCAGGGGCCGCCCGCGTGCTTCAGCGAGGTGAGCGGCGAGGCGCCGGTACCGCCGTCGTGGCCGGAGATGAGGACGACGTCCGCGTGCGCCTTGGAGACACCGGCGGCGACCGTGCCGACACCGACCTCGGAGACCAGCTTCACGTGGATGCGGGCGGCCGGGTTGGCGTTCTTGAGGTCGTGGATCAGCTGAGCCAGGTCCTCGATGGAGTAGATGTCGTGGTGCGGCGGCGGCGAGATCAGCCCGACGCCCGGGGTCGAGTGCCGGGTCTTGGCGACCCAGGGGTAGACCTTGTGGCCGGGCAGCTGGCCGCCCTCGCCGGGCTTGGCGCCCTGCGCCATCTTGATCTGGATGTCGTCCGCGTTGACCAGGTACTCGCTCGTCACGCCGAAGCGGCCGGAGGCGACCTGCTTGATGGAGGAGCGGCGCTCCGGGTCGTACAGCCGGTCCGCGTCCTCGCCGCCCTCACCGGTGTTGGACTTGCCGCCCAGCTGGTTCATGGCGATGGCGAGGGTCTCGTGCGCCTCGCGGGAGATCGATCCGTACGACATCGCGCCGGTGGAGAAGCGCTTGACGATCTCGGAGACCGGCTCGACCTCGTCGATGGAGATCGGCTGGCGGTCCGACCTACCGTTCTCATTTGTCTTTAGGGCGAACAGGCCGCGCAGCGTCATCAGCCGCTCGGACTGCTCGTTCACACGGTCCGTGTACTTCTTGAAGATGTCGTACCGCTTGGTGCGCGTGGCGTGCTGGAGGCGGAAGACCGTCTCCGGGTCGAACAGATGCGGCTCGCCCTCACGCCGCCACTGGTACTCGCCACCGATCTCCAGCGCGCGGTGCGAGGCCGCGATGCCGGAGGCCGGGTACGCCTTGGCGTGCCGGGCAGCGACCTCCTTGGCGATGACGTCGAGTCCGGCTCCGCCGATCTTCGTGGCGGTGCCGTTGAAGTACTTCTCCACGAAGGCCTCATCGAGACCGACGGCCTCGAAGACCTGCGCGCCGCGGTAGGAGGCGACCGTCGAGATGCCCATCTTGGACATGACCTTCAGGACACCCTTGCCCAGCGCGTAGATCAGGTTGCGGATGGCCTGCTCGGGCTCCAGGCCCTCTATGAAGGTGCCGGCCCGGACCAGGTCCTCGACGGACTCCATCGCCAGGTACGGGTTGACGGCGGCCGCGCCGTAACCGATGAGGAGCGCGACGTGGTGCACCTCGCGTACGTCGCCGGCCTCGACCAGCAGGCCCACCTGGGTGCGCTGCTTGGTCCGGATGAGGTGGTGGTGGACGGCGGAGGTGAGCAGCAGCGACGGGATCGGCGCGTGCTCGGCGTCCGAGTGCCGGTCGGAGAGAACGATCATGCGGGCGCCGTCCTCTATGGCGGCGTCGACCTCGGCGCAGATCTCCTCGATGCGGGCCGCGAGGACGTCGCCGCCGCCGCTGACGCGGTAGAGACCGGAGAGGGTCGCGGCGGTCATGCCGGGCATGTCGCCGTCGGCGTTGACGTGGATGAGCTTGGCCAGCTCGTCGTTGTCGATCACCGGGAAGGGCAGCGTGACCGACCGACAGGAGGCCGCGGTCGGCTCGAGCAGGTTGCCCTGCGGGCCCAGCGAGGAGTGCAGCGAGGTGACGAGCTCCTCGCGGATGGCGTCCAGCGGCGGGTTGGTGACCTGCGCGAACAGCTGGGTGAAGTAGTCGAAGAGCAGCCGGGGGCGCTCGGACAGGGCCGCGATCGGGGAGTCCGTACCCATGGAGCCGAGCGGCTCGCCGCTGGTCCTTGCCATGGGCGCGAGGATGACGCGCAGCTCCTCCTCGGTGTACCCGAAGGTCTGCTGGCGGCGGGTGACCGAGGCGTGGGTGTGGACGATGTGCTCGCGCTCGGGCAGGTCCTCGAGCTCGATCTCGCCGGCCTCCAGCCACTCCTGGTACGGCTGCTCGGCGGCGAGGGCCGACTTGATCTCGTCGTCCTCGATGATGCGGTGCTCGGCGGTGTCGACGAGGAACATCTTGCCGGGCTGGAGGCGGCCCTTGCGGACGACCTTGGCCGGGTCGATGTCGAGGACGCCGACCTCGGAGGAGAGGACGACGAGTCCGTCGTCGGTGACCCAGTAGCGACCCGGGCGCAGGCCGTTACGGTCGAGGACCGCGCCGACCTGGGTGCCGTCGGTGAAGGTGACACAGGCCGGGCCGTCCCAGGGCTCCATCATCGTGGAGTGGTACTGGTAGAAGGCGCGCCGGGCCGGGTCCATGGAGTCGTGGTTCTCCCACGCCTCGGGGACCATCATCAGCACGGAGTGCGGCAGGGAGCGGCCGCCGAGGTGCAGGAGCTCCAGGACCTCGTCGAAGGACGCGGAGTCGGAGGCGTCCGGCGTACAGACCGGGAAGATCCGCTCCAGCTTCTCCGCCCCGAAGAGCTCGGAGGCGAGCTGCGACTCGCGGGCACGCATCCAGTTGCGGTTGCCCTTGACCGTGTTGATCTCGCCGTTGTGCGCGACGAAGCGGTACGGGTGGGCGAGCGGCCAGCTCGGGAAGGTGTTGGTCGAGAACCGCGAGTGCACGAGCGCGACGGCGGTCGCCAGGCGGCGGTCCGAGAGGTCCGGAAAGAAGGGCTCCAGCTGGCCGGTGGTCAGCATGCCCTTGTAGACGATGGTGCGGGCGGAGAGCGAGGGGAAGTAGACGCCGGCCTCGCGCTCGGCGCGCTTGCGCAGCACGAACGCCTTGCGGTCCAGTGCGATGCCCTTGCTGGCGCCGTCCGGTCCGTCCGACACGAAGAGCTGGGAGAAGGCCGGCATGGTGGCGCGCGCGCCGTTGCCGAGCAGATCCGGGCTGACCGGGACCTCGCGCCAGCCGAGGACCGTCAGGCCCTCCTCGGCGGCGATCTTCTCAATGCGTGAGACGGCTCCCGTGGAGTCGTCGGCCGGCAGGAAGGCGATACCGACGGCGTAGGAACCGGCTTCGGGAAGTTCGAAGTCGCCGACCTCACGCAAAAATGCGTCGGGGACCTGAAGCAGGATGCCGGCGCCGTCACCCGAGTCGGGTTCGGAGCCGGTGGCACCGCGGTGCTCGAGATTACGCAGTACGGTCAGCGCCTGCTCGACCAGCTCATGGCTGGCAACACCGGTGAGGGTGGCCACGAACCCGACGCCGCATGCGTCGTGTTCGTTACGGGGGTCGTACATCCCCTGGGGGGCGGGGCGACCGTCCATGGGCGACCAGGCGTCGGAACGCATCGGCACTCCCGTCGTCGTCGTGGCATATGCAACTGCCGAGGGACGACGTTGGCCCTCCGCGAAATTTCGTGCAGGTTACATGATGGAGTGCTTCTCGGAAAGCGGATAGCTCGTTCCAGCATGCGGACACCGCACAAAGCGGTGAAGGCGGGTCACAGTCGGACAGATCGATATCCGCCGGCCCATCGCAGATCAGGCTCCATTGCCCACAGCGTCTACGGCTCATGCCCGGTGGTTAAGGACTCGAAACCGCGGAGTAACGGCTACATATGTAGCTCCATGCATAGTGTCTCACCTGAGGCGGTTTTCTCAGAGAGGGCGTACGTCACAACCTTCGGGGGCGACCGGCCCGGACCGCAAGGGCCGCGGGTCAGAGAGCCGCGCCGAACAGCGCCCCGAGCCCGTAGGTGACGGCCGCCGCCGTGCCGCCGAGGACCAGCTGGCGCAGTCCGCTGTACCACCAGCTGCGCACGGTCACCCGGGCCACGAGCGCACCGCAGGCGAAGAGCCCGACCAGAGCGAGCAGCACCGCGGGCCACAGGGAGCTCGCGCCGAGGAGATACGGCAGTACGGGCAGCAGCGCGCCCAGCGCGAACGAGCCGAAGGACGAGACGGCGGCGACGGTCGGCGACGGCAGGTCGTCCGGGTCGATGCCGAGCTCCTCGCGGGCGTGGATCTCCAGCGCCTGCTCGGGGTCCCTGGAGAGCTGCATCGCAACTTCACGGGCCAGCGCGGGCTCGACGCCGCGGGCCACGTACAGCGCGGCGAGCTCCTCCATCTCGTCGACCGGGTGCTTACGCAACTCCCGCCGCTCCACGTCCAGTTCGGCCTCGACGAGCTCCCGCTGGGAGGCCACCGAGGTGTACTCGCCGGCCGCCATAGAGAAGGCGCCCGCGGCGAGTCCGGCGAGCCCCGTGATGATGATGGTCTGCTGGGACACGGCGCCGCCCGCGACACCGGTCATCAGGGCGAGGTTGGAGACCAGTCCGTCCATCGCGCCGAATACCGCGGGGCGCAGCCAGCCGCCGTTGACATCACGGTGGGTGTGGTTGTCGCGGTGCGCTGCGTGGAGCGTCGCCTCGGTTTCGATGATGGACACAGTTCTCCCCTTCTCCGGCAGCGGGCCCGTGGTCCCGCTCCCCCCTCAACACCCTCGAAAATACGCACCATGTAAGGGGCCCGCCAGCAAGGCAGGCCGTACTTACCTGTAGTCAGGCGGGTGACAGACACGTTTCTCAGACTCGTCGCGCGCCGCATGTGGCACAGATGCAGGAACAGGCTCGGTGCGCGCGAAAGGGGCCCGCCCCATGGAGTTGATTGCATGCAATCCCGCTGATCCCGCGGCCGACGCCCCCACCGCCCCTGTTACGGCCGCCGCAGTTACGACCGCCGCCGTACTCCGCGACCGGGCCTGTGGCGCACTGCTCGGCCTCGCGGTGGGCGATGCGCTCGGCGCCCCCGCCGAGAACATGCGGCCGTCGGAGATCCGCCGCCGGTGGGGTCGTATCGAAGGATTCGTGAGCGAGGACCCGGCGGGTACGGACGACACGGAGTACGCGATCTTCTCCGGCCTGCTGCTGGCGCGGCACGGCTCGGCGCTGACCGTCGCACATGTCGAGAAGGCGTGGCACCACTGGATCGCGGATCTGGACGAAGGCCCGTTCCGCGGAGCGGGGTTCAGCGAACGCGGCACCCTGGAGAACCTGCGGCGCGGGCTCGCCGCACCGATCTCGGCCCAGCACCGGCACGCGTGGAGTGACGGACTGGCGATGCGCGCGGCGCCGTTCGGCGTCTTCGCGGCGGGCCACCCGGCGGAGGCGGCGCGGCTGGTCGCGATCGACGGCACCGTCAGCCACGACGGCGAGGGCATCTACGGCGGCCAGGCGGTTGCGGCGGGCGTCGCCGCGGCGATGGCGGGCGCGGGCCCGGCCGGGGTGATCGGCGCGGCGCTCTCGGTCGTGCCGATGGACTCCTGGACGGCCCGCTCCCTGCGCCGCGCGGTGGTCGCGGCCCAGCGCACCCACGCGCACACCCTGGCGATGGAACGGGCGGTCCGCTCGGCGGTGGTGATCGGCGGCTACCCGTGGACGGACCTGGCCCCTGAGGCGGTGGGCCTGGCGTTCGGCGCGTTCGCGGCGGCCCGCGGAGACTTCCGAACGTCGGTCCTCACCGCGGTCAACATGGGCCGCGACGCGGACACCACGGCGGCGGTCGCCGGCGCGCTGGCCGGGGCGATGTCCGGGGCCACGGCGATCCCCCCGGAATGGTCCTCGGCCATCGGCCCGGTCCGCGGCAGCTGCCTCCCGTCGATGACCGGCTACCACGTCCTGGACATCGCGGAACTGCTCACCCCGGACGACGACCCGCAGGCGGCGTCATGACGTGCGAGCCGCGGTGGCGCGAGGACGCGGGACCCGCCGAGCCTGCCCCGGCAGGCCCGCCGCCGAGCGCCTCCCAGGGGCCCTGGGGCCTGCCCGCGGGCTCCGGCCGCACCCCGTCCCGTCCCATCGAAGGGCTTCTTCTCGGGCTCGCCGCGGGGGACGCCGCCGGGTGGCCGTCCGCGCGGCATCGGGCCGCGCGGATGCCCGAGTGGACCCGGCGGCTCACCCGTGAGCTCGACGACTTCGCCGAGCAGAACGCGACCACCACGCTCCCCGTCCCCATCGCCCTCAACCAGTCCCCCGAACCCCTCCGCCTCGGTCCTTCCGACGACGCCGAGTGGGCCGCCTTCGCCGCCGAGACCGTGCTCACCGCCGCCGGTGATCTCTTCGCCGGGCTCGCGCCCGGCCGCCGGATGCGCGCCGCCGTCGATCTCGCCTGGAACTCCCTCGCCAGCGAGGTCGCCGCGGCCGCCGACCGCGCCCCCGAGGTCGAGTCCGCCGTACTCCCCCTCCGCGCCCGGATCTCCGTACGCGCCGGGCTCGGCAATCTCGCCACGGGCCTCCGCCCGCCCGCCACCGGCCACGACAACCCGCACTTCTTCGACGACGCCGCCTGCGTACGCGCCGCCGTCCTCGCCGTCGTCCACCCCGGCGACCCGGCCGCCGCCGCCGCGCTCGCCGAGTTCGACGCGCGTTACAGCCAGGACGGCGACGGGGTGCACGGCGCCCGCGCCATGGCGGCGGCCGTGGCCGCGGCGCTCGGCGGCGCGCCCGTCGACGACGCCGTCGACGCCGCCCTCGCCGAACTCCCCGACGCCACCGAAATCGGCCGCAACGCCCAGCACGCCGTCAAGCTCGCCCGCGACGCCCACGGCGCCTTCGAACTCGTACCCCTCCTCGAGCACCAGATCGTCGACCACGTCTACAGCTACGGCATCGCCGCCGCCGAGACCGTCCCCGTCGCCCTCGCCCTCGCCACCGCCGCCCGCGGCCGGGTCGCCGAAGCCGTGCCCGCGGCCGCCTGTCTGTCCCGCGTCGCCGACTCCGCACCCGCCCTCGCCGGCGCCCTGACCGGCGCGCTCGGCGGCGGCGATGCCGTGCCCGCCACCTGGCGCGACGCGTGCCGCATCCTGGCCGGCTGCGCGCTCCCGCGGCTCGCCGGGACGGATCTCGTCGAACTCGCCGGGCTGCTCGCACACACGGAACTGACCGCCCCGGGTGGACAATTCCGGCATGACGACGACACTCGCGACGCTCACACTCGATGACCGGATCAGCGGCAGCCTGATCGGCGCGGCGGTCGGTGACGCGCTCGGCGGCCCGGTCGAGGGCTACACCCCGGAGCAGATCGTGGAGCGGCACGGCGGCCGCGTCCACGGCATCGTCGGCCCGTGGCACGGCGACGAATGGCGCACCGCCCGCCCCATCGCGCCGTACCACAAGGGCGACGGACACGTCACCGACGACACCCTCATGACGCACGCGCTGATCCGCGTGTACACCACCGTCCGCGACCACCTCGACGCGTACGCCGTCGCCGACCATCTGGTCCCCGACCTGATCTCGACCCCCCGCTGGATTCCGGAGCTCGAGGCTGAGGCGCTCCCCGTGCAGCGGGTCTTCCTCGCCGAGAAGTGGATGGTGGCCCGCCTCCACTACGGGCACAACGACCCGCGCGAGGCGGGCGTCGGCAACATCGTCAACTGCGGCGCGGCGATGTACATGGCCCCGGTGGGCCTGGTCAACGCGGCGCATCCGGCGGCCGCCTACGCCGAGGCCATCGACATCGCGGGCGCGCACCAGTCCTCGTACGGACGTGAGGCGGCGGGCGTCTTCGCGGCGGCGGTCGCTGCGGCGTGCCTGCCCGGCGCGACGCCCACAACGGTCGTGGACACGGCACTCTCGCTGGCCAAGGACGGCACGGGCGCGGCGATCGAGGCGGTGGCCGAAGTCGCCCCGCACCACTCGGACTTCGACTCGGCACTGGCTCCGCTCCGGGCGGCCGTCGCCCCCTTCGACACGGTCGGCCCGGACTACCGCGCCCCGTCGCTGGCCGCCCGCCGGCCCTCCCGGCTGCACGCCATCGAGGAACTCCCGATCGCCCTGGGCATGCTTCTGGTGGGCGGCGGTGACTACCGCCGTACGGTTCTCGGAGCCGTCAACTACGGCCGTGACTGCGACTCGATCGCCACGATGGCAGGGGCGATCGCGGGCGCGCTCCACGGCGAGTCCGCGGTGCCGAGTGACTGGGCGAAGACGGTCGCCGAGGCCAGCCGCCTAGACCTGCACGCCCCGGCGGCGGCGCTGACCGCGGTCACCCGCGAGATCTTCGCCCGCGACACGACTCGCCGCCGCACCCATGAATCGGCGTTCGCCCGTCTGACGGATCCGCGATGACCGGCCTCCGCCTCACCTGGGTCCAGCCGGAGGACCTGGTGCGCCACGAACTGCGCCAAGCGGACGAGGACGGCCGCGACGCGACGGAGATCCGCACCCGCTGGGCACGCGCGGGCGGCCCCCTGTCCCCGCCTCGGGACGGAGCGTCTGAGTCACCCGCACCACCGAAGCTTCGGGCCCTGGCGTACGAGCTGCTGGACGAACTGGCTCTGCTGCCGTCCCCGTTGACGGAGCATGAGCCGACGCCTCTTGCCCTGATCAAGGCCGACTGCCCGGCCTGGCCCACGCGCGAAGCGCCGAGGAGCCGGGGGCCTGGGGATCAGCCATCGCTTTCGGCACGGGGGTACTCCCCCTGGCCACGCCGGGGGCACCCCCACCCAGGCGAGGCTCTGGGGGAGGGCGGGCCAGGGGAGAAACACCCCCGCCCCAATACCCTGCACGCCTCCTGGCTCGGCCGCGCCATCGGCTGTCTCCTCGGCAAGCCGGTCGAAAAGCTCCCCCTCCATGCCATCCGCAGCATCGCCCGCGCCACTGGAAACTGGCCCCTCCACACCTGGTTCACCGCCAAAGGCCTACCCCCGGACCTCGCCGCCGCACACCCCTGGAATCGCCGGTCCGCCGGCACCTCACTCGCCGAGAACATCGACGGGATGCCCGAGGACGACGACCTCAACTACCCCCTCCTCAACCTGCTCCTCCTCCAGCGCCACGGGAAGGCGTTCACCACCCCCCAGCTCGCCCAGCTCTGGCTCGACGAACTCCCGGCCGGGCGTACCTTCACCGCCGAGCGCGTCGCCTACCGCAATCTCCTCTCCGGCGTGGAACCCCCGCTCACCGCCGGCCACCGCAACCCCTTCCGGGAGTGGATCGGCGCCGCCATCCGCGCCGATGTGCACGGCTGGACGCACCCCGGCGCCCCCGCGGCCGCCGCCGCGCAGGCCCATCGCGACGCGTCGCTCACCCACACCGCGAACGGTGTCTACGGCGCGATGTTCATCGCGGCCACCATCGCCGCCGCGGCCGGTGGCCGGAGCGACGTCCACCAGTGTCTGCAGAGCGGCCTCACCGTCATCCCCCCGCGCTCCCGGCTCGCCAAGGCCATCCGCCTCGGCATCGACACCGCCCGCGCGGAACCCGACTTCGACACCGTCGTGGACCGGCTCCACACCGCCCTCGGCCACCACCACTGGGTCCACGTCATCCCCAACGCCGCCCTCCTCGCCGCCGCCCTCACCCACGCCGACGGCGATTTCACCGGCTCCATCTGCCGTGCCGTCTCCGGGGGCTGGGACACCGACTCCAACGGCGCGACCGCCGGCTCCGTCGCGGGCCTGCTCGCCGGCCACCCCGCCGCGATCCCCGACCGCTGGACCACCGCCCTCAAGAACCGTCTCGCCACCTCTGTCGCCGGCTTCGACGGCATCGGCTTCGACACCCTCGCCCACCTCACTCACCAGGAGGCACTCCGCCCATGACCGGCATCGCGGTGCTCGGCAGCACCAACATGGACCTCGTCGCGTACGTCTCGCACGCGCCGAAACGCGGAGAGACCGTCACCGGAAGGGAATTCCTCACGATCCCCGGCGGCAAGGGCGCCAACCAGGCCGTCGCCGCCGCCCGCGCCGGCGGCGACGTCGCCATGATCGGCGCGGTCGGCTCGGACGACTTCGGCGTACGGCTACGGCACACGCTCGAATCGTCCGGCGTCGACACCGACCTTCTGCGCACCGCGGAAGGCCCCTCCGGCACCGCACACATCGTCGTAGACGAAGAAGGCGGCAACTCGATCGTCGTGATCCCCGGCGCGAACGGCACCGTCACCGCCCTCGTCCCCGGCGACGAGGCCCTCATCGCCTCCTCCGTCGCGCTGCTCCTCCAGCTCGAACTCCCCCTGAGCGCCGTACTCGACGGCGCCGAAGCCGCGCGCCGGAACGGTGTACGGACCGTCCTCACCCCCGCCCCCGCGCAGCCCCTTCCTCCCGAACTCCTCGCCGTCACCGACCTGTTGGTGCCCAATGAGCACGAGGCGGCCACCCTCGCCGGCGTCGCCGACCCGCACCTGGCCGCCGAGGCGCTGCTGCGTCAGGTCCCCGAGGTCGTGATCACACTCGGCTCGGCGGGCAGCCTGTACGCGGCCCGGGGCGCGGCTCCCGTCACCGTGCCCGCGCCTCGCGTACGGGCCGTCGACACGACCGGCGCCGGCGACACCTTCGTCGGCGCCCTCGCCGTCGCGCTCGTCGAGGGCAGGCCCGTACAACAGGCCCTGACCTGGGCCTCGGCCGCCGCCGCCCTGTGCGTCCAGCGCCCCGGCGCCTCCACCTCCATGCCGTACCGCTCAGAGATCGACGACGCCTCATGACCCACGCTCCCCCGCCGGCCGCTCCCCTCACCGGCCTGCGCGTCCTCGACCTGGCCACTCTCTTCGCGGGCCCGCTCGCCGCCACCATGCTCGGCGACTTCGGCGCGGAGGTCATCAAAGTCGAGCACCCCACCCGGCCCGATCCCTCCCGGGGTCACGGCCCCGACAAGGACGGCGTCGGCCTGTGGTGGAAGCTGCTCGGCCGCAACAAACGCACCGTCACCCTTGACCTGTCCACCCCCGACGGCCGCGAGATCCTCCTCCGTCTCGCGAAAACCGCCGACGTGATCATCGAGAACTTCCGCCCCGGCACCCTGGAGAAGTGGCAGCTCGGCTGGGAGGAGCTGAGCACAGCCAACCCCGGCCTCGTGCTGACCCGCGTCACCGGCTTCGGACAGCTCGGCCCGTACTCCCACCGCCCCGGCTTCGGCACCCTCGCCGAGGCGATGAGCGGCTTCGCCTCCATCACCGGCGAGCCCGAAGGTCCGCCCACCCTCCCTCCGTTCGGCCTCGCCGACTCGATCGCGGCGCTCGCCACCGCGTACGCCGTCATGACCGCGCTCACCGCCCGCACCGCCACCGACCGCGGCCAGGTCATCGACATGGCGATCATCGAGCCGATCCTGACCGTGCTCGGCCCGCAGCCCCTCTGGTACGACCAGACCGGGTACGTACAGAAACGGACCGGCAACCGCTCCTGCAACAACGCCCCGCGCAACACCTACCGCACGGCCGACGGCTCCTGGCTGGCCGTCTCCACCTCCGCCCAGTCCATCGCCGAACGCGTCATGCATCTGGTCGGTCGCCCGGACGTGATCGACGAGCCGTGGTTCAGCACCGGCAGCGGCCGTGCCGAGCACGCCGACGTGCTCGACGAGGCGGTCGGCGGCTGGATCGCCTGCCGCACCCGCGCCGAAGCCATGGCCGCCTTCGAGAAGGCCGAAGCGGCGATCGCACCGATCTACGACGTCCGTGACGTCATGGAAGACCCCCAATACCAAGCGCTGGACACCATCACCGAGGTCCCCGACCCCGAACTCGGCACCCTCCGGATGCAGAACGTCCTATTCCGGCTCTCCGAGACCCCAGGCGCCATCCGCTGGGCGGGCCGCCCGCACGGCGCCGACACGGACGAGGTCCTCAGCGAACTCGGCCTGTCCCGGGCCGAAATCACCGCTCTGCGCACCCAGGGCGCCCTATGACCACACCCCTCACCTGGCTGTACGCCCCCGGGGACCGGCCCGAGGTCGTCCACAAGGCCCTCGCCTCCAACGCCGACGTCGTGATCGTCGACCTGGAGGACGCCGTGTCCCCCGACCGCAAGAAGTACGCGCTGGCCGCCACAGCCGAACTTCTCGCTTCCCCCCAGACGCTTCCGGTCCATGTCCGCATCAACACCCCCCATGACATCGAGGCCCTGACCACACTCCCCGGCCTCTGTGCTCTGCGTATCCCCAAGGTCGCATACGCCACTGACATCCGGCGGATCGCGGCCCGCGCACCAGGCGTCCCCCTCTATCCGCTCCTCGAGTCCGCGCTCGCCATCGAGCACGCGTACTCCATCGCCACCGCACACCCCGCCGTCCACGGCATCGCCATCGGCGAGGCAGACCTCCGCGCAGACCTCGGCATACGGGACGGCACCGGCCTCGACTGGCCGCGCACCCGCATCGTGGTCGCCGCCCGCGCGGCAGGCCTGGCGCCACCGGTCCAGTCCGTCTTCCCCGACATCCGCGACCTGGACGCCCTCTACGCCTCCTGCACCCACGGCCGCGCCCTCGGCTTCCTGGGCCGGGCGGCCATCCACCCCCGCCAGCTCCCGGTCATCGAGCGGGCGTTCCGCCCCACGCCCGAGGAGATCGAGGCGGCGGAGGAGGTCGTCAAGGCGGCCGCCACGGACGAGGGCGCGCTGGCCCTGCCGGACGGCCGCTTCGTGGACGCCGCGATCGTGGCAGCGGCGCAGCGGACCCTCTCCCTCGCGCGACGCGAGGGCGGATAGGAGCGGAGGAGCGGAGGAGCAGACGGGGAACGCACGAGGCCGCCGGAACCACTCGGTCCCGGCGGCCTCGTCACGTAAGTCGCGCAAGTCGCCTAAGTTGCGCAAGTGCCGGCGGTCAGCCCTTCTTGGCCGACTCCGCGTCCACGTCTGCGGCCGAGTCCTCCGCAGCAGCCTCGTCCCCGTCCGCCGGGTCCTCAGCCGGGTCGCCCGCAGCGTCGTCCGCCTCCGGCTTCGCAGCCGCCGCCTTCGCCGACTTGTCGGACCTCTCCGGCTCGACGATCTCCTCGCGCCCGGGCCGCACCCGCGCCGAGATCACCATGTACGTCACCGCCAGCACGAAGACGACAATCGAGGTCCACACATTGAGGCGCAACCCCAGCACGTGGTGCGCCTCGTCGACCCGCATGTACTCGATCCAGGCCCGGCCCACGCAGTAGGAGGCGACGTAGAGCGCGAACGCCCGGCCGTGTCCCAGCTTGAAGCGCCGGTCGGCCCAGATGACCAGCAGCGCGACGCCGATGCACCACAGGGACTCGTACAGGAACGTCGGGTGGTAGAGGCCCGCCTCGCGGTTCGTACCCTCGGTGATCTTGAGGGCCCACGGCAGATCCGTCGGCTTGCCGTACAGCTCCTGGTTGAACCAGTTGCCCCAGCGGCCGATCGCCTGCGCTATGGCGATGGCGGGCGCGAGAGCGTCCGCCCAGGCCGGCAGCGGGATCCCGCGGCGGCGACAGCCGATCCAGGCGCCGACCGCGCCCAGCGCGATCGCGCCCCAGATGCCGAGGCCGCCCTCCCAGATCTTGAAGGCGTCGACCCAGTTCTCACCCTCGCTGAAGTACAGCTGGTAGTCGGTGATCACGTGGTACAGCCGGCCGCCGACGAGACCGAAGGGCACCGCCCAGACGGCGATGTCGGCCACGGTGCCGGCCTTGCCGCCGCGAGCGATCCAGCGCTTGTTGCCGTACCAGACGGCCGCGAAGACACCGATGATGATGCAGAAGGCATAGCCGCGCAGCGGGAGTGGTCCGAGATGGATCACTCCGGTCGACGGGCTGGGAATGTAGGCAATATCCATGGCAGGACCGACGCTACCCTGCCGGGCCGGACGCACGGCAACCCACCCGGCAACTTCTGGATAACGAGCCGCGTCCCGGACGTACGCCGATGTACACCGATGTACGCCAGGAGGCTGCCCGGAAGCCGTCAGGAGGAGGCCGGGCTCGGCGTGGAGCGATCGGTGCCCGGCTTCTTGCCCTTGTTCGCCTCTTCGACCCACTTCTTGAAGTTGGCGACGGAGATCTGCTCGGAGCCCTTCTGCGGGAAGACGGACTCCCCGTTGAGCAGCACGGTCGGGGTACCGCCGAAGCCGCCGTTCTTGAAGGCGGTGTTCGACTTGGTCACCCAGCTGCTGTGCTTGCCGTCCTCCACACAGCTGCGGAATTCGGGTGTGTCCAGGCCGTCGACCTTGCCCGCGAGCTCGATCAGCCTGCTGTTCTGGGCGAAGGCGTCGTCCGTCTCCGGCGGCTGGTTCTGGTACAGCACGTCGTGGTACGGGGCGAATTTCCCCACGTCCTGGGCGCACGCCGCGGCGTTCGCCGCGTGCAACGAGCCGCTGCCGCCCATGTTCCCGTCGATGATGGTGGCGAGGTGGTACTCGATCTTGAGCTTGCCCGCCTGCTCCAGCTCATGGATGGTGTCTCGGAGACCGTTCTCGAAAGCGGCGCAGGCCGGGCAGCGGAAGTCCTCCCACACCGTGAGCGTGGACGGGGCGTCGCTCGCGCCCACCGGGATCGCGAGCTGGTCCTTGCCCTGCACGCCCGCGGGCGCGAGGAGCGGACCGGCGTCCGAGCCGCTGTCCTTCTTCTTCCCGGCGTTCGCGGCGATCACGCCGACGACGGCGGCGAGGCCGAGGACGCCGACCACCGCGGCGGAGACGATCAGCAGCCGCCGTCGTTTCTCACGCGCCTTCTCCGACTCACGTTCCTGTTGGAGCCGCTCGCGCGCGGTCCGCTTCCGTTCCTGGTTCTTCTCGCTCACATCCGGCAAACGAACCAGGGAGGCATGTGCATGCCTCCCCGGTCCGAGATCCACCCTTATGAGCTACGCGTCCCGGCGCACGCCTTCGGCGAGTTCGGCCGCCAGTTCCCGCACCGCCGCCAGGCCCGTGGCCTGGTCCGGTGCGTCGAGGAGCCGCTTCACGAACGCGGACCCGACGATCACGCCGTCCGCGAAGGAGGCGACCTCGGCGGCCTGCTCGGGGTTGGAGACGCCGAGGCCCACGCAGACCGGCAGCTCGGTGGTGGCGCGGGTGCGCCGTACCAGGTCCTGGGCCTGTGCGCCCACCGACTCACGGGTGCCGGTCACGCCCATCAGCGAAGCCGCGTACACAAAGCCGGAACCGGCCGCCGTGATCTTCGCCAGCCGGGCGTCCTTGCTGCTCGGCGCGACAACGAAGACCGTGGCGAGGCCGTGCTTCTCGGCGTGCTCGCGCCACACGCCGGCCTCCTCGACCGGCAGGTCGGGCAGGATGCAGCCGGCGCCGCCCGCGTCGGCGAGCTCGGCGGTGAAGCGCTCGATGCCGTAGCGGTCGATCGGATTCCAGTACGTCATCACGAGGACCGGCTTGCCGGTGGACTCGTGCGCCTCGCGGACCGTACGCATCACGTCGGCGATCTTGACGCCGCCGCGCAGGGCGATGTCGTCGGCGGTCTGGATGACGGGGCCGTCGAGGACGGGGTCGCTGTGCGGCAGCCCGACCTCGACCACGTCAGCGCCGCCGTCCAGGGCGGCCTTGACCGCCTCGATACCGCCGTCGACGGTCGGGAAGCCGGCCGGGAGGTACGCGATGAGCGCGGCCCGGTTCTCGTTCCTGGCCTGCGCCAGGGTGTCGCTCAACAGCTGGATGTTGCCGCTCACTTCGCGTCCCTCCTGATCTCGGCGTAGCCGTTCTCCGCGGAGGCGTCGGCGGTGACCTTCGCGTCCCCCTCGCCGTCGTACAGCCCGAAGTAACGGGCGGCGGTGTCCATGTCCTTGTCGCCACGGCCGGACAGATTGACGACGATCAGACCGTCCTTGCCCAGTTCCCGGCCGACTTCCAGCGCACCGGCCAGCGCGTGCGCGGACTCGATCGCCGGAATGATGCCCTCGGTACGGGACAGCAGCAGCAGCGACTGCATGGCCTCGTCGTCGGTCACCGCGCGGTACTCGGCCCGGCCGCTGTCCTTGAGGTACGAGTGCTCGGGGCCGATGCCGGGGTAGTCGAGTCCGGCGGAGATCGAGTACGGCTCGGTGATCTGGCCCTCCTCGTCCTGCAGGACGTACGAGCGCGAACCATGCAGGATGCCGGGCTCGCCCGCGGTCAGAGTGGCCGCGTGCTCGCCGGACTCGATGCCGTGGCCCGCGGGCTCGCAGCCGATGAGCCGTACGGACGCGTCCCGGATGAAGGCGTGGAACAGCCCGATCGCGTTTGACCCGCCGCCGACGCAGGCGACGGCGGCGTCCGGCAGCCGGCCGGCCCGCTCCAGGATCTGGCGGCGGGCCTCGACGCCGATGACGCGGTGGAAGTCGCGGACCATGGCGGGGAAGGGGTGCGGTCCGGCGACCGTGCCGAAGAGATAGTGCGTACGGTCCACATTGGCGACCCAGTCGCGGAACGCCTCGTTGATGGCGTCCTTCAGGGTCCGGCTGCCGGAGGCCACCGGGATGACCTCGGCGCCGAGCATCCGCATCCGCGCCACGTTCAGGGCCTGGCGCTGGGTGTCGATCTCACCCATGTAGATGGTGCACTCGAGGCCGAAGAGCGCGCAGGCGGTCGCGGTCGCGACGCCGTGCTGGCCGGCGCCGGTCTCGGCGATGACCCGGGTCTTGCCCATGCGCTTGGTGAGCAGCGCCTGGCCCAGCACGTTGTTGATCTTGTGCGAGCCGGTGTGGTTGAGATCCTCCCGCTTCAGGAAGACCCGCGCCCCGCCGGCGTGCTCGGCGAACCGGGGCACCTCGGTGAGGGCGCTGGGGCGGCCGGTGTAGTTGACCATCAGGTCATTGAGCTCGGCGGCGAAGGCGGGGTCGGCCTTGGCCTTGTCGTACTCGACGGCAACCTCGTCGACCGCGGCGACGAGCGCCTCGGGGATGAACTTGCCGCCGAATGCGCCGAAGTAGCCCTCGGCGCTGGGGACTTGACCCTCCGGGTCCGGGATGAAGAAGTCGCTCGACATGCGACATGCTCCTTGTCGGGGCGGTTGCCCCAGAAGTCTGGTGTGCAAGGGACACGGTATGCGCGTGCGCGGCTGCCCGACGGGGCGTTGTTCCCCACCCCGCCCCTACCCGTAACCGGGGCTCCGCCCCGGACCCCGCGCCTCAATCTCCCCCAGACTTCGTCCGGGGGGACCCCCACGCGGCTTGATTTGCCCGGACGCTTGAAGTTCCGCCCGTCCGGGCGGAACTTCAAGCCCGTCCGGCGATTGAGGACACGCCCGAAGGGCGTACGGGGGTCTGGGGGCTTGCCCCCAGTTCGGGAAGGGGCGGGGTGGGGAAAGCACCCGCCCGAGACCGCCTAGCGGCAGTCGCACGCGCGAACCGCGCGCCATCGCGCATGCCGTTGACCTGGCCCGGCTCGGAGCCGATGACGTATCGCACCCGGCGGCCGTGTACCCGGCGGGCCGGGGCCCGGCAGCCGCGGGGCTTGCAGCCTCGGGCCAGCCGCGCGTATGGGTCACGCGCGGCGGCGAGCGCCGCGCCGCGGGGAGCCGTGACCGTCCTGCGCACGTCGCCCGCCGCCGGACGCGACGGCGTCCGGTACTGCGGGGCCACACGGCCGACGGCGGTCATGGGGTCGGTCAGCTCCGCCCGTGACGCAGGGCCGGGTGCGCACCCGCGGCGACCAGGTCGGCGACCGCCGACTTCGGGTCACGGCCGGTGACCAGGGACTCGCCGACCAGCACCGCGTCGGCGCCCGCGTTCGCGTAGGCGATCAGGTCGTGCGGACCGCGCACACCGGACTCGGCGATCTTGACGATGTGCGCCGGAATCTCGGGGGCGACCCGCTCGAACGTCGAGCGGTCGACCTGCAGCGTCTTCAGATCGCGGGCGTTGACGCCGATGATCTTCGCTCCGGCCTCCACCGCGCGCTCGACCTCGTCCTCGTCGTGCACCTCGACCAGCGGGGTGAGCCCGATCGACTCGGCGCGCTCGATCAGCGAGACCAGGGCCTCCTGCTCCAGCGCTCCGACGATCAGCAGAACGAGGTCGGCGCCGTAGGCCCTGGCCTCCCACAGCTGGTACGCGGTGACGATGAAGTCCTTGCGCAGCACCGGGATGTCCACCCTGGCGCGGACGGCTTCGAGGTCGGCGAGCGAGCCGCCGAAGCGGCGCTGCTCGGTCAGTACGGAGATGACGGCCGCGCCGCCCGCCTCGTAGTCGGCGGCGAGCCCGGCCGGGTCGGCGATCGCGGCCAACGCGCCCTTCGACGGGCTGGAGCGCTTGACCTCACAGATCACATGGACGCCCTCGCCACGCAGCGCGGCGACGCCGTCCTTGGCCGCAGGAGCCTTGGCGGCGCGCTCCTTCAGCTCGTCGAGGCCCACACGCGCCTGCCGCTCTGCGAGGTCGGCGCGCACGCCTTCAATGATCTCGTCGAGCACACTCACGCGAGCGGCCCCCTTCCGGGACGGTTCAGATGGATCAGGATCAGCCATGTCGATGGTATCCGCAGGAGGGCCCGGGCCTCGCATCCGGTTGACGCCCGTCCCACTACCTGGGACTTTGCGGGTCCGGGGTCGTCCCCCGGACGGGCACGGTCACGGCGCGAGCGCAGAGCCGAACGGCAGGTTCCGGATCACGCTGAAGGCGAGGAGTACACCGCCGAGCGACCACCACCACACCGGCGTGACGGCGATCCGCAGGGGCACGCCCCGTGCGGCGTGAATCAGCCACACCACCCACACTACGGCGAAGATTCCGTAGCCCGCGACGGCGATGGCATTGGTCCCGAGCGCGGTGGTCAGATCTCCGTGGATGAACGCGTGGGCACTGCGCAGCCCCCCGCAGCCCGGGCAGTAGATCCCGGTGAAGCGGAACAGCGGGCAGACCGGGTAGTGGCCCGGTTCGTTGGGATCGACCGTGCCGACATACGCGAAGGCCGCGGCGACCCCGGCGAGGGTGGCCAGGGGCGTCGCCAGTCGCCGTGCGAGCGGGGCAGGGCCGGGCTCACGGGCGGGTGCGGCGGGAGAAGGCATGGCGTCCACCCCGTGATTGTCGCCGTTGATACGGAAAGGCGCATACGGAAAAGGGGCATACACAGAGGCGCAGCCCGGCAACGCTGGGCTGCGCCTCGCAGCGTGGAGCCGTACGGCAGCGTCAGGAGGACGCCTGCGCCGTGGCGGGCTGTGCCGTGGCGACCTGCGCCTGGTCCGCCTGCGACCTCGCCCGCACGTGGGCCTCCGACTCCTTCGGCATGCCGAGTCCGGCGGCCTTCATGGCCAGGCCGACCACGCCGCCGAGGATGATCACGGCCACTCCGGCCCAGAAGCCGAGCGGATTGGCCGCCACCATGAAGACGCCTGCGACACAGAAGCCGATGAAGGCGATGGTGACACCGGTCCAGGCGGCCGGGGTGTGTCCGTGGCTGCTGCCCGCCATGAGTTTGCTCCTCGTTGATGATGCTCTGGGGTGACCTGTTGCGCTGTGGTGAGCCGGAAGCTCACCTCACATTGTCCCGTACGCCGTGGCATGCGATGACGTGGGGTGTCTCACGCTTCCCGCGTCGGGTCCTCGCCGCGGTCCAGGGCCTTCCACAGATCCTCGGGCCGGTCCGGGTCCACGGCCGGTGCCTTGCGCGGCCGGGGGGTGCCGTCGCGCTCGTACCGGCCGGACATCGTGGGCCACTGCTTGCCGTACCGCAGCGCGAGCAGGCCCGCGAGCAGGATCAGCAGGCTGCCGGCCACGGTCACATAGGGCCAGGCGGTGTGGGTGAGCGCCTCGACCGTGGCGGCCGCGTCGCCGGTGGTCTTCGCCGCCTGCTCGTCGAGGGCCGCGCTGTCGGAGGCCCCGAGGAAGGCGGCGAGCGCCGCGCCGGCCCCGCTCAGGGCGAGCAGCACGGCGACGAGCAGCCGGCCCGCGCTGCGCACCGCGAAGACGGCGACGAGGGCGGCCAGGCCGACGATGGCGAGCGCCGTCGGGACTCCGGTGACATCGCTGCCCTGGGCGTCGAGCGGCAGCGTGCCGCCGCCGACGGCTGCCCTGCCCTCGGCCCAGACCTGGCCGGCGGCGAGCAGTACGACGGTCGCGCCGACGGCGCCGAGGAACAGGGCCGCGGCGAGGCTGCGGCGGCTGCCGGTGGCGGATGCCGATCCGGCGCGGGGCTGGGGTACGGGTACAGCGCTCACATACCCCACTATCCCTTACCGCCCAGTCAGCTGTTGAGGCGGTTCGCGGTGTGCACGGCGCGGAGCACCGCGGCCGCCTTGTTGCGGCACTCGGTGTCCTCGGCGACCGGGTCCGAGTCGGCCACGACCCCCGCTCCGGCCTGCACGAACGCCGTGCCGTCGCGCAGCAGTGCGGTACGGATGGCGATCGCGGTGTCGGAGTCACCGGCGAAGTCGAGATAGCCGACGCAGCCGCCGTACAGTCCGCGCCGCGAGGGCTCCAGCTCGTCGATGATCTGCATCGCGCGCGGCTTGGGGGCGCCGGAGAGGGTGCCGGCGGGGAAGCAGGCGGTCAGCACGTCGAAGGCGGTACGGCCCTCGGCGACCTGGCCGGTCACCGTCGAGACGATGTGCATGACGTGGGAGTACCGCTCGATCGACATGAAATCGACGACCTCGACGCTGCCGGGCTCGCAGACCCGGCCCAGGTCGTTGCGGCCGAGGTCGACCAGCATCAGGTGTTCGGCACGCTCCTTGGGGTCGGCCATCAGCTCGTCGGCGAGCGCCTGGTCCTCCTGCGGGGTCGCGCCGCGCGGCCGGGTCCCGGCGATGGGGTGGACCATGGCGTGCCCGTCCTCGACCTTGACGAGCGCCTCGGGGCTGGAGCCGACGACATCGAAGCCATCGAAGCGGAAGAGGTACATGTACGGGCTGGGGTTGGTTGCCCGCAGCACGCGGTAGACGTCCAACGCGCTTGCCGTACAAGGGGTTTCGAACCGCTGGGAGGGCACGACCTGAAAGGCCTCGCCGGCCCGGATGCGCTCCTTGATGTCCTCGACGGCGTCCTGGTAGTCCTCGCCGCCCCACAGCGCGGAGAACTCCGGCAGCTCGGAGGGCGGCAGCACGGCGGGCGCGGAGGCCAGCGGCCGTGTGAGGTCGGCCTCCATAGCGTCCAGGCGCGCGACGGCGTCGGCGTAGGCCTCGTCGACGCCGGTGTCGAGGTCGTTGTGGTTGATCGCGTTGGCGATCAGCAGGACGGTGCCGTCCCAGTGGTCGAGCACGGCGAGGTCGGAGGTGAGCAGCATGGTCAGCTCGGGGAGCTTCAGGTCGTCGCGCTCGCCGGGGCCGATCTTCTCCAGCCTGCGGACGATGTCGTACCCGAGATAGCCGACCATGCCGCCGGTGAAGGGTGGCATTCCGGAAGCGAGGTCGCGTGTGGGGGTACCTCCCACGCCGCTAGGCGTAGGGGGAGTGTGCAGCGCCTCGACGGTGGCGCGCAGGGCCCGCAGGGGGTCGCCGTCGACCGGGACGCCGACCGGCGGGGTGCCGAGCCAGTGCACATGGCCGTCACGTTCGGTGAGGGTCGCGTCGGAGCGTACGCCGATGAAGGAGTACCGGGACCAGGAGCGGCCGTTCTCGGCGGACTCCAGGAGGAAGGTGCCTTCGCGCTCGCCGGCGAGCTTGCGGTAGAGCCCGACCGGGGTGTCGCCGTCGGCGAGGAGCTTGCGGCTGACGGGGATGACACGGCGGTCGGCGGCGAGCTTGCGGAAGGTGTCGAGATCCATGGCGCCCGACCCTACTGGTCCAGCGGGAGCACGTCGGCGTCGAAGCAGGTGCGGGCCCCGGTGTGGCAGGCGGCTCCGACCTGGTCGACCTTGACGAGGATCGCGTCGGCGTCGCAGTCCAGCGCGACGGACTTGACGTACTGGACATGGCCGGATGTGTCGCCCTTGACCCAGTACTCCTGGCGGCTGCGGGACCAGTAGGTACAGCGGCCGGTGGTCAGGGTGCGGTGCAGGGCCTCGTCGTCCATCCACCCGAGCATCAGCACCTCACCGGTGTCGTACTGCTGGGCGATGGCCGGAACCAGGCCGTCGGCGCTGCGCCTGAGGCGGGCGGCGACGGCGGGATCGAGGGAGCTGGCGGGGACACTGCTGGTCATATGGCCATTGTGCCGTGCCCGGCGGGGGTGGCGGGCGGTGCGTCCACTGGGCGGACCCGGTGCGGCCGCCGTAGGCTGGCGGACATGTCGACCCATGCCAAGCGTGAACGACTTCTGCTCGCCGACCTGTTGGAGACGGCGGGCCCCGATGCTCCGACCCTGTGCGAAGGCTGGAAGACCCGTGATCTGGCCGCCCATGTGGTGGTGCGGGAGCGGCGGATGGACGCGGCGGGCGGGATTCTGATCGGCGCGCTCAAGGACCGGCTGGAACGGGTCCAGGCGGAGTTCGCCTCGAAGCCGTACGAGGAGCTCATCCAGCTGATCCGTACGGGACCGCCGCGGATGTCTCCGTACGGGATCAAGCAGCTCGACGAGGCGGCCAACACCGTCGAGTTCTATGTGCACACCGAGGATGTGCGGCGGGCCCAGCCGGACTGGACGCCGCGCGATCTGGACCGGGTCTTCGAGGACGCCCTGTGGTCGCGCCTCGAGAAGGCGGCCAGGCTGCTGGGCCGCAAGGCACCGGTCGGGCTTGTGCTGCGGCGTACGGACGGGCAGACGGCGGTCGCCCACCGCGGCACCCCGGTGGTGACGGTGACCGGGGAGCCGGGTGAGCTGACGATGTTCGCCTTCGGACGGCAGGACGTGGCGCGGGTGGAGCTGGAGGGCGACAAGGACGCGATCGCGCGGCTGCACGAGACCGAGGCGTTCGGGATGTAGGTCACCCGGTCACCCGTACGGCGGACGGCAGCGGTGCCGCGACGGTGGGCCACGCCAGGTCCTCGATGCCGGCGCCAGGTCCTCCAGGTCAGCGGACGGGGTGCCCCGCCTCCCGCAGGGCGTCCTTGACCTGGGAGATACGCAGATCGCCGAAGTGGAACACGGAGGCCGCCAGCACCGCGTCCGCGCCCGCCGCGACGGCCGGGGGGAAGTCCGCCGACTTGCCCGCGCCGCCGCTCGCGATGACCGGGACGGACACGTGCTTACGGACCGCCGCGATCATCTCGATGTCGTAGCCGTCCTTCGTGCCGTCGGCGTCCATCGAGTTGAGCAGGATCTCGCCCGCGCCCAACTCGGCGGCCCGGTGCGCCCATTCGACGGCGTCGATGCCGGTGCCCTTGCGGCCGCCGTGCGTGGTGACCTCGAAGGAGCCATCGGCAGTACGCCGCGCGTCGACCGACAGCACCAGCACCTGGCGGCCGAAACGCTCCGCGATCTCGCGGATCAGCTCGGGGCGGGCGATCGCGGCGGTGTTCACGCCCACCTTGTCCGCGCCCGCGCGCAGCAGCTTGTCCACGTCGTCGGCGCTGCGCACGCCGCCGCCCACGGTCAGCGGGATGAAGACCTGCTCGGCGGTGCGGCGCACCACGTCGTACGTCGTCTCACGGTTGCCGGACGAGGCCGTGATGTCGAGGAAGGTCAGCTCGTCGGCGCCCTCGGCGTCGTACAGCTTGGCCATCTCGACGGGGTCGCCCGCGTCCCGCAGATTCTGGAAGTTGACTCCCTTGACGACCCGGCCGTTGTCCACGTCCAGGCAAGGGATGACTCGGACCGCGAGGGTCATTCGGCACCTCCTCGGTAGGCCTCGACCTCGACCTCGACGACCAGGCTCGGTTCGACGAAGCCGGAGACGATGAGCATCGACGTGGCCGGACGGACCTCGCCGAACAGTTCCTTGTGTGCGCGGCCGACCTCGTCCACGTCCCGGGCGTGCGTGATGTACATCCGCGTACGCACGACGTCTTCCCGGCCGAGGCCCAGCTCCTTCAGCGCGTCGAGGGCGACACCGAAAGCGGTCACCGCCTGCTCGTACGGACCGCCCGCGGCGATCTGGCCGCCCACGACCGAGGTGCAGCCGGAGACCAGGACCAGGCCGTTCGGCAGCTGGACGGCGCGGGAGTAGCCGAAGGCCTCCTCCCACGGCCCGTCCGAGCCGATACGCCGTACGGAATCAGAGCCTGAATCGGTCATGCCGACACCGCCGCGAGTGCCTCTTCGAGGGTGAACGCCTTCGCGTACAGCGCCTTGCCGACGATCGCGCCCTCGACGCCCTCGGGCACCAGCGAGGCGATCGCCCGCAGATCGTCGAGCGAGGAGACGCCGCCGGAGGCGACGACCGGCTTGTCGGTGGCCGCGCAGACGTTCTTCAGCAGCTCCAGGTTGGGGCCCTGGAGGGTGCCGTCCTTGGCGATGTCGGTGACGACGTAGCGGGCGCAGCCCTCGGAGTCGAGCCGGGCGAGCGTCTCGTAGAGGTCGCCGCCGTCGCGGGTCCAGCCGCGGCCGCGCAGCGTCGTACCGCGTACGTCCAGCCCGACCGCGATCTTGTCGCCGTGCTCTGCGATGACCTTGGCGACCCACTCGGGGGTCTCCAGCGCGGCCGTCCCCAGGTTGACCCGGGCGCAGCCGGTGGCCAGCGCGGCCGCGAGCGAGGCGTCGTCACGGATACCGCCGGAGAGCTCGACCTTGACGTCCATCGCGTTGGCGACCTCGGCGATCAGCGCCCGGTTGTCGCCGGTGCCGAAGGCCGCGTCCAGGTCGACCAGGTGCAGCCACTCGGCGCCCGCGCGCTGCCAGGTCAGGGCGGCCTCCAGCGGAGAGCCGTACGACGTCTCCGTACCGGACTCACCGTGCACGAGGCGGACGGCCTGGCCGTCGCGGACGTCGACGGCGGGGAGGAGTTCAAGCTTCGGCATTACAGCGTCTCAATCCAGTTGGTCAGCAGCTGGGCGCCGGCGTCGCCGGACTTCTCGGGGTGGAACTGGGTCGCCCACAGCGCGCCGTTCTCGACGGCTGCGACAAAGCGCTCGCCGTGCGTGGCCCAGGTGACCTGGGGCGCGCGGATGGCGGGGTTGGTGACTTCCAGGCTCCACTCGTGCACGGCGTAGGAGTGCACGAAGTAGAACCGGGCATCGGCGTCGACTCCGGCGAAGAGCTTGCTGTCGGCCGGCGCTTCGACGGTGTTCCAGCCCATGTGGGGAACGATCGGGGCCTTCAGCGGGCCGACCGTGCCGGGCCATTCGTCGAGGCCCTCGCTCTCCACGCCGTGCTCGATGCCGCGCGCGAAGAGGATCTGCATGCCGACGCAGATGCCCATGACCGGGCGGCCGCCGGAGAGCCGGCGGTCGACGACCCACTCGCCGCGGGCCTTCTTGAGGCCTTCCATGCAGGCGGAGAAGGCGCCGACGCCGGGGACGAGGAGCCCGTCGGCGTTCATGGCCGTGTCGAAGTCACGGGTGATCTCGACGTCCGCGCCGACGCGGGCCAGCGCCCGCTCGGCGGAGCGGACATTGCCGAATCCGTAGTCGAAGACGACGACTTTCTTCGGAGTGCTCATTCCCAGATCCCCTGAATCCGCAGGACGCCGGCGCCCAGGCACATCACGGAAGCGATGGTGAGAAGCACGATCAGGCCCTTGGGCATCTTCTGCTTGGAGAAGGAGTACACACCGCCGGCGAGGAAGAGCCCGACGACGATGAGAACGGTGGAGAGGCCGGTCATGGGGTTGCTGCGCCCTTCTCGTTCGCTTCTCCGCCCGCGCGGCGCAGAGGTGCCACTATCGCGATCGTCTGCGGCCCGGCGGCCGCGCGTACGTCGCCCGCTGCGCCCTTCTCGTTCGCTTCTCCGCCCGCGCGGCGCAGAGGTGCCACTATCGCGATCGTCTGCGGCCCGGCGGCCGCGCGTACGTCGCTCACAGTGCGCCCTTCGTGGAGGGGAGGATGCCCACCGCGCGCGGGTCGCGCTCGGAGGCGTACCGCAGAGCGCGGGCCAGCGCCTTGAACTGGCACTCCACGATGTGGTGCGCGTTGCGCCCGTACGGGACGTTGATGTGCAGCGCGATCTGGGCCTGGGCGACGAAGGACTCGAAGATGTGCCGGGTCATGGTCGTGTCGTACGAGCCGATCATGGGCGCCATGTTCTCGGGCTCGGTGTGCACGAGGTACGGGCGGCCCGAGAGGTCCACGGTGACCTGGGCGAGGGACTCGTCCAGCGGCACGGTGCAGTTGCCGAATCGATAAATCCCCACCTTGTCGCCGAGCGCCTGCTTGAAGGCGGCGCCGAGCGCGAGGGCGGTGTCCTCGATGGTGTGGTGCGAGTCGATGTGCAGATCGCCCTCGGTCTTCACGGTGAGGTCGAACAGGCCGTGGCGGCCGAGCTGGTCGAGCATGTGGTCGTAGAAGCCGACCCCGGTCGACACGTCGACCTTTCCGTGGCCGTCGAGGTCGATCTCGACGACGACGGACGTCTCCTTGGTGGTGCGTTCGACACGGCCAACGCGGCTCATGCGTCGTACTCCTTCTTCAGTTCACGAACCGCGTCGAGAAACGCGTCGTTCTCTTCTGGGGTGCCGGCGGTGACCCGCAGCCACCCGGGCACTCCGTTGTCACGGACCAAGACGCCCCGGTCGAGGATCTTCTGCCAGGCCTCATGGCTGTCGGGGAAGCGGCCGAACTGGACGAAGTTGGCGTCCGATTCGGTGACCTCCCAGCCGATCGCGCGCAGCTCGGTGACCAGCCGGTCCCGCTCACGCTTCAGCTGCTCGACATACCCGAGCAGCGTATCGGTGTGCTCCAGCGCGGCCAGCGCGGTGGCCTGGGTGACGGCCGACAGGTGGTACGGCAGGCGCACCAGCTGGACGGCGTCGACCACGGCGGGGTGCGCGGCCAGGTAGCCGAGGCGCAGACCGGCCGCGCCGAAGGCCTTGGACATGGTGCGCGAGACCACGAGGTTCGGCCGACCCTCGATCAGCGGCAGCAGCGAGGGGCGGTGGCTGAATTCGACGTACGCCTCGTCGACGACCACCAGGGACGGCTTGGCAGCCTGGGCCGCCTCGTACAGCGCGAGGACGGTTTCGGCCTGGACCGCGGTGCCCGTCGGGTTGTTGGGCGAGGTGATGAAGACGACGTCCGGCCGGTGCTGGGCGATGGCCTCGCCTGCCGCGTCGAGGTCGATCGTGAAGTCGTCGCGGCGCGGTCCTGAGATCCAGTGGGTGCCGGTGCCGCGCGAGATGAGTCCGTGCATCGAGTACGAGGGCTCGAAGCCGATGGCGCTGCGGCCGGGGCCGCCGAAGGTCTGGAGCAGCTGCTGGATGACCTCGTTGGAGCCGTTGGCGGCCCAGACGTTGGCGAGAGTCACCTCGTGCCCGGCCGTACGGGTGAGGTAGCGGGCGAGCTCGGTGCGCAGTTCGACGGCGTCCCGGTCGGGGTAGCGGTTGAGCCCGCGCGCGGCCTCCGCGACCCGCTCGGCGATCCGCTCGACCAGCGGCTCGGGCAGCGGATACGGGTTCTCGTTGGTGTTCAGCTGTACGGGTACGTCGAGCTGGGGCGCCCCGTACGGGGACTTGCCGCGAAGCTCGTCGCGGATGGGCAGATCGTCGATTCCGGTCACTGCTCAGGCACCTTCCATCCGAAGCGTGCCTTGAGGGCGGCGCCGTGCGCGGGCAGGTCCTCGGCCTCGGCGAGCGTGACGACATGGTGCGTCACGTCGGCGAGCGCGTCGCGCGTGTAGTCGACGATGTGGATGCCGCGCAGGAAGGACTGGACGGACAGGCCCGAGGAGTGGCAGGCGCAGCCACCGGTCGGCAGGACGTGGTTGGAGCCCGCGCAGTAGTCACCGAGCGAGACGGGCGCCCACGGGCCGACGAAGATCGCGCCGGCGTTGCGGACCCGGGCGGCGACCGCGGAGGCGTCGGCGGTCTGGATCTCCAGGTGCTCGGCGCCGTACGCGTTGACTACCCGCAGTCCCTCTTCGACGCCGTCGACCAGGACGATCGCGGACTGCTTGCCGCTCAGCGCCGGGACGATCCGGTCCTCGATGTGCTTGGTTGCCGCGACCTGCGGCTCGAGCTCCTTCTCGACTGCGTCCGCCAGCTCCACGGAGTCGGTGACCAGCACGGCGGCGGCCATCGGGTCGTGCTCGGCCTGGCTGATCAGGTCGGCGGCGACGTGCACCGGGTCGGCGGCCGAGTCGGCGAGGATCGCGATCTCGGTCGGACCCGCCTCGGTGTCGATACCGATGCGGCCGGTGAAGTACCGCTTGGCGGCGGCGACCCAGATATTGCCGGGGCCCGTCACCATGTTCGCGGGGGCGCATCCGTCAGGTCCCTCGGTGCCGTACGCGAACATCGCCACGGCTTGGGCGCCGCCCGCGGCGTACACCTCGTCGACGCCGAGCAGCGCGCAGGCGGCCAGGATCGTCGGGTGCGGCAGCCCGTCGAACTCTTTCTGCGGCGGGGACGCGAGCGCGACGGATTCGACGCCCGCCTCCTGCGCCGGCACCACGTTCATGATCACGGAGGAGGGGTAGACGGAGCGGCCGCCCGGTGCGTACAGACCGACGCGCTCGACCGGCACCCACTTCTCGGTGACGGTGCCTCCGGGGACGACCTGGGTGGTGTGCTCGTCTCGGCGCTGGGCGCGGTGCACGATCCTGGCGCGCCGGATCGACTCCTCCAGAGCGGCCCTGACCTCGGGGTCGAGCTGCTCCAGGGCGTCGGCGAGTGCCGCTGCGGGCACTCGTACCCGGTCCAGCTTCACACCGTCGAATTTCTCCGCGTACTCGATCAGCGCCGCCGTGCCGCGATGATGCACGTCCTCGCAGATGGGCCGCACCTTCTCCAGGGCTGCTTCCACGTCGAACTCGGCACGGGGCAGCAGGTCGCGCAGAGCGGCACCCTCGGGGAGAGCGTCGCCACGCAGATCGATTCGAGAGATCACAGAGCAATTCTCTCAGACCGGATTCCGCTGCTGGTCGTCCGTATCACTGGCTGATACCGGCCCCAGAAGTTGTTCATGACCACTAGCGTTCAGTCCGTCACTCAGCGGGAAGAACAGCTGTACGAACCAATGAAGCGGAGGAGCGGCATTGACCGAGCCGCTGGACGACGGGCCTCCGAATGGACTGAGCCCGACCGAGCTCCAAATGTGGAACGCATTCCGGAACGGAAGCACGTACGACCTGAGCGATCCGAATCCCCTGCTGAACGATCCCTTCTCCCCACGCCCCTGGGGCCCCGAGCGCAGCGTCCGCGCGTCCATCGTCGCCCGGCTGCTGCTCAGCGGTCCCAGCGCACGGCCCGGACGGGTCGCCGCGCTGAAGCTCCGCGGGGTCCAGATCACCGGCACCCTCAAACTCGCGGGCGGCAGCATCGCCCCGTACGTCGAGCTGAACGGCTGCCGCTTCGAGAGCGAAGTGCTGATGCCCGAGGCGCACTTCACCACGGTGCGCATGGTCGGCTGTGCGATCCCGCGGATCGAGGCGGCCCGGCTGCGTACCGAGGGCGATCTGCATCTGCCGCGCTGCCGCATCGAGCACGGCATCCGCCTCACCGACGCGCAGATAGGCACCGATCTGCTGATCAACCAGATCCATGTCCGGCCGGACCGCCGGGGACGGGCGATCACCGCCGACGGGATGTCGGTCGCCCAGGACTTACAGGCCGAACTGATCGAGACATACGGCGAGTTCAGTCTGCGCGGCGCGAAGGTGGGGGTCTCACTGAGCCTGCGCGGCAGCCGGCTGCGCGCGGCCGGGGAGCGGCGCGCGCTGAACGCACCGCAGCTGAGCGTGGAGCGGACGCTCTATATGACGGGCGCGTGGGTGAGCGAGTCCACGGGCAACCAGGGCTCCACTCCCCCGTTCGGCACCGGCGGTTCCGCGACCCCGGCGCGCGGCACCCGGCTACAGCCCTTCCAGTGCCACGGCGGGGTGCGGCTGGACGACGGCCGGTTCGGCGACGCGGTCGATCTGCACCATGCGCGGTTCGTGCTGAGCTCGCGCGAGGAGTTGTCGCTGCGCCGGATCGCCACTCCGGAGCTGCGCTTCAACGCGGAGCGCCCGGAGGAGGGCCGCGTCGTGCTGAACGGCGCGAAGATCGTGACGCTGATCGATCTGGCGGCGAGCTGGCCGGGGCCCGGCGGCCTCGCGATGGGCGGCTTCGTCTACGAGAACCTCGTTCCGTACGAGGAGTTCCCGCTCAGCCGCCGCCTGGAGTGGGTGGCCTCGGCGACTCCGGAGTACTCCCCGGAGCCGTACGAACGGCTGGCGACCGTCCTGCGCAACAGCGGTGAGGACGCGGACGCCCGCGAGGTGCTGCTCGCCAAGCAGCGCCGCCGCCGGGAGACGCTGCCGCTGGCCGCGAAGCTGTGGGGCTATCTGCAGGACTGGACGGTGGCGTACGGCTACCGCCCGGGCCGGGCGGCCCTGTGGATGGCGGTTTTATGGGCGGCGGGCGCGGTGGCCTTCTCCCAGATCGATCCGGCGCCGATCAAGCCCGAAGAGCATCCGCGGTGGAACGCCGCGCTGTACGCCCTGGATCTGCTGCTGCCGGTGATCAATCTCGGCCAGGACGGCTACTGGCAGCTGGATGGCCGCTGGCAATGGGCGTCGGCCGCGTTGATCCTGCTCGGCTGGATCCTCGCGACGACGGTCGCGGCGGGCGCGTCCCGCCTTCTCCGGCGCGGCTGAGGCACTTTCTTTACGCTCTCTTGGCTTTCGCCAGGACAACCATTCCGCCGCTACGAACTCTTCACAGCTGCCCTCTGGCGCGCCTCCTACCTGCAGTTTTCAATGGTCCGCACCATGTCATTGCTCCGCGCCCTGATCCGCACCGCGCGCATGATCCGTCATACGCCGCAACTCGCCGACGGCCTGCCGCCCGACGAGGCGGTACTGCTCGACGCCCCCGACGAGCGGCTGAGCCCGGTGCTGGTCGCGGCTGCCATCGGGGAGTACGAGCCGGCCGCCAAGCTGCTGGCGACCACGCGTGAATCGGCGGAGTGGGAGAACCGCGACCGGTACGTGATGCGGCTCGCCGCGTTCGCGTACAGCCGCGACGAGTGGCTCATGTCCTGGCTCGCCGCCGCGCCGCGCGACCCCGACGCGCTGGTCGTCAAGGCCGAGCTCGCGGTCCGCAGGGCCTGGGAGTCGCCGGCCAGGGCCGAGCGGCTGCGCGAGATCGGTCCGCTGATCGACGCGGCGGCGGAGGGCGACTCGCACGATCCGGTGCCGTGGCGGATCTCGCTGGACCACGCGCGCGGCACGCATGCCACGCACACGGCGTTCGAGTCGCTGTGGGAGCAGGCCGTACGCCGCTCCTCGCACCACTACGGCTGTCATGTCGCGGCCCTGCAGTACTTGTCGGCACAGTGGTACGGCTCACACCGCGAGTGCTTCGACTTCGCCGAGCAGGCGGCGGCGGACGCGCTGCCGGGCTCACTGGTGCAGGCGCTGCCGGTGCGGGCGGCGTTCGCGCAGCTGCTGAGCGGGGACACCACCTCCGTACAGGACGACCGGATCGACGCGGCGGCGGATCTCGCAATCACGCTCTCAGCGGATTATCAGGCCGGGGATCCATTGCCCGCGGAGGTGCGCAATCTGCTGGCGTACGTGCTTGTGGGGCGGGGGCGGTGGACCGAGGCGCTGGAGCAGTTCCGGCTGATCGGCCCGTACGCGACGTCGTTTCCGTGGAGTTATGCCTCCGACGATCCACTGGGTCAGTTCCTCGAGGCGAGGGACGGTGTACGGATCGAGATCGCCTCGGCGATGCCAGTGCGTGGACGGGGCGGACGAAGCAGGTCGTTCGGCCATTAGGCTTGACCGTTGTGACCGCAAGCCTCCCCCTCTTCCCGCTGAACTCGGTGCTGTTCCCGGGCCTCGTTCTGCCCTTGAACGTCTTCGAGGAGCGTTATCGCGCCATGATGCGCGAACTGCTGAAGACGGACGAGTCCGAACCGCGCCGTTTCGCAGTGGTCGCCATCCGCGACGGCCGCGAGGTGGCGCCGACCGCGCCCGGCATGCCGGACCCGACCGCGCTGCCCGAGCGCGGCCCGGCGGCGGGCTTCGGCGACGACCCGATTCAGGCCTTCCACCGGGTGGGCTGCATCGCGGACGCCGCGACGATCCGCGAGCGCGAAGACGGCAGCTTCGAGGTGCTGGCGACGGGCACGACCCGGGTCAAGCTCCTCTCGGTCGACGCGAGCGGCCCGTATCTGACTGCCGAACTGGAGGAGATCCCGGAGGAGTCGGGGGACGGCGCGGGGACCCTCGCCGAGGGCGTGCTCCGTGCCTTCCGCAGCTACCAGAAGCGGCTGGCGGGCGCGCGGGAGCGGTCGCTGTCCACGGGGGCGGATCTGCCGGACGAGCCGTCGGTGGTGTCGTACCTGGTCGCCGCGGCGGCGGTGCTGGACACCCCTGCGAAGCAGCGGCTGTTGCAGGCTCCGGACACGGCGACCCGGCTGCGTGAGGAACTCACCCTGCTGCGCTCGGAGACGGCGGTGATCCGCCACCTCCCTTCGCTGCCCGCGGTCGATCTGACCCGGGCGCCGACGAGCCCCAACTGACGGGAGTTTCCTGCGGTGCCGAAGAAGCCCAAGAAGCCCGGCGGCACGCCCGCGACGGTCGCCCTGACCGCGGCGGGCACGGCCTTCACGGTCCACGCGTACGGCCACGACCCCGCGTCGCCCTCGTACGGCGAGGAGGCGGCACAGGCACTCGGGGTCTCCCCCGACCGGGTCTTCAAGACGCTCGTCGCGGACGTCGACGGTCAACTGACGGTGGCGATCGTCCCGGTGGCGGGCCAACTGGACCTCAAGGCGCTGGCCACGGCGGTCGGCGCCAAACGCGCGAGGATGGCCGACCCGGCTGCGGCGGAACGTACGACGGGCTACGTCCGCGGCGGCATCTCCCCGCTGGGCCAGCGCAAACCCCTCCGCACGGTCCTGGACGCGTCTGCGTCCCTGCACCCCACGATCTGCGTCTCGGCGGGCCGCCGCGGCCTGGAGGTCGAACTGGCCCCCGCGGACCTGGCGGCGCTGACGTCGGCGGTGCTGGCGCCGATCGGGCGCGCGTAGGGGGTCGACGGCGGGGCCGTCCTCGGCTACGACCGTAGGAACGCTCTGTCGGGGAGCGCGTACGCGGAGAGGACACGGCATGTCCAAACGCACCCGCAAACGCAAGTGGCGCATACGCAAGCACCGCGCAAACCACGGCCGCCGCCCGGCCTGACCCCGGGGCTCCGCCCGGCCCCCGCGCCTCGATCGCCGGCGGGGCTTGTTTCGGGGCTCGGCCCCGGGCCCCGCGCCTCAAACGCCGGCGGGGCTTGATTTCGCGTCCGGGACCGCGCCTCAAACTCCCCCGGACGAAGTCTGGGGAAGATTGAGGACAACGCCCGACGGGCGTACCGGGGTCTGGGGCGCAGCCCCAGTTCGGGAAGGGGCGGGGTGGGGAACGCCCGCCGCAGGCGTCAGGCCGCGCCAGGGTCGCCCGGGCCCGGGCCGTACCCCGGTGCCGGCCACTCCGGCTCCGGGTCCCGCGGGCCGAACAGCGCCGTCAGCGCCAGGTGGACCACCATCGCCGCCACCGGCCACGCCAGCACCGCCCCCTTCGCCCTCAGCTCCAGGTACGCGTCGAAGGTCACCCCCTCGCCGACCTCCCGCGCATGCGCGACCACATCATGCGTCGGGCCGAACCACACCCCGATCCCCCACGCCAGCAGCGATCCCAGCAGGCCGCCCAGCGCCAGCGCCACCACCAGCGCGATCCCCCCGCGCCTGCGGATCCAGAAGACCGCCGCCGCGCTCACCGCGCCGAAGGCGAGTGCCAGCAGCACGAACGTTCCGTCCGCGCCCACCGCCTCCTCGCCCTCCGTGTCCTTGAGGAAGACCGCCTTGTCGTTCGAGATCAGCGGCACCCGCGGCGCCAGCCACAGCCACAGCAGCCCCAGCGCCACGCCCAGAATCGTCACGGCCACCAGCACCACGGCCGCGTCCCGCAGGTCCGTCTTCAGGTCCGGGTCATCCCCCGCTCCCTTGGCGTACAAGGGCCCGGGCCCGGTCGGCGGCGACTGCCACGGGTCGTTGTCCGGCGAAGGCTGGTGAGGCGGAGTCAGAGGTGCGGTCACCCCGCCATCGTGCCAGGCGTGTCCGGACGGTGCCTCACCGGACTGCCGCCCGCCGGTACGCCCACGTCGCGACCGTCAGCGAGACGACACCCACCAAGGCGCAGACCGCGAGGTCCAGCCCGACGACCGCCCAGTCCGGACGCACGTCGAAGGTCCGCGCGAGGGCCTCGACGCCGTATGTGGAGGGCAGCAGATCGCGGGCGTACGAGACCGGCCCGGGCAGCCTGTCGGCCGGCAGCACACCGAGCAGCAGCGCCGCGGACATACCCAACTGCCCTAGCAACGTGGCCACTTCCTGGCGCGGCGCGAGCAGACCGAGCGCCGCGCCAAGACCGGCGAGGGCGGCGCCGGACAGCGGGATGACCGCGGCGAGCACCCATAGATGCGTCAGCGGCAGCTGGAAAAGGACGCTGCCGACGACGGCGGTGACGACCGTGCCGGGCACGGTGAAGGAGGCGTACGCACCGGCCGCACCGAGCACCACCGCGGCCGGCGGCACCGGCAGCGTGGCGTAGTGGTCGAGGCCGCCGCTGGCCCGCAGCTGCCCGAAGTACTGCGCGAGGAGATTGAGCGCGACGAAGGCGACGACGAGGACGCTCGACCCGGCGACGACGGCCCGCGCCTCCGCACCCCCGTCGACGACCCCGCGCATCAGGACCATGATCCCGATCGACTGGAAGGTCGCCACGAAGAGCAGCGGGATCCGGGCGACCCGCGCCCGCGACAGCTGCGCGCGGTACACGGCGGCGAGCGCGGGCAGCAGCCGCGCCCGCGGCGCGAGCGGTGCGGCATCCACCACCGCCGCCCTGTCGGCCACACTGATCTGTTCGGCCACCGCCTCCGCGGGCACGATGCTCACGCCTTGACCAGCCCCTTCGTCGCGTTCCCGCCGAGCGCCAGGTACACGTCTTCCAGGCTCGGCGTGGCCACGGTGAAGTCGTCGAGCGCCGCGAACGCCGCGCCACCCGTCACCGCCGCGACCGCCGCCCGCGCCTCGTCGGGCGCGAGCCTGAGCACCCAACGGCGCCCGTGCTCCTGCGCGGACCCGCGCAGCGCGGTGACCTCGGGCACGTCCAGCGGCGCCCGCTCGCGCCACACCAGCTCGACCCGCACCTCGCCGGCGACCCGTTCCTTGAGCCCGGCCGGGGTGTCGCAGGCGATGACGCGGCCCCGTTCCAGCACGGCAACCCGGTCGAGTACGGTCTCGGCCTCGATGACGTTATGGGTGACGAGGAGGACGGTCGCGCCGTTCTCCGCCCGCCGCCGGTCGACCGCGGCCCACACCGCGCGCCGCGCGACGGGGTCCATGCCGGTGGTCGGCTCGTCCAGTACCAGCACCGGCCGCTCGCCCACGAGCGTTGCCGCGAAGCAGGCCAGCCGCCGCTGTCCGCCGGAGAGTTTCTTCAGGGGGCGCGCGGCGAGCCCGGTCAGCCCGAGCTCCTCCAGTACGTCGTCCCGCTCGGCCCTAGCGTCCCGCAGGGAAAGTCCGCGCAGCCGCCCGGTCGTCTCTGCGGCGAGCGCGACGGTCAGCTCGTCGAGCGCGGTGGACTCCTGCCCGAGGTAGCCGATGAGCCGGGAGGCCCGCTCCGGGTGGCGTACGAGATCGTGGCCCAGCACCTCGACACTGCCGGAATCCGGTCGCATCAGCCCGGTGAGCTGTCGTACGAGGGTGGACTTGCCGGCGCCGTTGGGCCCGAGCAGACCGAAGATCTCGCCACGCCGCACCACCAGCGAAATCCCGTCAGTGGCACGCACCTCGGGCGTCCCGGGGGTGCCTCGGCGACCGCGCGCGGCGGGGTACGTCTTGACCAGATCCCGCGCCACGCACACCGTACTCACAAGGGACGAGCCTAAGGGGTCGGGCGGACTACTCCCCCGCGGGGGCGTGTTCCGCGGCCGCCCGTACGTCGATCTCACGCCAGAATCCGGCCCGGATCGCATAGCGGTCGTGCTCGTCGATCTGGTCGTCCTTGTGCGCCAGGAGCCCGAAGCGCGCGGCGTACCGCAGCAGTTCGCCGTCGATGCGGTGCGGGATCCGCGGATACATGGTGGACAGCTTCTGCACATGACCCGCCTCCGGCAGCCGTTCCATCCAGCGCCGGGCGAAGACCTGGCCGACCTCGAAGGGGTCGCCGCCGACCGTCGTGATGTCCTCCTCGCGGTCGGCCCAGCGCTGCTCGGCGCTGGTGAGTTGGGCGAGCGTCGGCAGGGACGCGGTCTCGGGCGGCTCGCCGAGCGCCCCGCCGCCGGCCCGCTCGACCCAGCCCTTGTCGGAGGACCAGCGCAGGGTGGCGCTCGCCGGATGCGGCGCGGGGTGCTGGCCGGGGGCGCGCAGACCCGCCAGATCCTTGGGGGTGGGAACGCCCTTGGACGCGGCAGGGGCGGGGATCGGCTCGGCGCCGTTCTCGGTGGGGGCCGGCTGAGAGCCGTTCCGTACGGCGTCGGCGGCGCGCTCCTGCGAGGCGGCGAGCGCCGACTCGGGCAGCGGCGCGGAGAGGATCGCGGCGATCTCGGGGCCGGGTGCGGGCTGCGGGGCGCAGATGCCGGTGAGTTCCTTGGCCCGTACGGCCCGGGTGATCCAGGCCCGGTCGAGCACCCGTCGCTCGTCCGCCTCGGCGACCAGGTCCTCGGACTGGTTGTAGTCGCCGTCGGCGGCCTGCACGGCCCAGAGGTGGACGGCGACGCCGTGCTCCTTTGCGGACATCAGACCGGGGAGCAGATCTCCGTCGCCGGTCACCAGCACCACGTCGGAGCAAGCGCGATTTCTGGCCAGCTCGGTGAGCTCGGCGTGCATGGCCGCATCCACGCCCTTCTGTGCCCAGCGGCCGTCGCTGCGGGTCAGTGCGCCCAGCCGGACCGTCACCCGCGGCATGACGCGCAGCCGCCGGTGTTCGGGCTGCGGTACGCGGTCGGGGGCGCCGTCGAACCAGTAGATACGCAACAGCGGGCGCTCCGTATCGGCCTCGGCGAGTTCGCGCAGGCCCTGGATGAGGGCGGCGTGGTCGACGGTGATGCGGGAACGCGCCGGTTCCCCGGCGAGAAGACTCGCGGCGGCGCCCAGCAGATATCCGGCGTCCACCAGGACAACGCAGCGGTCCACGCGTTCCACCCTCTTTCGGGAACTTGGGGATCGGGGAAGGGTCCGGATCGGGGATTGTTCCGGGTTTCCTTCGAGTCTGCCCGACCACGGGAGGGTTAACGGCCGGAACTCGATCATCGGCGTGGCGGAACCCTGGTCCGAGGCGCGACAAGGGCCCTTTACGCACCGCAATGATCCAAAATGCGGCGCTTCATCGCATATGTGAGTCTGGCAGCGGCCCTGGCCCCGAGAATCCCCACAGGAGGCATCACCATGGCCAAGAACAAGAATCGCAAGCAGGGTGGCCAACAGGACCGTTCGCCGGCCGCGGAGCGCGGCGGCGAGCAGGCCAAGTCGACCGCGTACGAGTCCCATGCGCAGCCCCAGTCCCAGGCTCAGGGCAGCCCCGCGGACGTTGCCCGTAAGCACCAGCGACGCTTCGGCCACAACTGATCGCGGCGCAAAAAAGACGAGCCGTAAAAGACGAGCCGTAAAAGACGAGCCGTAAAGGACGAGCCGTAAAAGACGAGCGGCAAAAAGACGCAAGGGGCGCGCCCGTGACGACGGGCGCGCCCCTTGCGGCGTATGTGCGTATCGGCGCTAGCCGGCCAGGCAGGACGGGCCGAGCAGCACCTTCAGATCGCCGAAGAGCGCCGGGTCCGGCTGCACGCGGTGCCGGTCGAGCCGGAGCACCGTGGTCTTGCGGGGGCCCTGGAGCTTGATCCGTACCTCGGTGTTGCCCTTGTGGTGGCTGAGGATCTCACCGAGCCTGCTGATCATCGGCGGCGTCACCTTCACCGTCGGGATGGTGACGACCACCGGGGCGTTCGTGCCGGCCGACGAGAGGTCCGGGACCATCAGCTCCATGGCGACCAGCCGCGGGATGTCCTCGCGCTTGTCGAGCCGTCCCTTGACGAAGACCACGGTGTCCTCGACGAGCTGCGTAGACACCAGCTGATAGGTCGCCGGGAAGAACATGCACTCGATGGAGCCCGCCAGGTCCTCGACCGTCGCGATCGCCCAGGCGTTGCCCTGCTTGGTCATCTTGCGCTGCAGGCCGGAAATGATTCCGCCGATGGTGACGACCGCGCCGTCGGCGTGCTCACCACCGGTGAGCTGGGAGATCGCGGCGTCCGACTTGTCGCTCAGGACATGCTCGATGCCGAACAGCGGGTGGTCGGAGACATAGAGGCCGAGCATTTCGCGCTCCTGCGCGAGCAGATACGACTTGTCCCACTCGACGTCGGAGAACTCGACGTCGAGCCCGAAGCCCGGCTCGTCGTTCTCCTCGTCGCCCATCCCGCCGAACAGGTCGAACTGCCCCTCGGCCTCCTTGCGCTTGACCGCCACCACGTTGTCGATCATCGGCTCGTGGTGGGCGACCAGGCCCTTGCGGGTGTGGCCCATCTCGTCGAAGGCGCCGGCCTTGATGAGCGATTCGACGGTCCGCTTGTTGCAGACGACGGCCTCGACCTTGTCGAGGAAGTCGGGGAAGGAGGTGTACTTCCCCTTGGACTTGCGGCTGCGGATGATCGAGTCCACTACGTTCGTGCCGACGTTCCGCACGGCTGAGAGGCCGAAGAGGATCACCTCGTCGCCCTGCGCGGCGAAGTTCGACTGCGACTCGTTCACATTGGGCGGCAGCACCTTGATGCCCATGCGGCGGCACTCGTTCAGATAGACCGCGGACTTGTCCTTGTCGTCCTTCACCGAGGTGAGCAGCGCGGCCATGTACTCGGCGGGGTAGTTCGCCTTGAGATATGCGGTCCAGTAGGTGACCAGGCCGTACGCCGAGGAGTGCGCCTTGTTGAACGCGTATCCGGCGAACGGGACCAGCACGTCCCACAGCGCCTGGATCGCCTCGTCCGAGTACTTGTTCTTGCGGGCGCCTTCCTGGAACAGAACGAAGTTCTTCGCCAGCTCCTCGGGCTTCTTCTTGCCCATCACGCGGCGGAGGATGTCGGCCTCGCCGAGCGAGTACCCCGCGATGATCTGGGCGGCCTTCTGCACCTGCTCCTGGTAGACGATCAGGCCGTAGGTGACGCCGAGGACCTCCTTGAGAGGCTCCTCGAGCTCCGGGTGGATCGGCGTGATCTCCTGCTGGCCGTTCTTGCGGAGCGCGTAGTTCGTGTGCGAGTTCATGCCCATCGGGCCCGGCCGGTACAGGGCCGAGACGGCGGAAATGTCCTCGAAGTTGTCGGGCTTCATCAGCCGCAGCAGCGAACGCATCGGGCCGCCGTCGAACTGGAAGACGCCGAGTGTGTCACCGCGGCAGAGCAGTTCGTACGTCTTGGGGTCGTCGAGCGCGACGGAGAGCAGCTCCAGGTCGACGCCCTTGTTGGACTTCACCATCTTGACGGCGTCGTCCATGATCGTGAGGTTGCGCAGGCCGAGGAAGTCCATCTTCAGCAGGCCCAGCGACTCGCACTGCGGGTAGTCCCACTGCGTGATGGTGACGCCGTCGGTGTGCCTGACCCACACGGGCACATGGTCGGTGATGGTCTCGCTGGACATGATCACGCCGGCTGCGTGCACACCCATCTGCCGGACCAGTCCCTCGACGCCCTTGGCGGTGTCGATGACCTTCTTCACGTCCGGCTCGTTCTCGTACATCCCCCGGATCTCGCCCGCCTCGCTGTAGCGGGGGTGCTTCGGGTCGGTGATGCCGTTGAGGTCGATGCCCTTGCCGAGGACGTCGGCGGGCATCGCCTTGGTGAGCCGGTCGCCCATCGCGTACGGGTAGCCGAGCACCCGCGCGGAGTCCTTGATGGCGTTCTTCGCCTTGATCTTGCCGTACGTGCCGATCATGGCGACCTTGTCGGCGCCGTACTTCTCGGTGACGTACCTGATCACCTCACCGCGCCGGCGCTCGTCGAAGTCGATGTCGACATCGGGCATGGAGATGCGCTCGGGGTTGAGGAAGCGCTCGAAGATCAGTCCGTGCTCGATCGGGTCGAGGTCGGTGATGCCCATGGCGTACGCGACGATCGAGCCGGCCGCGGAGCCTCGGCCGGGGCCCACCGCGATGCCGTTGTTCTTTGCCCACATGATGAAGTCGGCCACCACGAGGAAGTACCCCGGGAAGCCCATGTCGATGATGATGCCCATCTCGTACTCGACCTGCTTGAGCCGGTCGTCCGGGATGCCGCCCGGGTAGCGCCGGGCCATGCCGCGCATGGTCTCCTCGCGGAACCAGGTCACCTCGGTGTAGCCCTCGGGCACCTCGAACTTCGGCATCAGGTTCCGCTCCTGGAACCAGCCCTCGGTGTCGATCTGCTGCGCGACCAGGAGGGTGTTGGCACAGCCCTCCTGCCAGGCGTCCGAGGAGTCCACGGCGTACATCTCGTCCGTGGACTTCAGGTAGTAGCCGGTGCCGTCGAAGCGGAAGCGGTCCGGGTCCGAGAGGTTCTTGCCGGTCTGGATGCACAGCAGCGCGTCATGCGCGCCGGCCTCGTCGGCGTAGGTGTAGTGCGAGTCATTGGTGACGATCGGCGGGATGCCGAGCTTCTTGCCGATCTCAAGGAGGCCGTCGCGGACCCGGCGCTCGATCTCGATGCCATGGTCCATCAGCTCCAGGAAGTACCGGTCCTTGCCGAAGATGTCCTGGTACTCGGAGGCGGCCTTGAGGGCCTCGTCGAACTGGCCGAGGCGCAGCCGTGTCTGGAGTTCGCCGGAGGGGCAGCCGGTGGAGGCGATGAGCCCCTCCGACCACTGGGCGATGGTCTCCTTGTCCATCCGCGGCCACTTCTGCAGCCAGCCCTCGGCGTACGCGTCGGAGGAGAGCCGGAAGAGGTTGTGCAGACCGGTCTTGTTGGCCGCCCAGATCGTCTTGTGGGTGTAACCACCCGAACCGGAGACGTCGTCCCGCTTCTGGTGCGGCTGGCCCCACTGGATCTTCCGCTTGTTCCGCCGGGACTCGGGGGCGACATACGCCTCGATGCCGATGATGGGCGTGACGTCCGCCTTCTTCGCCGAGTGGAAGAAGTCGTACGCCCCGTGGAGGTTGCCATGGTCCGTCATGGCGATGTGCGTCATGCCCATTTCGTTGCAGGCATTGAACATGTCCTTGAGCCGCGCGGCACCGTCCAGCAGGGAGTACTGGGTGTGGACGTGAAGGTGCGTGAAAGGCGGCTTGGTCACGGCGGAATGCCTCCGGAGAACGGTTGGTGACAGGCTGCGGACAGTCTGGGTGGACAGCCTGGAAGTCTACGTCTTGGCACTGACAGTCGGCGGGCACTCCCGAGTACGGTCATGCGTTGGAGGGGACGGAATCCCCCGTCCCGTTTGTCATGCACCAGGAGGCACCCAGCGATGTCGGTACCGCGATCCGCCGAGGCAACAACTGAAGAGCGCGGCGAGGAGATTCTCGCCGTCTTCGACACCGCCTTCGGCCACCTGCTGGCCGCCGACCCCGCCGCCTTCCGGGTCAAGTTCCGGAAAATGGCCGCCTCGGCGTTCGCGTTCTACCGGGGCACCGCCTGCCTGTTCTACAACGACCTGGGGCGCGAGCGGCACGGCGGCCCGTTCCTCGACGAGCGCACCGGCCGGGTGTGGATCCACGGCGATCTGCACGCCGAGAACTTCGGTACGTACATGGACGCCAACGGCCGTCTGATCTTCAACGTCAACGACTTCGACGAGGCGTACGTCGGCCCCTTCACCTGGGACCTCAAGCGGCTGGCCGCATCGCTGGCACTTGTCGGCTACACCAAGGCGCTCAGCGACGAGCAGATCACCGAGCTGGTGCGGATCTACGCCGCCGCCTACCGCGAGCGCATCCACGCCCTGGCCGCCGGCGCGAAGAACGACGAGGTGCCGCCCTTCACGCTGGACACCGCCGACGGCCCGCTGCTGGACGTGCTGCGCGACGCCCGCTCACTGACCCGGTTCTCGCTGCTCGACTCGATGACCGAGATCCGCGACTTCGAGCGCCGGTTCGCGCCCGGTGGCGGCTCGATCGAGCTGGACGCGGCCACCCGCTACAAGGTGCTCGCGGCCTTCGACGGCTATCTGGAGACGCTGCCCGAGTCCAGCCTGACCCGGCCCGACTCGTACCGCGTCAAGGACGTCGTGGGCCGCCGCGGCATCGGCATCGGCTCCGCCGGCCTGCCCTCGTACAACATCCTGCTCGAAGGCAACAGCGACGCCCTCGAGAACGACGTCGTGATCTACATGAAGCAGGCGCAGACCCCCGCGGTCTCCCGGCACATCGACGACGCCACCGTGCGGGAGTACTTCCAGCACGAGGGCCACCGCACGGTGATCTCGCAGCGCGCGCTCCAGGACCACGCCGACCCATGGCTGGGCTGGACCGAGCTGGACGGCTCGGGTCAGCTGGTCGCCGAGGTGTCGCCGTACGCAGTGGATCTGGACTGGGGCGACATCGACGAGCCGGAGGAGATCGCGGCGGTCGTCGCCGACCTGGGCAGGGCGACGGCCACGATGCACGGCGCGGCGGACGAGGAGAGCGGCCACTCGCTGGTGCCGTTCTCGACGGAGCGGGCCATCGACGCGGCGATCGCGGCCGACGAGGAGGGGTTCGGTGAGCTGCTGGTGGAGTTCGCGCACAGCTACGGCGCGCGGGCGCGGGCGGACCACCAGATCTTCGTCGACCTGTTCCGTAACGGCCGGATCCCGGGTCTCTGAGTATCGAGCATGCGGCTGAGCCGCGTGGGGCCGGATCCTTAAGGGACGCTTACCCGGCCCCATGGGAGACTCCCGGGTGATGGACATATCAGGAATGCAGCTCAGGGGGCTGCGGGCAGCGATCTTCACGGCACTGGTCGTGACACTGTCCGCCGCCTCGCATGTGCTGCTCTCCCAGGTCCCGCTGCCGCTGACCACCGTCGCGGGTGTTTCGGCGGGCGTCTTCGCCGTCGCGTACGCCCTGTCGGGCCGGGAGCGGGGCTACTGGCGGATCGCGAGTCCGCTCGTCCCGCTGGAACTGGCCGCGGACACCGTCTTCACCACCGGCCAGGACGTCTGTTACGGCCCCGGCGGCGGCCCGGTCGCCGGTTCGCTGCGCGCGGTCGGCTTCGATGTGCTGTGCGGCGGCGGGGTCGGCGCCCAGCTGCCCGGCGTGGCGGTCGCCGACCGTGGCGCGGCCACCCTGCTGCACTCCACCGACCCCGCCCTGCCGTGGCTGCTGCTCGCCGCCCATGTGTCGGTCGGGCTGCTTGCCGCGGCCTGGCTGCGGCGCGGCGAGTCCGCACTGTCCGGCCTTGTGCGGGCGGTGGGCGCCTTCGCGTTCCGGCCGCTGCGGATGGCGGTCGCCGCGGCGGGGACGGCGCACCGGGCCGTACGGCGCGCAGCGCGTCCCGCGCCGCGCCGCCCCGGCATCTCCCGCACCCGTCTGCTGGTGCACTCCGTCGGACGGCGGGGACCGCCGCGCTCGGCCGCAGTCTTCGCCTGAGCCCGCAGTCCCCCTTTCGGCAATCCCTCGATCTTTTCCGTATCTCTCGATACGACATCACACGGAGTGAATGAGCATGAGTGCACGCAACAGCCAGGCCAGCAAGGCGGCGGCCCGCGAGCGGCTGCGCCAGGAGCGTGAGCGCCAGGCCAAGAAGGACAAGACCCGCCGTCAGCTCATCGTCATAGGCTCGACGGTCGTGGTCCTCGCGATAGCGGGCGGCATCGGATATGCCGTGATGCAGGCCAACAAGCCGGGCCACTGGGAGTCGGTGAAGGACGAGAAGAACGTCGCCGCGCCGAAGAACACCGAGGGCGAGAACGGCACGACCGTCGTCATAGGCAAGCCGGCCGCGAAGAAGACGCTGGAGCTGTACGAGGACTCGCGCTGCCCGGTCTGCGCGTCCTTCGAGCAGTCGGTCGGCGCGACTGTGAAGAAGGACATCGACGCCGGCAAGTACAGGATCAAGTACATCGGCGCGACCTTCATCGACAACGCCACCCAGGGCGAGGGCTCGAAGAACGCTCTGTCCGCGCTGGGGGCGGCCCTCAATGTCAGTCCCGAGGCCTTCATGGAGTACAAGGCCGCCCTCTACTCGGCGAAGTACCACCCCGAGGAGAACGACGACAAGTTCGCCAAGGACTCGTACCTGCTGGAGGTCGCCGACTCGGTGACCGCGCTCAAGAACAACGCCGAGTTCAAGAAGAACGTCGAGGGCGGCACCTTCGACGCCTGGGCCATGAAGATGTCCGCGGCCTTCGACGACAGCGGGGTCACCGGCACGCCGACGCTCAAGATGGACGGCAAGAAGGTCACCGCGGACGGCACAGAGAACCCGCCCATCACGGTGGAGCAGTTCAACGCCGCGGTCGACAAGGCCATCAAGGGCTGAGGCCATTAAGACTTGAGACCATCAAGGACTGAGGTCGTTAAGGAGTGATTCCACCCGATTACGGCTGGTACCGCCCGAGTTCCCGACCGACCTGGAGGGAACGCGCTGGTTGACCGTTTCCGATGGGCGGGCGAACTTTCCCTGTTCGCCCGCCCATTCGGCTTACCGATCAGTAATCTGATCGGCCGTGACCAGTCGACTCTCCGCAACTCCCAGCCGCCGCACGGTCGTCAAGGCCGCTGCCGCCACCGCTGTCGTCGCCGCGCCCGCCATCGCGGTCGCCACCTCCGCCACCGCGGCCTCCGCCCAGGAGGCCCCGGCCTTCCTCCACGGAATCTCCTCCGGCGACCCGCTGCCCGACGGTGTACTGCTGTGGACGCGTATCACCCCCACCCCCGATGCCGTGCCGGGCTCGGGCAAGGGCCCCGACACCGCGGTGAGTTGGGAGGTCGCCGAGGACAAGGGCTTCACCCGGGTCGTCGCCCGCGGCACCACGACGTCGAAGGCCGCCTCCGATCACACCGTCAAGGTGGACGTAAGGGGCCTGCGCCAGGCGACCGCCTATTACTTCCGGTTCACCGTCGGCGCGAGCGTCTCGCCCGTCGGCCGCACCCGCACCACCCCGGCCACCGATGCCGCAACGCCCGGTGTCCGCTTCGGTGTGGTCTCCTGCGCCAACTGGGAGGCGGGCTACTTCTCCGCGTACCGGCATCTGGCCGCCCGCGCCGACCTGGACGCGATCCTCCATCTCGGCGACTACATCTACGAGTACGCGACCGGCGGCTACCCGGCCGAGCAGTACGTCGTACGCCGGCACTCGCCGAAGAACGAGATAACCACGCTCGCGGACTACCGCACCCGCCACGCCACGTACAAGACGGACGCCGATCTGCAGGCGCTGCACGCCGCGCACCCGGTGATCGCGATCTGGGACGACCACGAGTTCGCGAACGACACCTGGTCGGGCGGCGCGGAGAACCACACGCCGGGCGCCGAGGGCGAATGGGCCGCGCGCGCCGCGGCCGCGCGTCAGGCCTACTTCGAGTGGATGCCCGTACGCGCGTCGACCGAGGGCACCGTCTACCGTCGGCTGCGCTTCGGCAAGCTCGCCGATCTGCACCTGCTGGACCTGCGGTCCTTCCGCTCGCAGCAGTCGACCGTCGGCAACGGCGACGTGGACGACCCGGAGCGTACGATCACCGGCCGCGCGCAGCTGGACTGGCTGAAGGCCGGGCTTGCCGGTTCGGACGCCGCGTGGAAGCTGGTCGGCACCTCGGTGATGATCTCGCCGGTCGCGTTCGGCTCCGTACCGGCCCATCTGCTGGAGCCGATCGCGGAGTTGCTGGGGCTGCCCAAGGAGGGCCTCGCGGTCAATGTCGACCAGTGGGACGGCTACACGGACGACCGCAAGGAGCTGCTGAAGCATCTGACGGACCGCGGGATCAAGAACACCGTCTTCCTCACCGGCGACATCCACATGGCCTGGGCGAACGACGTGCCTCTCAAGGCGGCGACGTATCCGCTGTCGCAGTCCGCCGCGACAGAGTTCGTGGTGACGTCGGTGACCTCCGACAACCTGGACGACATCCTCCATGTCGCGCCGGGCACGGTCTCGCTGGTCGCCTCCACGGCCGTCAAGGCGGCCAACCGCCATGTGAAGTGGCTGGACATGGACAACCACGGCTACGGCGTCCTCGACGTCACCGCCGAGCGCTCGCAGATGGACTACTACGTCCTTTCCGACAGGACGAAGCAGGACGCCACCACGAAGTGGGCCCGCTCCTACCGGACCCTGTCCGGTACGCAGCGCGTCGAGCGGGTCAGCCAGCCGGTGCGCTGACGCTGGGCAGCTGGGCAGGGGGATCCGTAGGGCCCGTGGGCCTCGCGCGGAGGGACGCGAAAACGCGTGCCGCGCGAGGCCTGTTGGTCTCGTCGGCCCTGGCTACAGCGTTTCGAGGAAGCCCAGCGCGATCCGCCAGGTCTGCTCAGCCGCGGCCTCGTCGTAGTCGGGCAGACCGGGGTCGGTGTACAGATGCCCGGCGCCCGGGTAGCGGTAGATCTCCACATCCGCGCCTGCCCGCTGCATCTGCAGATACCAGGCGTTCAGCCAGTCGTGCGGCTCGAACGGGTCCGGGTCCGCGACATGCAGCTGTACGGGCAGGTCGTCCGCGCTCGCACCCTCCGCGATGTCGGACGTACCGTGCAGGAGCAGCAGTCCGCGCGCCTTCTCGTCGCCCAGCGCGAGGTTCTGCGCGATCGAGCCGCCGAGCGAGAAGCCCGCGTACACCAGACCCTGCTCGGAGTACGGCGCGGCGGCGAGGATCGCCCGGCGCAGCAGCTCCTCCTTGCCGATCTTTTCCTTGAGATCCATGCCTTCCTCTACGGTCTCGGCGGTTTGCCCCTCGAAGAGGTCGGGCACGCGAACCTGGTGCCCGGCGGCGCGCAGCCGATCGGCTGCCGCGTGCACTGCCGGACGCAGACCGTAGACCGAATGGAAAAGCATGATGTTCATTCGGCCATCCTGCCAGTTCCCGTTAGCGTCGGAGTTTATGGACAACGTACTGCGCCCGTTGACCGTAGTCGGTGGCTCTCTCGTGCTCACGCTGCTGCTCGGCTGGGCCCTGGACCTGCTGTTGCGCCGGGTGGACGACCGCCACCCCGAGACCCCGCTGTGGGGGCTGCTGCGGCGCTGCCGGCTGCCGTTCCAGGTCGTCCTGCTCACCGCGCTGCTGAGAGGGACCTATCGCGAGACGCAGTGGCAGCCGCTCAAGGACCACGAGGCGGCCATCGGCCAGGTGCTGTCGCTGGTGCTGATCAGCGCGGGTGCCTGGCTGGTGGTGCGGATCGTCTCGGCCGCTGTGGAGTCGTCGTACGCCCGTTACGCGTCCTCGACCCGCGATCCGGCCCGGGTACGCCGGGTGCGCACACAGGTCACTCTGATCATTCGGATCGTCACGGCGGTGGTCGTGGTGGTGGCGGTGGCCGCGATGCTGCTGACCTTCCCGGGCATGGAGAAGGTCGGCGCGTCGATGCTGGCCTCCGCGGGCATCATCGGCATCGTCGCGGGTGTCGCGGCGCAGTCCACGCTCGGGAATCTCTTCGCGGGCTTCCAGATCGCGTTCGGCGACATGGTGCGGATCGGCGACACGGTGGTGGTGGACGGGGAGTGGGGCACGGTCGAGGAGGTCACGCTGACGTTCCTCGCGGTGCGGACGTGGGACGAGCGGCGCATCACCATGCCGGTGTCGTACTTCACCAGCAAGCCCTTCGAGAACTGGTCGCGCGGCGGAGCGCAGATGACCGGGACGGTCTTCTTCCATCTGGACCACTCGGCACCGGTGAGCCTGATGCGCGAGAAGCTCCAGGACATCCTGCGGGAGTGCGCGGCGTGGGACGGCCGCGACTGGAGTCTGGCGGTCACGGACACCACGCCGAACACCATGCAGGTGCGGGCGGTGGTGACTGCGAAGGACGCGGACGACATCTGGACGGCGCGCTGCGCGGTACGGGAGCAGATGATCGCCTGGCTGCACGAGAAGCACCCCTACGCGCTGCCACGCGTGGCGACGTCCCCGGCCGCGCTGCCCCCGAACGGCGCATGGCCAAGGGCCATTGGGCGGACTCCGGACGGGCACCTGCCGTCCCCCGACGGGGAGGGCCACGATGGGGGCGCCCAACCCCGCACGGGCAGCGGCTGACACCCGGCCACGGCGACCGACCGACTGCCCACGCTTCCGGCGGACGCCCGCCAGGCCGCCCGCCGGGAGCCACGCCGCCCAACACCCCCTCACCGCAGGCTGCGTACGTCCAAGTGCCGCAGCACCCTGTCCACCACCTCCGGGTCCGCGCCCGGTTCGTTGCGGGCCGACAGGACCTCGTGGCGGGCCGCCGACAGCATCTCCCGCTGGATTCGCTGCATCGTCCTGAGCCGGTCCACCCGCTTCGCGAACCACTCCCGCCGCTCGTCGTCGACGATGTCCGGGCTGATCCTCGCCCCCATGTCGTACGCCGCGCGCAGCAGCCGCTCGCTGATGTCCTCCGGCAGTTCCTCCACCGCCTCGATCTCCCTGAGCCGGCGTTTCGCCGCCTTCGACGCGCGGATCGCGAGGTTCCGTTCCAGCTCGCCTTCCGCGTCCGTGTCCGCCCGCACACCGAGCCGCCGCACCAGCCACGGCAGCGTCAGGCCCTGGAGCACAAGCGTCGCCAGGATGACCGCGAACGCAATGAAGATGATCTCGTCCCTGGCCGGAAAGGCCGCCCCGCTGGCCGTCTTCAGCGGAATGGCGAGCGCCAGAGCGACCGATGCCACGCCCCGCATCCCCGACCACCACATGATGACGGTCTCCCGCCAGCTCACGGGGATCTCCTCGTCGTAGTCCCGCAGCCTGTGCAGTCGCTTGGCGAGCGAGGTCGCGGGCATCAGCCACAGCAGCCGTACGACCACGACGACCCCGATGATCGCGGCGCTCCAGCCCAGAAGCTGCACCTCCCGCCCGTCCGCCGTGCCGAAGACGACGTGCAGTTCGAGGCCGATGAGGCCGAACGCGACCCCGGTCACCAGCGTGTCGACGACCTGCCAGAACGTGGTCCCGGCCAGCCGCCCCATCACATCGTCCGCGTCGGCGGCGTGCTCGGCGAGGAAGAGCGCGGTGGTCAGGACGGCGAGCACGCCGGATCCCTTCAGCTCCTCCGCCAGCACATAGCTGACGAAGGGCACCATCAGCGACAGGCCGACCTGCAGCGTCGCATCGCCGAGCATGCCCATCAGCTTGTTGGACAGCCAGCCGAGCGCGAGCCCGACCGCGACGGCCACCACGGCCGACAGCACCAAATCCCCCACCGCGTCCGGCCACGAGAACGTTCCGCTCACCGCCGCCGCGATCGCCACGTGGTACAGCACGATCGCTGTGACGTCGTTGAACAGCCCCTCCCCCTCCAGGATGGAGATCAGCCGCCGCGGCAGCCCGAGCGACCCGGCGACCGCAGTCGCCGCGACCGGATCGGGCGGCGCCACCAGCGCGCCGAGCGCGAACGCCGCGGCGATCGGCAGCCCGGGCACTATCGCGTGGGCGACGGCCGCCACCGCCGCCATCGTGACAAACACCAGCGCGACCGCGAGCAGCAGGATCGGCCGGATATTGGCCGTGAACTGCCGCCAGGAGGTGCGCTGTACGGCCGCGTACAGCAGCGGCGGCAGCAACAGCGGCAGGATGAATTCCGGCGGCACTTCGACGCTCGGCACGAAGGGCATGAACGCCAGGACGATCCCGGCCACCGTCATCAGCACGGGCGCGGGCAGCCTGAGCCGCTCCCCCAGCGGCACTGTCACCACGGCCCCGAGCAACAGCACGAAAAGCAGCGCCAATTGGCCCACGGTGTGTCCTCCGGCGGCTCGAAACCTCAGCGATCAGGAATTCAAGCCTGCCACGCAAATAACCCGAATCATCTCAACACCCCCTGTGGCAAACATCTCTGATTCACCATCCTGAACAGCCATCCGATGTTTATGACGCAAGAGCAACAAGTGGACTGCCGTCTGGTGGAACCTCAACGTCCAGATCGGCATGGCCCCGATCCACGGCTCCAACCATCCCGAACTCGACTCCGTGACCGGCGCGTTCCGCCGCTTCGAGCGGAATCTGCCGCTGTCCGTGCCGGCCGACTACCGGGACGGCAAGGGCTATGCGCTCGGCCACCCCTCCGACTGGCAGCTGCGCGCGGGAGACACGTACGACGTGGGCATCCCGGGCTCGGACCGTATCTCCGACAACTTCGGCAATCTCACCTGGGCCCTGCACCATGTCTGGCTCGCCTACCGCCACTCCATGGACCGCGCGATCCTGCGCGACGTCGTGTACCCGATCCTCGCCAAGGCGATCCACTTCTACGCCCACTTCCTTCACGAGGGCGGCGACGGCCGGCTGCATCTGCTGAAGACCCGCTCCCCCGAGTACGCGGACGCCGCGGACTGCACGTATGACCTCTCTCTCATCCGCTGGGGCGTACGCACCCTGCTGGAGTCGGCCCGCCTGCTGCGCATCGACGACCCTCGAGCGCCCCGCTGGCGGGACATCGCGGCACGGCTGACCCCGTACGCGGAGGACCCGGCGGCCGGAATCATGATCGGCAAGGACGTCCCGCTCGCGGACTCCCACCGCCACCACTCCCATCTGCTGTGGCTCCACCCACTGCGGGAACGGACCTGGGACCGCGCGGACGACCGGGACGTGATGCGCCGCAGCATGGACCACTGGGTGAGCATGCAGCAGCGCTGGCACGGCTACAGCTACGCGGTCGCGTCGTCCATGTACTCGGTGATGGACGCGCCCGAGAAGGCGCTGGACTCGCTGACCTTCTTCACCGACCTCGGCCTCGTGGACGACTGCCGGATGACGGTGAACACGATGTACCGGGAGGGCAAGAACTTCGCCCTGGAGAGCCCGCTGGCCGGCGCGCAGTCGACGCTCGACATGGCGGTCCAGTCCCACGACGGCGTGCTCAAGGTCTTCCCGTCCGTCTCCGCCCGCTGGCCGGACGCTTCCGTGGCGGGCCTGCGCACCCAGGGCGCGTTCCTCGTCGACGCGGACCGCGCGGCCGGCACGACCCGCTGGATCCGCATCCACAGCGAATCGGGAGCGCCCCTGACCCTGGACCACGGCATAAGGGCCGAGATCTCGGTCCGCGACGAGCACGGCCGCCCGTTGCCGTGGCGCGAACCGACGCCGGGCCGCGCCGCGATCCAACTCCCGCGCCACGCGACGGCGTTGATAACGACGAAGGGCACCGAGCCGGGCCCACCGCGGGACGTCCCGGCGACGGGCGAGTGGACGAGGTGGGGCCTGCCGTCCTGAAGGGGGCTGCCGTCCTGAGGGGGCCGGGCGTCCTGAAGGGGCCCGGCCGTGCAGGGGAGAACCCCGTCCCCCGCTAGAGCGCCCGCCGCATCGCCCTGTGCCCGATCCCCGCGTCCAGGAACTCCGCTCCGTACGCCACGTACCCCAGCCGCTCGTAGAACCCCAGCGCATGCGTCTGCGCATGCAGGTCCACCGCGGCCAGCCCCCGCTCCCGCGCCGCTTCCTCGATCGCCCGGACCAGCGCCACGCCCACGCCGAGCCCCCGCGCCGCCTTGCTCACCGCGAGGCGGCCCAGGGAGCCCACCGACGGGTCGCCGCCCGTCTTGTCCGCCGCGGCCTCGCTGTACAGGAGCCGTCCCGTGCCCAGGGGCTGCCCGTCCACGTCGACCGCCAGCACATGCACCGTGTCCGCGTTCTCCGCGTCGAACGCGTCGTACTCGATCTCCGCCGACACCCGCTGCTCGACGACGAAGACTTCCTTCCGGACCGCGAAGCACGCTTCCCGGTCGGCCGGGCCGACAGCGGCCCTTACGGCGAAGGAACTCACGCGCTCTCCGCCGCGATCGTGTCCAGCGCCGACCTCAGGTCCTCCGGGTACGCGCTCTCGAACTCCACCCACTGCCCGTCCGACGGGTGCTCGAAGCCCAGCCGCACCGCGTGCAGCCACTGCCTGGTCAGCCCCAGCCGCTTCGCCATCGTCGGGTCCGCGCCGTACGTCAGATCGCCCACGCACGGGTGCCGGTGGGCAGCCATGTGCACGCGGATCTGGTGCGTACGCCCCGTCTCCAGCTTGATGTCCAGGAGCGACGCCGCACGGTACGCCTCGATCAGGTCGTAGTGCGTGACCGACGGCTTGCCCTCCGCCGTGACCGCCCACTTGTAGTCGTGGTTCGGGTGTCGCCCGATCGGAGCGTCGATCGTCCCGCTCAGCGGATCCGGGTGCCCCTGGACCAGCGCGTGATACCGCTTGTCCACGATCCGGTCACGGAACTGCGCCTTGAGCAGGGTGTAGGCCCGCTCCGACTTGGCGACGACCATCAGCCCGGACGTGCCGACGTCCAGCCGGTGCACGATCCCCTGCCGCTCCGACGCGCCGGACGTCGAGATCCGGTATCCCGCGGCCGCGAGACCGCCGATCACGGTCGTGCCGCTCCAGCCGGGACTCGGGTGCGCGGCCACACCGACCGGCTTGGCGATCACGACGATGTCGTCGTCGTCATGCACGATCTCCATGCCCTCGACCGGCTCGGCCACGATCTGCACGGGCGCGGACGCCTGCGGCATCTCGACCTCGAGCCACGCCCCGCCGTGCACACGCTCGGACTTTCCGACGACCGAGCCGTCGACCTGCACCTTCCCGGCGGCTGCCAGCTCGGCCGCTTTCGTACGGGAAAACCCGAACATCCGGGAGATGGCGGCGTCTACGCGCTCGCCCTCAAGGCCATCGGGTACGGGCAGGGTGCGGATCTCGGGAACTGTACTCACCCGTCGAGTATGCCTTGTCAGTCCTTGTGGACAGTCCCGTCGGGGTCCAGCCCCTTGAACGACAGGATCACAATCAGGATCCCGCCGCAGACGATCGCGGAGTCGGCGAGGTTGAAGACCGCGAAGTGCGCGGGCGCGATGAAGTCGACGACCGCGCCCTCGAAGACCCCGGGCGCCCGGAAGATCCGGTCCGTGAGGTTGCCGAGCGCACCGCCGAGCAGCAGACCGAGGGCGATCGCCCACGGCAGGCTGTAGAGCTTGCGCGCGAGACGGGCGATCACGACGATCACCGCCGCCGCGATGCAGGTGAAGATCACGGTGAAGGCCTCGCCGATACCGAACGCGGCGCCCGCGTTCCGTACCGCCTCGAACTTCAGCAGATCGCCGATGATCTCGATCGGCTCGTGGTGCTCCAGCTTGGCCACCACGAGCATCTTGCTGCCGAGGTCGACCAGATAGGCGACGAGCGCAACAGCGAACAGCACGGCGATCCGCCGCTTGCCCTTGGGCTGCTCGGCGGGCGCCGCAGCCTCGTCGGCGCCCACTGAATCCGACGTACCGATGATGCGCTCCGCCTCTGCCACGTGAGTCCCTCAACCTAGGTGCCTGACTGAGCACGAGGGTACGGCACACACGTACGGACTCAGCCTCGGCGTTCTTGCTTCTGCTTGTCTTCCACGCACAGTGTGGCTCGCGGGAAAGCCTGCATACGGGCCTTCCCGATCGGCTTGCCGCAGATCTCGCAGAGCCCGTACGTCCCGGCGTCGAGCCGCACCAGCGCGCGCTCGCTCTGCTCCAGCATCTCGCGCGCGTTGGCGGCGAGCGCCATCTCGTGCTCGCGAGTGATGTTCTTGGTCCCGGTATCGGCGTCGTCGTCACCCGCGCCGTCCCCGGAGTCGCGCATCAGACCGACCAGCGACTCTTCCGAGGAGCTGATCTCGTTCGTCAGTCGGACCACCTCGCTCTCCAGCCCGGCACGCGCATCGGCGACCTCCTCCGCTGTCCATGGGTCCTCGCCTGGCCGTACGGCGAGCTCCCCCGGCGGCGTCGCGGCCACTGTAGGGGTCGTGGGCACCGCCACCGCGCTGTCGCCGGCTGCCGATGCCCCACCCGCGGTCTTCTTCGCTCCCACCGTCCTGGCTCCCGTCTGCTTCGCGGCCTCGGCCGCCCCCTTGGCCGCGGTTGCGGCCTTGTTCGCGGCCTTCTTGGCCACGGCCTTCCTCGCAGGTGCCTTCTTCACCGGCGGCGCCTGGGCCGCCGGCTCGGCAGTCTCCGCCACGACCGCGGCGTTCTTGGCGGTCGCATCCTTGGCGGTCGCCTTCTTCGCGGTCGCGTTCTTGGCGGTCGCCCTTTTCGCGGTCGTTTTCGTGGGGGTCGCCTTCTTGGTGGTCGTGTCCTTCGGGGTCGTCTTCTTCGCCGGCGCCTTCTTCGCGGCTTTCTTGGCCGTGGCCTTGGTGGCCACCGCCTTCCTCGCGGTCGTCTGCACGGTCGTCGTCTTAGTCGCGGTCGTGTTCGTGGGGGTCGCCTTCTTCGTCGCCGTGGCCTTCTTGGGGGTGGCCTTCTTGGGGGTGGCCTTCTTCGCAGCTGCTTTCTTGGGCTGTGCCTTCTTGGCGGGAGCCTTGTCGGCGGGGGCGTTCCTTGCAGCTGCCTTGCGGGGCGGTGCCTCGTCGCCCCCTGCCGTCTTGGCGGGAGCCTCGTCCGCGGGGGCCTTCCCCGCCGTTGCCTTCCGGGGCGGGGCCCTCCTGGACCCTGCCGTCTTGGCGGGAGCCTCGTCCGCGGGGGCCTTCCCCGCCGACACCCTCTTCACCGTCGCCGTCGCCGCCGATGGCTTCTTCCCGGTCCTCTTCGCCGCGGCCCTCTTCACGACGGTGCCCTTCTTGCCGCTCGCATCCTTGGCCGCCGCGTCTGCGGCGGTGGATCTTGCGGACGCCGTCTTCTCGGCGGTCTTCTTCGCCACCATGGCCGCGGCCCCTTCACATATTGTGATCTTGCTCGCGAGTCGGTGCTGGGACGATAAATCGACACCAGCCCCGCGGCAAACGGGGCACGCCGCCGCTTGGGCCCGCCCCGGCCTGCGACAAGGCGAACCTGCATCCGTTGTGCCCAGCTCCCCGCCCGGTAATCCGCCACTCGGGCGGAGCCGGACTCCGCCGGGGCCGTATGGCCATTCGGGTCAACCGCGCACCCCGCGGGCGGGCCCGTGCCCGGTCCGGTGAAAACCGGTCGGCCGCCTTCCGTACGGGCCCGTACACTGGGCGAAGCGAAAGGCGTGGATGGGGACGAGTAGCTTCGTACGCAGCCATGAGCGACCCGGGGACGGTGAGAGCCCGGGGGCGAGCGCGAGGTGAAGCATCACCCCTGAGCCGCCGGAAGAAAGCCCACGGGAGCACCGCGGGCGAGTAGACCCGGCATCGCGACCCCAATGAGGGGGCTCACCGGTCACGGCCGGCGGGCCAAGGAGGGTGGTACCGCGGGAGCACGCGCTCTCGTCCCTCCGACGGAACAGACATTGTCCGTTGGAGGAGCTCGCCGATGACGCCACCCCAGTACAACCAGGTGCCCGCCCAGGTCGACCTGCCTGCGCTCGAGCACGCCGTGCTCGACTTCTGGCGCGAAAGCAAGGTTTTCGCCAAGAGCCTCGAGCAGTCCGAGGGCCGCCCCGAGTGGGTGTTCTACGAGGGCCCGCCGACCGCAAACGGCATGCCCGGAGCGCACCACATCGAGGCCCGCGTCTTCAAGGACGTCTTTCCGCGCTTCCGCACGATGCGCGGCTATCACGTCGCCCGGAAGGCCGGCTGGGACTGCCACGGCCTGCCGGTCGAGCTCGCCGTCGAGAAGGAGCTCGGCTTCTCCGGCAAGAAGGACATCGAGGCGTACGGCATCGCGGAGTTCAACGCCAAGTGCCGTGAGTCGGTGACCCGTCACACGGACGCGTTCGCCGAGCTGACGACCCGCATGGGGTACTGGACCGACCTCGACGACGCGTACCGCACCATGGACCCGTCCTACATCGAGTCGGTCTGGTGGTCGCTGAAGGAGATCTTCAACAAGGGCCTGCTGGTCCAGGACCACCGTGTCGCCCCCTGGTGTCCGCGCTGCGGCACCGGCCTCTCGGACCACGAGCTGGCGCAGGGGTACGAGACGGTCGTGGACCCGTCCGTCTTCGTCCGCTTCCCGCTGACGAGCGGCCCGCTGGCCGACGAAGCGGCCCTCCTGGTGTGGACCACGACCCCCTGGACCCTGGTGTCCAACACGGCGGTCGCCGCGCACCCCGACGTCACGTACGTCGTCGCGACGAACGGCGAGGAGAAGCTCGTCGTCGCGCAGCCGCTCCTTGAGAAGGCCCTCGGCGAAGGCTGGGAGGCCACCGGCCAGTCCTTCACGGGCGCCGAGATGGAGCGCTGGAAGTACGACCGTCCCTTCGCCCTTGTCGAGTTCCCTTCCGAAGCCCACTACGTCGTCAACGCCGACTACGTCACCACCGAGGACGGCACCGGTCTGGTCCACCAGTCCCCCGCCTTCGGTGAGGACGACCTCAGGGTCTGCCGTGCGTACGGCCTGCCCGTGGTCAACCCGGTCCGCCCGGACGGCACCTTCGAGGAAGACGTGCCGCTGATCGGCGGAGTCTTCTTCAAGAAGGCCGACGAAGCGCTCACGAAGGACCTCGCCGATCGCGGCCTGCTCTTCCGGCACGTCCCGTACGAGCACAGCTACCCGCACTGCTGGCGCTGCCACACCGCGCTGCTCTACTACGCGCAGCCGTCCTGGTACATCCGCACCACCGCCATCAAGGACCGGCTGCTCGAGGAGAACGAAAAGACCAACTGGATCCCGGACTCGGTCAAGCAGGGCCGCTACGGCGACTGGCTGAACAACAACATCGACTGGGCGCTCTCCCGTAACCGCTACTGGGGCACGCCGCTGCCGATCTGGCGCTGCGAGGAGAACCACCTCACCTGCGTCGGCTCACGCGCCGAGCTCACCGAGCTGACCGGCACCGACCAGTCGGCGCGGGACCCGCACCGGCCGTACATCGACGATGTGACGTTCCCCTGTCCGACCTGCCAGGAGACGGCGACGCGAGTCCCGGAGGTCATCGACGCCTGGTACGACTCGGGTTCGATGCCGTTCGCGCAGTGGGGCTATCCGTACAAGAACAAGGAGCTCTTCGAGAAGCGCTACCCGGCGCAGTTCATCTCGGAGGCCATCGACCAGACGCGCGGCTGGTTCTACACGCTGATGGCCGTCGGCACGCTCGTCTTCGACAAGTCCAGTTACGAGAACGTCGTCTGCCTGGGCCACATCCTCGCCGAGGACGGCCGCAAGATGTCCAAGCACCTGGGGAACACCCTGCAGCCGATCCCGCTGATGGATCAGCACGGCGCCGACGCGGTCCGCTGGTTCATGGCGGCGGGCGGCTCCCCGTGGGCCGCGCGCAGGGTGGGCCACGGCACGATCCAGGAGGTCGTGCGCAAGACCCTCCTCACGTACTGGAACACGGTGGCGTTCCAGGCCCTGTACGCGCGCACGTCCAACTGGGCGCCGTCCGCGGCGGATCCGGCCCCGGCGGAGCGCACGGTCCTGGACCGCTGGCTGCTGAGCGAGCTGGGCGCACTGGTGGACCAGACGACCCAGGCGCTGGAGGCGTACGACACCCAGCGTGCCGGAAAGCTCCTGTCGGCCTTCGTCGACGACCTGTCCAACTGGTACGTACGCCGCTCGCGCCGCCGCTTCTGGCAGGGTGACGCCGCCGCGCTGCGGACGCTGCACGACGTCGTCGAGACTGTGACCGGTCTCATGGCCCCGCTCACCCCCTTCATCACGGAGCGGGTCTGGCAGGACCTGATCGTCCCGGTGACACCGGACGCCCCGGAGTCGGTCCATCTGTCGACCTGGCCGGCGGCCGACCTGGACGCCATCGACCCCACCCTCTCCTCCCAGATGGCGCTGGTCCGCCGCCTGGTGGAGCTGGGCCGCGCCACCCGCGCGGAGTCCGGGGTCAAGACGCGTCAGCCGCTGTCCCGGGCGCTGGTCGCGGCGGCGGGCTTCGAGTCCCTCTCCCCCGAGCTGCACGCGCAGATCACGGAGGAACTGAACGTCTCGTCCCTCGCCTCACTCTCCGAGGTCGGCGGCTCGCTGGTCGACACCACGGCCAAGGCGAACTTCCGCGCGCTGGGCAAGCGCTTCGGCAAGGGCGTCCAGGCGGTCGCGAAGGCGGTCGCCGAGGCCGACGCCGCGGCGCTCTCGCTGGCCCTGCGCGAGGGCAACGCGACCGTCTCCGTGGACGGCGAGACGGTCACCCTCTCCCCGGAGGAGGTCATCATCACGGAGACCCCGCGCGAGGGCTGGTCGGTGGCCTCCGACTCGGGTGCGACGGTCGCCCTCGACCTTGAGATCACCCCGGAGCTGCGGCTCGCGGGCCTGGCGCGTGACGCGATCCGCCTGATCCAGGAGGCGCGCAAGAACAGCGGCCTGGACGTCGCGGACCGCATCGCGGTGAGCTGGTCCTCCACGGACCCGTCCACCGTCGAGGCGCTGACGGAGCACGCCGGGTTGATCGCCGACGAGGTGCTGGCCACGACGTTCACCCCGGACGCGGCGGACGACAGCTTCGGTGCGCCGTTCACGGACGAGGGCCTGTCGCTGACGTTCCGTCTGCGCAAGCAGTAACAAATCAGCAACAAAGGGGCCCGGGCAACAGCCCGGGCCCTTTGCTTTCCCCCAAGCCCGCCGCAGGCGACCCCCGTACCCCACAAAAGGGCCGGGCCCAGGACATCAGTCCCGGGCCCGGCCCTCAGCCTGCCGACGGCTACGCGCGATACGCGCGACCCGCCGTCAGTTGTCGTCCTCGTCGATCAGAAACCCGCGCATCGGCGACGGCGCCTGCTGCATCGGCTGCGGAGCCTGCGGCCGCACCGGTGCCATCGGCTGGGTCATCGCCGGGGACATCTGCTGCTGACCGCCGTACGACGGGGCGCCGCCCATGGACGGGTTACCACCCATCGGCTGTCCCATCGACTGGTTGCCGCCCATGGTGTGACCCATCGCACCCGCACCGGCCGGAGCCATCGACGGGGCCGACGGCAACGAAGGAGCGGACGGGCTGCGCGGCGGGGCCAGCGAGTCGTCCGCCTGGGTCTCCAGCTGACGCAGCTGGCTCTCCAGGTACGACTTGAGCCGGGTGCGGTACTCGCGCTCGAAGCCTCGCAGGTCCTCGACCTTGCGCTCCAGCGTGGCACGCGCGGACTCCAGCGAGCCCATCGCGACGCGGTGCTTCTCCTGGGCGTCCCGCTCAAGAGCGTCCGCCTTGGCGCGGGCATCGCGCTCGAGGCCCTCGGCGCGGCTGCGCGCCTCGCCGACGATCTTGTTGGCCTCGGAACGGGCCTCCGCGATCGCCTGGTCGGCGGTCTGCTGCGCCAGCGAGAGCACCCGCGCGGCACTGTCGCCGCCGGGGCCCTGACCGGGCTGCGGCATCTGCGGACCGTGACCGCCCATGGGGCCGCCCATCGGGCCACCCATGGGACCGCCCTGCATCGGGCCGGGGCCGTGCGGGCCCTGCGGGCCGCCGTGGCTGGGACCGGCGGGCAGCTGCGGAGCACCACCGGGCAGCTGGGGCGGACCCATCTGCGGGGGCTGCTGCTGGACCGGCGGTCCGGATATGGCGGCGGGCACCGGCGCCCCCGGACCACGGCCGTCCTGCTGCTCCGGCGGCTTGCGCATGCCCTGCTGCTGCTGGTTCTGCGCGGCCGCACGGGTCGCCGCGGCCAACTTGGCGCGCAGGTCCTCGTTCTCGCGGAGCAGGCGGGTCAGTTCGGACTCGACCTCGTCGAGGAAGGCATCGACCTCGTCCTCGTCATAGCCTTCTCGGAGGCGGACGGTCGTGAACTGCTTGTTCCGCACGTCCTCGGGGGTCAGCGGCATCTCTTCTTCACCTCTACGTAGTCGTCGGCAGTCGGCAAGACCGTATCGCTCACATCAGTTCCCCACGCTGTTCACGACAGAGATCAGGATGTAGACGATGATCATCAGAACGAAGAAGGACAGGTCGAGTGCCACGCCCCCGAGACGCAGCGGCGGAATGAACCGCCGCAGAAGCTTGAGCGGTGGATCGGTGACAGTGTAGGTGGCCTCCAGAACGACCACCATCGGCTTGCCAGGTTGCCATGAGCGGGCGAACTGGAAGACGTAGTCCATGACCAGCCGGAAGATCAACACGACCAGGAAGCACATCAGCGCGATGTAGACCACATCCAAAGCGACGCCCATCCCGCGCTTCCCTCTCCCCTGGCTCTCGTGTCACCGGCCTCTCGGCCGGGGTCGTTCCGGTCTCGTTTTCTCAGCTCTGGTTGAAGAACCCGCCCTCTGCGATGCGGGCCTTGTCCTCCGCCGTGACATCGACGTTAGCAGGCGACAACAGGAACACCTTCTGCGTCACCCGCTCAATGCTGCCATGCAAACCGAATACCAGGCCCGCGGCAAAGTCGACAAGTCGCTTCGCATCGGTGTCATCCATCTCCGTGAGGTTCATGATCACCGGGGTGCCCTCGCGGAAGTGTTCCCCGATGGTACGGGCCTCGTTGTAGGTCCGCGGGTGCAGTGTGGTGATGCGGTAAGGCTCCCGCTCGGACACGACCTTGGGCATGATCACCGGTGCGTTCTTCTCCAGGCTCGGACGTTCAGGTGTGATGGATGCCACGGGGGCGATTCGCGCCGGACGTCCACTTTCAGCGGGAAGCGGAAGCGGCTCGCGCTGCGCGGGCGGCTGCACCACCCGCACCGGTTCTTCCCGCTCCACCTGGTGCGGGGGCTGGTGTCGCCGGTGATCCCGCTCCGGCTCCGGCTCGGGTTCGAAATCGTCATCGGGATCGAAACCCCGGCCGTCATATCCATCGTCCTCCACGAGGCCGAGGTAGACCGCCATCTTGCGCATCGCGCCGGCCATTCTCTGAGTCCTCCGCTCTGTGGTGGATCGGCATTCGTCACCAAGTGCCCGCGATCCACTCGGTCTGCCCGCATTGTGACGGGAATGACCATATTTTCTGCTGTGGTCCGACTTGCTTCGCGACGTTACCCGAGCCGGGGTCGGACTCCGAGTACCGCAGTGCCGACGCGCACATGTGTCGCTCCGGCCGCCACTGCTTGTTCGAGGTCCGCACTCATCCCTGCTGACACCATGTTCGCAGCCGGATGCCCGGCGCGCAGGCTGGATGACAATTCCATCAGCCGCTCGAACGCCGCCTGTTGCCGTCCCGCGTACGGTCCGGCGAGCGGCGCGACAGTCATCAGACCGTCCAGCCGCAGTCCCGGTGCGCCGTCGATCGCGGCGGCCAACTCATCGATTCCGTCCGGCGCGACGCCGCCGCGCTCCCCCCGCTCGCCCGACTCCGCGTCCAGCGCCACCTGGATCAGGCAGCCCAGCTCGCGCTCCGCGCGAACCGCGGCGGCGGACAGCGAGTTGACGAGCTTGAGCCTGTCGACAGATTGCACGATGTCGGCATAACTCGCCACGGAACGGACCTTGTTGGTCTGCAACTGTCCGACGAAGTGCCAGCGGAGGTCCAGATCCGAGCAGGCTGCGGCCTTCGGCGCAGCGTCCTGATCACGGTTCTCGGCCACATGACGCACACCGAGTTCATGGAGCAGACGCACATCACTCGCCGGATAGGTCTTGGTGACCACGATGAGAGTCACCTCTTCCCGCTTGCGGCCGGCGGCCGCGCAGGCAGAGGCGATACGTTCCTCCACTGCCGTCAGACTGTCGGCGAGTTCGGTTCTGCGGTCCGTCATGCTCGGGTCTCTCCTGCGGGGGGTCCGGGGGTTGCCCCCGGGGAAGGCGCAGCCAGCCAGACATATCCGGCGAGCCGCCCAGTGGTGCGGTCGCGGCGGTACGAGTAGTGGTCCCGCGATTCCAGTGTGCACACCGGCGAACGCTGCCGGTCCCGTACCCCGAGCGCTTCGAGCTGGGCGTGGACTGCGGCGGTGACGTCGACGGCCGGGGTGCCCCAGCTGGTCTCGGACCAGGCCGCCGGTTCGGCCGCGGCCACTTCTGACCGCATCTGCTCGGGGACTTCGTAGCAGCGTCCGCAGACGGCGGGTCCGGTACGGGCGATGATCCGGTCCGGTTCCGCGCCCAGCGACTTCATCGCCTCGACGGTCGCGGGCACGATCCCCGCGACCATTCCGGGACGGCCCGCGTGCGCGGCGGCCACCACGCCCGCGACCGGATCGGCCAGCAGTACGGGGGTGCAGTCCGCGGTCAGTACGGCGAGGGCGAGCCCCCGCCGCGCGGTGGCCACACCGTCCACGGCCGGTACCGGCCCGTAGCCCCAGGGCCCGTCGACCTCGGCGACATCCTTGCCGTGGACCTGGTTCATCCAGACGACCTCGTCCGGGTCGAGCCCGAGTTCCTTTGCGGCGATCGCGCGGTTGGTCAGTACAGCCCCGGGGTCGTCGCCGACCGCTCCGCCGAGGTTGAGCTCCTCGTACGGAACGGCGCTCACCCCGCCCCACCGGTCGGTGAAGGCGAAGTGCGCGCCGCTCTCGTGTATCGCGTCGTGCTGCACTGTCACTTCAAGAAGTCCGGGACATCCAGCTCTTCGGCCTGGCTGTCCTGGTACGGACGGGCCGGCGGCACCGCGTGTCCGGAGGCCGGGGAGTTCAGGTCGTTCGCGACCGGAACGGGCTCGGCCGGGCCCGAGGGCTCATCGCGGGTCGGCACCGTGCCGAGGCCGGACGAACGCGAGGCCTCCGTGGAGCGGGACCCAGCGGCCGGCGTCTCCTCGCGCTTGCTCGCGCTGGAGCCGAGAACCGTCTCCCGGCGAGTCGGCGGCTGTCCGCCGTCGAAGCCGGCCGCGATGACCGTGACCCGTACCTCGTCGCCCAGGGCGTCGTCGATGACCGCGCCGAAGATGATGTTGGCCTCGGGGTGGGCCGCCTCGCTCACCAGCTGGGCCGCCTCGTTGATCTCGAAGAGACCGAGGTCCGAGCCGCCGGAGATGGAGAGCAGCACCCCACGGGCGCCGTCGATGGAGGCCTCCAGCAGCGGCGAGGAGATCGCCATCTCGGCGGCGGCCACCGCGCGGTCGTCGCCGCGGGCCGAGCCGATGCCCATGAGCGCCGATCCCGCCTCGGACATCACGGACTTGACGTCGGCGAAGTCGAGGTTGATCAGGCCGGGGGTGGTGATCAGGTCGGTGATGCCCTGGACACCCGACAGCAGCACCTGGTCCGCGGACTTGAAGGCGTCCAGCACGCTCACCTGGCGGTCCGAGATGGAAAGCAGGCGGTCGTTCGGGATCACGATGAGGGTGTCGACCTCTTCACGGAGCTCAGCGATGCCGTCCTCCGCCTGGTTGGCGCGGCGGCGGCCCTCGAAGGTGAACGGGCGGGTGACCACGCCGATCGTGAGGGCGCCCAGCGTGCGCGCGATGTTGGCGACGACGGGTGCGCCGCCGGTTCCGGTGCCGCCGCCTTCGCCGGCGGTGACGAAGACCATGTCGGCCCCCTTGAGGACCTCCTCGATCTCCTCACGGTGGTCCTCTGCCGCCTTGCGACCGACTGCGGGGTTGGCTCCGGCCCCCAGGCCGCGGGTGAGTTCACGACCGACGTCGAGCTTGACGTCGGCGTCGCTCATCAACAGGGCTTGCGCATCAGTGTTGATCGCGATGAACTCGACGCCCTTGAGACCGACCTCGATCATTCGGTTGATGGCATTGACACCACCGCCGCCGACACCGATGACCTTGATGACTGCGAGGTAGTTCTGCGGTGCTGCCACGTCGAAGGCCTCTCGCCTCGAGTTACGTGTCGTCGCTTCGCGTTGGTTGCCGCGCTGCGACGACGGATGCCGATGGGACGGTCCGAAACGCCGACCCAAACCCTAACGTTGAAGTTTAGGGTTACCAGTGTGTCTGTTCGCTGGACTCTTCCGAACAGGACACTAAGTCGACAAGTGGCGCACGTTCAACGAACACGCCGAACCTCCCGTTTTTCTTTTCACCCTATGTGATCAGCCGTTGCGCTGACCAACCAGGGTGCTGGCCAGCACATTTGGGCGTCAACTCCTTGACGAGGCAGGGGCGGTGGGCGCACTTACATCGAAGTACCGGGCCTTCGGCGCGGCTTTCATCAGTGCGGTGAGAGCGCGCGCCTTCGCCTCGCCGTCCTCCGAGCTGCCCCAGACAACCGTCCGGTCCCGGCTCAACTCCACGGTGATGTAGTCGTATGAGTGGACCGTGAGGGCTCTTGTGTCCGCGACGACTTCTCCGGGGAGTTCGCCCCGGACGCGTACCGCCTCGGCAAGGAGTCGGTCCGCGCCGAAACGGCGCAGACTCGGGGACTGATCCACTGTCAATTCGAGCAGCGGAACAGCCTTGGGAGCCTCGTCCACCGTGGCGAACCGGACGCCCTTCGCGTCCACTTCGATGAACTTTGCGCCCTTTTCGATAAGCAGCACGGGCTTTCGCTCGGTCACTTTGAGATCGATCCCGCGCGGCCATGACCGAACGACATCCACCGAGTCGATACGGGGCAGCTTATGCCTGAGACGGGCCTCAATGGCGTCCGTATCGACGGAAATCAGCGGCGCACCGATCGGGACAGCGGCCGCGGACGTCACTTCGTCCGGTGTCAGAACCTCGGTGCCCGATGTCGTGACGCGCTCCGCGCGCAGCCACGAGGAGCCGTAAAGCACCCAGATTCCGCTCGCGATGAGCAGGATCGCGGCAGCGGCGATCAGCAGCGCTCGGCGGCCGGGGAGGCGCAGCCGACGGGCCGGGGCGCCCTGGCGGGGCGGGCGGGCCGACCCCGCGCTCCCGCCGGGGGACTTGCCTGCCCCGCGTTCGGCGGTGGTCGGTCCGGCCACGCTCCCCTGCCCTTCTTACGCCTGGCGGCGTGCAGCGATCGCCTCGTACACCATGCCGACGAGCAGGTCGTCGGCGTCCCTGCGGCCGAACTCGGCGGCGGCACGGGACATCTCGTACAGCCGGTGCGGATCGGCGAGCACCGGAAGGACATTGCCCTGGACCCACTCGGGGGTCAGTTCGGCGTCGTCGACCAGCAGTCCGCCGCCGGCCTTCACCACCGGCTGGGCGTTCAGCCGCTGTTCGCCGTTGCCGATCGGCAGCGGTACGTACGCGGCGGGCAGCCCCACGGCGGAGAGTTCGGCGACGGTCATCGCGCCCGCGCGGCAGAGCATCATGTCGGCCGCTGCGTACGCGAGGTCCATCCGGTCCACGTACGGTACCGGGATGTACGGCGGCATACCGGGCATGTTGTCCACGCGCGGCAGTTCGTTCTTCGGGCCGACCGCGTGCAGGATCTGGATACCGGAGCGCTGAAGCACCGGCGCGATCTGCTGGATCACCTCGTTGAGGCGGCGGGCGCCCTGCGAGCCGCCGGAGACCAGCAGCGTCGGCAGGTTGGGGTCCAGGCCGAAGGCGGCACGGGCCTCGGGGCGTACCCGTGCGCGGTCGAGGGTGGCGATCGTGTGGCGCAGCGGGATGCCGATGTAGCGGGAATTGCGCAGCTTGCTGTCCGGCGTGGCGACGGCCACGCCCGCGGCGTACCGCGAGCCGATCTTGTTGGCCAGGCCGGGGCGCGCGTTGGCCTCGTGGACCACGATGGGCACCCCGAGCCGCTTGGCGGCCAGATAGCCGGGCAGCGCGACATAGCCGCCGAAGCCGACGACACAGTCCGCCTTCGTACGCTCCAGGATCTGCTCGGCGGCCTTGATGGTGCCGCGCAGCCGCCCGGGGACGGTGATCAGCTCAGGGGTGGGCTTGCGCGGCAGCGGGACGGCGGGGATGAGCGCCAGATCGTAGCCGCGCTCGGGCACGAGCCTGGTCTCGAGTCCCTTCTCCGTGCCCAGGGCCGTGATTCCCACGGCCGGGTCCTGCCTGCGCAGGGCGTCCGCGAGGGCGAGCGCGGGCTCGATGTGGCCGGCGGTCCCCCCACCGGCGAGTACGACATGCACCGAAATTCACCGCTCTCCGGACGGACGCTTCTTGACGCGCCGCCTCATCGTCTTCCATCTCACCCCGGGCCTCCGCATGGCCAGGGCCGCCTTCGCGGCGGGATCCTCTCGCGCGAAGGCGATCAGCAGCCCGACCGCGAACATGGTCGGCAGCAGGGCCGATCCTCCGTAGGAGAACAGCGGGAGCGGGACACCGGCGATCGGCAGCAGACCGAGCACCGCACCAATGTTGACCACGGCCTGGGCCGTGATCCAGGTGGTCACGCCTCCCGCGGCATACCTCACGAAGGGGTCCTCCGTGCGTCCGGCCACGCGGATACCCGCATAGCCTAGAGCCGCGAAGAGAGCGAGCACCGACAGCGTCCCCGCCAGCCCCAGTTCCTCCCCCGCGATGGCGAAGATGAAATCGGTGTGGGGTTCTGGGAGTTGCCCCCATTTTTCCACACTTGCACCGAGACCGGAACCGAACCATCCGCCGGAGGCAAGAGCATAGATGCCGTGGACAGCCTGCCAGCACTCGCCCTGGGGGCCGAGGTCGATCGCGCCGACGCAGAAGAGCCGGGACATCCGGTTCTCGTTTGTCTTGATGAGCATGATCCCGACGAGAGCGGCGACGGCCAGCACCCCCGCGAACAGCCGGGTGGGTGCTCCGGCCAGCCACAACAGTCCGAAGAGGATCGCGGTGAGGATGATCGCCGTACCCATGTCGCCGCCGAGCATGATCAGGCCGAGCAGCAGAAAGGCGACCGGGACCAGCGGCACCAGCATGTGCTTCCACTGGGTCAGCAGCCGCTTGTCCTGTTTACGGGCGAGCAGGTCGGCGCCCCACAGGATCAGCGCCAGCTTGCCGAACTCACTGGGCTGGAGCTGGAACGGTCCGCCGAGGTAGATCCAGTTCTGGTTGCCGTTGACCGCATGCCCTATCCCGGGGATCTGGACGAGCACCATCAGAAAGACGGTGCCCATCAGGAGCGGGTAGGCCAGCGCCCGGTGGAGCTTGACAGGCATCCGGGACGCGAGCAGCAGCAGTCCGGTGCCGAGGACGGCGGCGAGGAACTGCTTGCGGAAGAAGTACGAGGCCGGGAGCGACAGCTCGAGCGCCTTGATCATCGAGGCGGAGTAGACCATCACCAGCCCGAGCACGGTGATCAGCAGGCTGCTGCCGAGGATCAGGTAGTAGCCGGTCAGTGGGCGGTCCCAGGCCCGGCGCGCCTGCTCGTACAGCCGTCGTACGCCGCTTCCCCGGGGCGGCCGCGGATCGCTGGGCCCGCGGGCGCCACGGGCGACGGGCGGCCGTCGCACGGCTCCCCCGGCCCGGCTGCGCAGCGCGAGCCCGGCGTGGGCCGGCACCTGGCCTGCGAGAGCGGGCTCGAGCCCGACTGGGGCTCCTCCCCAGACCCCGCTCCTCAATCGCCGGAGGGGCTGGAAAATCCGGCCCGTCCAGCGATTGAGGACTGGGTGTCCGGGGGCGAAGCCCTCAGCCGCGGGGGCGGTGTCGTCGGCCGGCATGGTCGCTGTCCCCTCCAGTCGTGCCTGGTGCGGCCGCCGGAATCCCGGGCGGCCCCGGGAGGCTCGGCGCGGCACGGGGGCCGCGGCGGTCAGGCGGGCTCGGCGGCGAGTGCGCGGACCGCGTCCGCGAACGCCTCGCCTCGCTTGTTGTAGTTGGCAAACATGTCCATCGAGGCGCAGGCCGGGGCCAGCAGCACCGTGTCCCCCGGCCGGGCCAGCCGCGCTGCTTCCAGGACCGCCGCCGACATCGCCCCAGTGTCTGTCCGCTCGAGGTCGACGACCGGGACCTCGGGGGCGTGTCGCACCAGGGCTTCGCGGATCAGCGCGCGGTCCGCGCCGATCAGTACGACACCGCGCAGGTGCTTTGCCGACTTCTCGACAAGTTCGTCGAAGGTCGCGCCCTTGGCCAGGCCGCCGGCGATCCACACGATCGGATCGTAGGCCGCCAGGGACGCCTCCGCGGCATGGGTGTTGGTGGCCTTGGAGTCGTCGATGTACGCGACACCGGCGACGTCGGCGACCTTCTCGATGCGGTGCGGGTCGGGGCGGAAGGCGCGCAGTCCGTCGCGTACGGCGGCGGGCGCGACGCCGTACGCACGGGCCAGCGCCGCGGCCGCGAGCGCGTTGGCGATGTTGTGCGGAGCCGGCGGGTTGACGTCCGCGACCTCGGCGAGCTCCTGGGCCTGCTTCTGCCGGTTGTCCACGAAGGCGCGGTCGACCAGGATCCCCTCGACGACTCCGACCTGGGAGGGCCCGGGCGTGCCGAGGGTGAAGCCGATCGCCCGGCAGCCCTCCTCGACGTCCGCATCGCGCACCAGGTCCTCGGTCGCCTTGTCGGCGACGTTGTAGACGCAGGCGACGGTGTTGCCCTCGTAGATCCGGCCCTTGTCGGCGGCGTACGCCTCCATGGAGCCGTGCCAGTCGAGGTGGTCGGGCGCGATGTTGAGCACGGCGGCGGAGTGGGCGCGCAGCGAAGGCGCCCAGTGCAGCTGGTAGCTGGAGAGCTCGACGGCGAGTACGTCGTACGTCTCGTCACCGAGGACCGCGTCGAGCAGCGAGACGCCGATGTTGCCGACGGCCGCCGTGCGCAGGCCCGCGGCCTCGAGGATCGAGGCGAGCATCCGTACGGTCGTGGTCTTGCCGTTGGTACCGGTGACCGCGAGCCACGGCGCTGCTTTTCGACCGTCCCGTCCCCGCAGCCGCCACGCCAGTTCGACGTCGCCCCATACCGGGACGCCCGCCTCGGCGGCGGCCGCGAAGAGCGGCTTGTCCGGCTTCCAGCCGGGCGTGGTGACGATGAGCTCGGTCCCGGCGGGCAAGGTCGCACCGTCGCCGAGGCGGACGGTGATTCCCTCCGCCTCCAGCTCGGCCGCCTGCGCACGGGAGCGCTCGTCGTCCCCGTCGTTGACGACCGTGACGACGGCGCCGAGGCCGTGCAGTACCCGGGCGGCGGGGATGCCGCTCACGCCCAGACCCGCGACGGTGACCTTCTTGCCCTGCCAGGTGCTCACTTGTCGGCTGCCCATCCCGCGTAGAAGAGGCCCAGACCCACGATGACGCACATGCCCTGGATGATCCAGAAGCGGACCACCACAAGGACTTCGGACCACCCCTTGAGTTCGAAGTGGTGCTGGAGCGGCGCCATCCTGAAGACCCGCTTGCCGGTCATCTTGAAGGAGCCGACCTGGATGACCACGGACATGGTGATCAGGACGAAGAGTCCGCCGAGAAGGGCCAGCAGGAGCTCCGTACGGGAGCAGATGGCCAGGCCCGCGAGCGCGCCACCGAGGGCGAGCGAACCGGTGTCGCCCATGAAGATCTTGGCGGGCGAGGTGTTCCACCACAGGAAGCCGAAGCAGGAGCCCATCAGGGCGGAGGCGACGACAGCCAGATCGAGCGGATCTCGTACTTCGAAGCAGGCGTTGGGGTTGGTCAGCGTCACCGCATTGGCGCAGGACTCCTGGAACTGCCAGAGCCCGATGAAGGTGTACGCACCGAAGACCATCACCGAAGCGCCGGTGGCCAGGCCGTCCAGACCGTCCGTCAGATTCACGCCGTTGGACATCGCCAGAATCATGAACAGCGCCCAGACGACGAAGATCACCGGGCCGATCGACCAGCCGAAGTCCGTGATGAACGACAGCTTGGTGGAGGCGGGGGTCTGGTGGCGGCTGTCGGCGAACTGCAGTGACAGCACGGCGAAGGCGATGCCGACGATCAGCTGTCCGGCCATCTTGGCCTTGGCCCGCAGACCGAGCGAGCGCTGCTTGACGATCTTGATGTAGTCGTCCAGGAAGCCGACCAGGCCCATGCCCGCCATCAGGAAGAGCACCAGTACACCCGAGAATGTCGGGTCCTCCCCGGTGATCACCTTGGCGAGGGCGTACGCGATCAGCGTGGCCAGGATGAAGGAGATGCCGCCCATGGTGGGCGTGCCCTTCTTGCTGCCGTGGCTGCGCGGGCCGTCGTCCCGGATGAACTGCCCGTATCCCTTGCGGGCCAGGAGTTTGATCAGCAGCGGGGTGCCGACCAGGGTCAGGAAGAGCCCGATGGCTCCCGCGAAGAGGATCTGCCTCATCGGACGGCACCCTCACCCTCGAGAAGCGCCTGTGCGACCCGCTCCAGACCGACCGATCTGGAAGCCTTCACCAGCACGACGTCTCCCGGACGCAGTTCACTGCGCAACAGGTCGACCGCCGCCTGCGCGTCGGACACGTGCACCGACTCCTCACCCCACGAACCCTCGTTATATGCGCCCAGTTGCAACCAGGACGCTTCCCTGCCCCCGACTGCGACGAGCTTGCTGACGTTGAGCCGGACGGCGAGCCGCCCGACCGCGTCGTGCTCGGCGAGCGCTTCGTCGCCGAGCTCGGCCATCTGGCCGAGCACCGCCCACGTACGGCGCCCTTTGCCCATGGCCGCGAGCGCACGAAGGGCGGCTCGCATGGACTCGGGGTTCGCGTTGTAGGCGTCATTGACGATCGTCACGCCGTCCGGACGCTCGGTGACCTCCATGCGCCAGCGGGAGAGGGTGCCCGCCTCGGAGAGCGCGAGGGCGATCTCGTCGACGGACATGCCCAGCTCATGGGCGACGGCGGCCGCGGCGAGCGCGTTCGACACGTGGTGCTCACCGTACAGCCGCATGGTCACGTCACTGCACCCGGTGGGGGTTTGGAGCGTGAAGGAGGGCTGTCCTAGTTGGGTGAGCCGGACATTCTCGGCGCGTACGTCGGCGTCCGCGGCCTCTCCGAAGAGGACGACCCGGGCCTTGGTGCGGGTCGCCATGGCGCGTACGAGAGGGTCGTCGGCGTTGAGGACGGCCACGCCGTCCTTCGGCAGACACTCCACGATCTCGCCCTTGGCCTCGGCGATCTGCTCGCGGCCGCCGAACTCGCCGATGTGGGCGGTGCCGACGTTCAGTACGAGGCCGACCTTCGGCGGGACGAGGCCGGTGAGGTAGCGGATGTCGCCGATGTAGCGGGCGCCCATCTCGAGGACGAGGTGTTGGGTGTCCTCGGCGGCGCGCAGCGCGGTCAGCGGCAGGCCGATCTCGTTGTTCAGATTGCCCGCCGGGTAGACCGTGGGGCCCTTGCGCTCCAGGACCTGGGCGATGAGGTCCTTGGTGCTGGTCTTGCCGGAGGAGCCGGTGAGCGCGATCGCGGTGGTGCCGAGGCGTTCGACGACGGAGCGTGCGAGGGCGCCGAGCGCGGCGGTGACGTCGGGCACGACGATCGCGGGTACGCCGACGGGGCGGGTGGCCAGCACAGCTGCCGCACCCGCCGCCACAGCGCGCTCGGCGTAGTCGTGGCCGTCGACGTGCTCGCCGGCGAAGGCGGCGAAGAGACTGCCAGGCCGCACCGCGCGGGAGTCGATGACGACGGGGCCGGTGACCCGCACGGCCGGATCCGGTATGTCGTACGACTGCCCGCCGACGATTTCGGCGATCTCGGCGAGGGAGAGGGCGATCACTACTTCATCCCACTGTCTTTATGGATTGCAGCGTTCTCGATGGCGGCGCGCAGGACCTCGCGGTCGTCGAAGGGGCGGACCACGCCGGCGATGTCCTGGCCCTGCTCATGGCCCTTGCCGGCGATCAGCACGGTGTCGCCCGGCTGGGCGCGGGCGACGGCCGCCGCGATGGCCGCGGCCCGGTCGGCTTCGACCAGGACGTCGCCGCGCTCGTGGATCGGCACCTCGGCGGCCCCGGCGAGCATCGCGGCGAGGATCGCGAGGGGGTCCTCGGAGCGGGGGTTGTCGGAGGTCAGTACGGCGGTGTCGGCGAGGCGGGCGGCGGCGGCGCCCATCGGGCCGCGCTTGGTCACATCCCGGTCGCCGCCGCAGCCGAGGACGATGTGCACCTTGCCCTCGGTGACCTTGCGCAGGGAACGCAGGACCGATTCGACGGCGTCCGTCTTGTGCGCGTAATCGACGACGGCGAGATACGGCTGGCCCGCCTCGACGCGCTCCAGGCGGCCCGGTACGCCGGGGACGGCGGCAATGCCGTCGGCGGCGGTCTGCGGGTCGATCCCGGCAACGGCGAGGGTGACGATGGCGGCCAGGGTGTTGGCGACGTTGAACGGGCCGGGCAGCGGGGCCTCGGCGCGGATCCGCTCGCCACCGGGGCCGACCGCGGTGAATGTGGAGCCGTGCGAGCCGACTTCGACCTCCTCGGCCCGCCAGTCGGCATCCGGGTGGCCCTCGGCGGAGAAGCTGGTGACCGGGACGGACGCCTCCTTGAGGAGCCTGCGACCGTACTCGTCGTCGAAGTTGACGACCCCGAGCCTGCTGCGCTTCGGCGTGAACAGCTGCGCCTTCGCCTGGAAGTAGTCCTCCATGCCGGAGTGGAATTCCATGTGCTCGGGGCTGAGGTTGTTGAAGACGGCGACGTCGAAGACGCAGCCGTCGACCCGCCCCAGCACGAGGGCGTGGCTGGAGACCTCCATGGCGACCGCCTCGACGCCGCGCTCGCGCATGACGGCGAACAGGGCCTGGAGGTCGGTGGCTTCGGGGGTGGTGCGCTCGGACTTGATGCGCTCGTCGCCGATCCGCATCTCGACCGTGCCGATCAGACCGGTGCTGCGGCCCGCCGCCTTCAGCCCGCCTTCGACGAGGTACGCCGACGTGGTCTTGCCGGAGGTGCCGGTGATGCCGATCTGGAGCAGGGCATCGCCGGGCTGGCCGTAGATCTCGGCGGCGAGCTCGCCCATGCGGCCGCGCGGGTTCTCGGTGACCAGGACCGGCAGGCCGGTCGCCGCGGCGCGCTCGGCGCCCGTCGGGTCGGTGAGGATCGCGGCCGCCCCGAGGTCCGCGGCCTGCGCGACGAAATCGGCGCCGTGGAGGCGGGCGCCGGGCAGGGCGGCGTACACGTCACCGGGGCGTACCGCCCGCGAGTCGTGGGTGATGCCGGTGACCTCACCAGTGACCCCGTCGGGACTGGGATCCTTCGCACCCAGCCGGGCGGCCAGCTCCCCGAGTGATGTCGGGCGGGGCCGGTCCGGACGGGGCGCTCCCGGCTGTTTCGCGGGGGCGTCCTGCTGGGCGGTTCGGTACTGATCAGCATGTGACACGGCGGTGAGCGTACCGGGCGCACCCGGCCCGGGGCGAAGTGAGGGGCTCCGGGCACTGCCGTGGACCGGCCGGTTCCCGGAATCGGAAGTGATCGTTGTCACTGGTGGTTCCTCCGGGTCACTGGCCGGGTTTGAAGGTGACGGGCAGCCGGGCGGGATCGGCGCCGGTCGGGGCGGCCTGGACGGTCTTCAGGGCGAACTCCATGACCTTCCGGTAGATCGGCCCGCAGATCTGGCCGCCGAAGTAGCTGCCTTTGGTCGGGTTCTGGATAGCGCAGTAGACGGTGATCTGTGGCTTGTCGGCAGGCGCGAAGCCGGCGAAGGAGGCGGTGTAGCCCCTGTAGCGGCCCAGTTTCGGGTCGACGCGGTTGGCCGTGCCGGTCTTGCCCGCGACGCGGTAGCCGGGGATACGGGCCTTGGTGCCGGTGCCCTCCTGGTCGTCGACGACCGACTCCAGCATGGTGGCCAGCGTCCTGGCGGTCTGCTTGCTGACGACGCGCGTCTTCTCGGGGGCGGGCGCGGGTGTGAAACGGCCGTCGGGACCCTTGGTGCCGCGGATCAGGGTGGGCTCGATGCGTACGCCGTCGTTGGCGATCGTCGAGTAGACCGAGGCCGCCTGCACGGCGTTGAGGGAGAGGCCCTGGCCGAAGGGGATCGTGTACTGCTGCGAGGTGGACCAGTCCTGCGGATTGGCGAGGATGCCGGGCGTCTCGCCCGGATAACCGATGCCGGTCGGGCTGCCGATGCCGAACTTGCGCAGGTAGGAGTGGAGCACCGCGTTGGCCTCGGGCTGCGTCTTGCCGAGCTGGCCGGTCGCCAGGATGGTGCCGAGGTTGCTGGACTTGGCCAGTACGCCGTTGAGCGTGAGGTACCAGGTGGGGTGGTCGATGTCGTCCTTGAACAGCCGGTCGCCGCGGTGCAGCCGGTTGGGGACGACGACGTGGGTGCCGGGCGTGGCGGCCTTCTCCTCCAGCACGGCGGCCATGGACATCACCTTGGCGGTGGAGCCCGGTTCGTACGCGTCCTGGAGTGCGGCGTTGCCCATGGCGGCCGAGTTGGCCTGGGTGAGGTCGTTGGGGTCGAAGCCCGGCGCGTTGGCCATGGCGAGGACCTCGCCGGTATGGGTGTTCTGCACTATCACGTAGCCGCGGTCGGCCTTGGACTTCCTCACCTGGTCGCTGATGGCCTGCTGGGCCGCCCACTGGATGTCCCGGTCGATGGTCAGCTCGATGTCGGAGCCGGGGACGGCGGGGACCTCGCGGGAGCCCGCGGTGGGGACGCGGCGGCCACCGGACTGGGCGTAGGTGATCTGCCCGTCCTGGCCGGCGAGGGCCTTGTCGAGCATGGACTCCACACCGCCGCCTCCGCGGCCGTCGGCGTTGACGAAGCCCAGTATCCCGGCGGCGAGATCGCCGTTGGGGTAGACGCGTTTGCTGCTCGGCTCCTGGAAGACGCCGAGCAGCACATTGGCGCCGGGGCCGCCCTTGCGCTTGTCGGCCGCGGCCTTGGCGGCGAAGACGCCCTTGAGGTCCTTGATCTGGTTCCAGACCTGCGGGGTCTGGCGGCGGGCCAGCACGGTGTAGCGGGACTTGGGCGTCTTGAGCTTCTTGGCGAGTTCGGCGGCGTCCTTGCCGAGGATCGGGGCGAGCAGCGCGGCAGCCTGTTCCGGCGCGTCGGGAGCCTTGCTCTCCTTCGGCGTGAACAGCGCCGGGTCGGCGGTGATGTCGTGCGCGTCGACGCTGGTGGCCAGGGCGATGCCGGCCCGGTCGGTGATCTCGCCGCGCTCCGCGGTGAGCTTGTGGCTGAGGTAGCGGTTCTTCTCCGCCTTGGCGGCGTACGCGCTCGCGTCTACGGCCTGCACCTGAAGGAGGCGTACGACGAAGGCCAGCATCACCAGGGTCAGGCCGAGGCTGACCAGGCGCAGCCGGGGGCGGGGGCTGCCGAGCCTGATGGCGCGCGGGCCGGGTCGCGGGCGGCGGGGCGCGGTTCGGGCGGGCGGCCGCCGGGAAGGTCCTGGCACCCGGCGGCGCGGGGGTTGCTTGTGGGGCACTGCGTCACCTGCCGGTGGTCGTCGGGGTCGGCTTCGCGGGCGGGCTCGACGGCTTGGCCGCCCCGGTGGGCGTGGACGGCGCGGGCTTGCGGGCGGGCGAGGACTGCTGTGACTGCGGCGCGGCGGACGGCGGGGTGGCCGGAGGCGTGGCGGCAGGGGGCGTGGTGGCCGGGGGCGACGGGGTGGGGGCGAGGGACGACGATGGCGATGGCGAAGGGGCCGGGGGCGGGGTGACCGGGTCCTGGATCTTCATGGGTGACGGGACCGGGACCGGCTGCCCGGTGGCCCGGCGGGGCACGCCGCGGACCGTGCCGTCCGGGTCGAGGAAGGCGGGGCTGCCGCCGGGCACCATGCCGAGCTCGCGGGCCCGCCGCTCCAGTGCGTCGGGGGCGGAGTAGCTGTCCACGTCCCGCTGCAGCGCCTGCTGCTCGTCGGTGAGTTCGGTGGTCTTCCGCTTGAGCTCACTCAGCTTGAACGAGCCTTGGTTGAGCGCGGAGTTCAGCAGCAGGAGCGTGATCAGCCCGCCGCCGAGGAGCACCACGACCAGCAGGACGAAGGGGGTGCGGGCCGCTGTGCTCGGCCTCGATGGCATCAGCCCGGCGAGCCGCGCGGCCCGCCCCTTCAGCTGCTTGGCCGCTGCGCTCACACGTCCTCCCGGATGCGCTGCGCTCCCCTGAGCCGCGCGGGCGCCGCGCGGCGGTTCTGGGCGACCTCTTCCTCGGTCGGCAGCTCGGCCCCGCGGGTCAGCAGTTTGAGCCGCGGCTGGTACTCCTCGGGGACGACCGGCAGGCCGGGCGGGGCCGTGTTGCCCGCGCCGGCCGCGAAGACCTGCTTGACGAGCCGGTCCTCGAGGGAGTGGTACGACAGGACGGCGATGCGGCCGCCGACGGCGAGCGTGCCGACCGCGGCCGGGATGGCGTGCTCCAGGACGGTCAGCTCGCCGTTGACCTCGATGCGCAGCGCCTGGAAGGTGCGCTTGGCGGGGTTGCCGCCGGTGCGCTTGGCGGCCTGCGGCAGGGCGTCGCGGATCAGCTCGACGAGCCGGGCGCTGTTGCTGAAGGGTTCCTTCTCCCGTTCCCGTACGACGGCGGAGACGATCCGCTTGGCCTGCTTCTCCTCGCCGTACATGCGCAGGATCCGGACCAGCTCGCCGGGCGGGTAGGTGTTGAGGACCTCGGCCGCGCTGACGCCGGTCGTCTGGTCCATGCGCATGTCGAGCGGGGCGTCCTGGGCGTACGCGAATCCGCGGTCCGCCTCGTCGAGCTGCATGGAGGAGACGCCGAGGTCGAACAGGATGCCCTGCACTCGGGGGATCTTCAGGCGCTCGAGGACCTGGGGGAGCTCGTCGTAGACGGCGTGCACCAGGGTGGCCCGGTCGCCGAAGGGGGCGAGCCGTTCGCCGGACAGCCGCAGCGCTTCCTTGTCCCGGTCGAGTGCGACCAGGCGTACCTCGGGGAACTGAGTGAGCAGAGCCTCGCTGTGTCCGCCGAGGCCCAGGGTGCAGTCGACGACCACCGCGCCCGGCCGGTCCAGCGCCGGGGCCAACAGGTCCAGGCACCGCTGGAGCATCACCGGGACGTGTCGGGTCTGGCTCATGCGCCCTCTCAGGTCCGGCGCGGGGGTACGTACTGCCGGGTCCCCGCCCGCAGGTACGCCGCCACACGCGGGGAAACATCGAAAATTACAGGATGTGCGGGAAGTGTCCGTGAACTGCGCGTCACTTTAGTCCACGCGTCCTGGCGGTCAATCAACCGGCTGTCGCGTGGCGCGGGGGGTGCGGGGACGGGCCGCCGGAGCGGACACTTCACTCGTACGGACGCGACCGATCACGCCTGTGGGTTAGGTCACAACAAGGCTCATTGACGTTCTTTGTCCCCCCTCACAGCGGGCTTCACCTGGCTGTGCCCATTACCGTCATCCTCATGTCGACTTCCGCGCACCACTCTGCCGACGCAGTGCGTTCCAGCGGGACGGTCACTGATCGTCTCGTCGAGGCGAACCTGCGCTACGCCGCCGGCTTCCAGGATCCGGGGATGGACGCCCGCCCCGTGCTGCAGGTGGCCGTGGTCGCCTGCATGGACGCCCGGCTCGACCTGCACGACGCGCTCGGGCTGGAGCTGGGCGACTGTCACACGATCCGGAACGCCGGCGGTGTGGTCACGGACGATGTGATCCGCTCGCTGACCATCAGCCAGCGGGCGCTTGGCACCCGCAGCGTCATACTCATCCACCACACCAACTGTGGTCTGGAGAGTCTGACCGAGGACTTCCGGCACGAGCTGGAGGACGAGGTGGGACAGCGGCCGCCGTGGGCGGTGGAGGCGTTCCGGGATGTCGATCAGGACGTACGGCAGTCCATGCAGCGGGTGCGCACCTCACCGTTCCTGCCGCACACCGATGACGTCCGGGGCTTTGTGTTCGATGTGACGGAGGGGCTGCTGCGGGAGATCGACCCCGCTGCGTGACCGCTCGCACACCGGATAAAGCAGGGCAACACCGACAAATCGCACCCACTTATCCACAGGCGAGTGACACGACCCGGTAACGGCAACAAGAATGCGTGTGTGGCACCCTTCCGGAAGCTTCCGGAGACGGTGTCCGTGTTTCGGGGTGGGCCGGGCCGTCTGAAGAGCATCGGCCCGTAGAACGGGCCGAGGAGGGCCGGGTGACGACCTATGACGATCGAGCGAGCCTCACAGATCTGACCACCACAGCGGAGCGTGTCCGCAGGTCGGTGGAGGGTGTGATCGAGGGCAAGCCTGAGGTCGTACGGCTTTCGCTGACAGTGCTGCTCGCCGAGGGGCATCTGCTGATCGAAGATGTGCCGGGCGTGGGCAAGACAATGCTGGCCAAGGCGCTGGCGCGGTCCATCGACTGTTCGGTGCGGCGTATCCAGTTCACGCCGGATCTGCTGCCGTCCGACATCACCGGTGTGTCGATCTTCGACCAGCAGCGGCGCGACTTCGAGTTCAAACCGGGCGCGATCTTCGCCCAGATCGTGATCGGCGACGAGATCAACCGCGCGTCGCCCAAGACGCAGTCGGCGCTGCTGGAGTCGATGGAGGAGCGCCAGGTCACCATTGACGGGAATACTTACGAACTGCCAAGCCCCTTCATGGTGGTGGCCACCCAGAACCCGGTGGAGATGGAGGGCACCTATCCGCTGCCGGAGGCGCAGCGGGACCGCTTCATGGCGCGGGTTTCGATCGGCTACCCCAGCGCGGACGCCGAGCTGCAGATGCTCGATGTGCACGGCGGGGTCTCGCCACTCGACGATCTGCAGCCGGTTGCCCACGCCCACGACATCGTGAAACTGATCGACGCCGTGCGTACGGTCCATGTCGCCGACTCCGTTCGGCGGTACGCCGTGGAGCTGGTGGCGGCCACCCGCAGCCACGCGGACCTGAGACTGGGCGCATCGCCGCGCGCCACGCTGCATCTGCTGCGTGCCGCGAAGGCCTCGGCGGCGCTCAGCGGCCGTGACTACGCCCTGCCGGACGATGTCCAGGCACTGGCCGTGCAGGTGCTCGCGCACCGGCTGCTGCCCACCGCGCAGGCCCAGTTGAACCGGCGTACGGCGGAGCAGGTCGTGCTGGAGATCATGCAGCGCACCCCGGTGCCCACGGCCGGCGGCTCCGACAGCGTCTATGTCCCGGGCCGGCCGGCCCAGGCGCCGCTCTACGGCCAGCAGCCCGGCGCCCGGCGGCTGTGATGTCGTCGGCTGGGGGCCCCGCCGCCGCGGAAGGCAAGGACGCGAGCGGCCTGCGGGCGGCCCTGGGCGGGCTCACCACACGCGGGCGTTCCTTCTTCGCGGCCGGCGTGGCGGCGGCGTTGTGCGCGTATGTCCTCGGGCAGGGCGACCTGCTTCGCGTCGGGCTGCTGCTGGCCGTGCTGCCGCTGGTCTGTGTGGCCGTGCTGTACCGCACCCGCTACCGGGTCGCGGGCAGCCGGCGGCTCTCGCCCTCGCGGGTGCCTGCGGGATCCGAGGCGCGGGTCCACCTGCGCATGGACAACGTCTCGCGGCTGCCCACCGGGCTGCTGATGCTCCAGGACCATGTGCCGTACGTGCTGGGGCCGCGGCCCCGGTTCGTGCTGGACAGGGTGGAGGCGGGCGGCCGGCGCGAGGTGTCCTACCGGGTCCGTTCGGATCTGCGCGGGCGCTATCCGCTCGGGCCGCTGCAGCTGCGGCTGAGCGACCCGTTCGGGATGTGCGAACTGACCCGCTCCTTCAGCGCGTACGACACCCTCACCGTCATTCCGCGGACCGAGGCGCTGCCTGCGGTGAGGCTGGCGGGCGAGGCCTCGGGGTACGGCGACGGGCGGCAGCGCTCGCTGGCGCTGGCGGGCGACGACGACATAATCCCGCGCAGCTACCGCTACGGCGACGATCTGCGCCGGGTGCACTGGCGCTCCACCGCGCGCTACGGCGAGCTGATGGTGCGCCGCGAGGAGCAGCCGCAGCGGGCCAGGTGCACGGTGCTGCTCGACACCCGGCGGATCGCCTTTCAGGGTGCGGGTCCCGACTCGGCCTTCGAGTGGGCGGTGTCGGGCGCGGCCTCGGCCCTGGTGCACATGCTGGAACGGGGCTTCGCGGTCCGGCTGTTGACGGACACCGGAAGCTCGGTGCCCAGTGAGGGCGCCGACGGCTTCGCCGGGTCCACCCAGGAGTCCGCGGACTCCGCGGGTCTGATGATGGACACGCTCGCGGTCGTCGACCACTCCGACGGGGCCGGGCTCTCGCGCTCGTACGACGTGCTGCGCGGCGGGAACGAAGGGCTGCTGGTCGCCTTCTTCGGCGATCTGGACGAGGAGCAGGCGGCCCTGGCCGCCCGCATGCGGCAGCGCAGCGGCGCGGCCGTCGCCTTCGTCCTGGACAGCGGGACCTGGGTGACGAGCGGCGCGGTGGCCGGCGCGGTCGACGACCGGCTGAGGCTGCTGCGCGAGGCGGGCTGGACGGCCCTGTCCGTGTCGCCCGGGACGCCGCTCTCCGACCTGTGGCAGCAGGCGGGCCGGCAGCGCAGCGAGTCGTCCGGCAGCGGTACGAACGGTTTCTCTGGGGGTTGGTCATGAGCGGTCGCGGACGGCTGGCTCTCTGTGCCTTCGCCGCCACCCTGATGGCGGCGGGCGCGATGCTGCCGCTGGTCGATCCGGCGAGCTGGATGGTGCAGGCGGCGTTCCTGCTGGCGATCCAGAGCGGGGTGGGGGCGCTTGCCCGGCGGGTGCCGCTGGCCAGGCCGCTGACGGTGACGGTGCAGGCGCTCGTCACGCTGCTGCTGCTCACCGTGGTCTTCGCCCGCAGCCAGGCGATTCTCGGCGTGCTGCCGGGTCCCGACGTGTTCCAGCAGTTCGGGACGTTGCTGAACGCCGGTGGCGAGGACGTCGGGCGGTACGCGATCCCGGCGCCGGCGACCGACGGCATCAGGCTCATGGTGATCGGCGGGGTGCTGCTGATCGGCCTGGCGGTGGACGCGCTCGCGGTGACGTTCCGCAGTGCCGCCCCGGCCGGGCTGCCGCTGCTCGCGCTGTACTCGGTGGCCGCGGGCCTGTCCGGCGGCGCGAGCTGGATGTGGTTCCTGCTCGCGGCCTCCGGATATCTGCTGCTCCTGCTGGCCGAGGGCCGGGACCGGCTCTCCCAGTGGGGCCGCGTCTTCGGCGGTGCCGCACCCGGGCAGGGACGCAGCCCCGCCGGGCTCGACTCGGCGGGCGGCAATGCCCTGGCACCGGTCCGTACGGGCCGCCGGATCGGCGCGCTCGCGCTGGGCGTCGCCCTCGTGGTCCCGGCGGCCCTGCCCGCACTGGACGGCGGTCTGCTGGAGAGCACGGGCAGCGGGGACGGCCCGGGCTCCGGCGGCGGCACCATCTCCGCGGTGAACCCGCTGGTCTCGCTGCAGGACAGCCTCAACCAGCCGGAGGACCGCGAGGTCATCCGGTATCGCACCAACGCGACGGAGACCAAAGACCTCTATCTGCGGATCGTCGCGCTGGACCAGTTCGACGGGACTGCGTGGAAGTCCTCGGAGCGCAAGGTCAAGGACGTGCCGGACCGGCTTCCGCAGCCGGACGGCCTGAGCACGTCCGTAGGCGTCACCGAGATCAAGACGAACATCTCGGCCGCGGGCTCGTACAAGCAGAGCTGGCTGCCGCTCCCCTACCCGGCGACGCAGGTAAAGATCAACGGACGCTGGCGCTACGAGCCCGCCGGCCGGACCCTGGTGGGTGACCGTGGTCAGGACACCCGTGGCGCGCAGTACTCCGTCACCAGCCTGCTGGTGAAGCCGACGCCGGATCAGCTGGCAAGCGCGCCCACCCCGCCCTCCAAGCTGCTGCGCGAGTACACCCGGGTTCCCGATGCGCTTCCCGACGTGGTCAGAAACACCGCGAAGGCGGTGACCAGGGGCGCCACGAACGACTACGAGCGGGCGGTCAAGCTCCAGGACTGGTTCGCGATCGAGGGCGGCTTCCGCTACGACACCCAGGTGCAGTCGGGCACGGGCGTCAACGCGATCTCCCGCTTCCTGAGGGAGAAAGAAGGCTTCTGCGTCCACTTCTCGTTCTCGATGGCCGCGATGGCCAGGACGCTGGGCATACCGGCGCGGGTCGCGGTGGGCTTCACCCCGGGCTCCCCGCGGGCGGACGGCACCGTGTCGGTCGGACTGCGCGAGGCGCACGCCTGGCCGGAGCTGTACTTCGAGGGCGTGGGGTGGACGCGGTTCGAGCCGACCCCGAGCCGGGGCTCCGCGCCCGACTACACGCGCCCGGAGTCACCGTCCGGCGGGGCGACCAACCCGACCCAGCCCGAGACCAGCGCTGCGGCGACGCCGTCGGCCGCGCCTTCGGTGTCGGACACCTGCCCGGCGCAGCAGGCAAAGCAGCTCGGCGAGTGCGGAGCGGCCGCTCCGCAGGAGATCCTGCCGCCGACCGACCCCGGGACCCCGCTGGGGACCGTGCTGGGTGTGAGCCTGGCCGTCGTGGCGGTGGTGCTGGTGCCGCTGCTGCCGATGCTGTGGCGGATCAGGGTGCGCGCACGACGCCTCGGCTCCAGCGGGCGCACGTCCGAGGACGCGGCGAACCGGACGCTGGCGGCCTGGCAGGAGATCTCCGATACGGCGTGGGACCACGGCATCCTGCCCGACGAATCGCAGACGCCGCGCAAGGCCGCTGCCCGCATCGTCCGGCTGGGACAGCTGGAGGGCGAGGCGGCCGACGCAGTGCACCGGGTGGCCAGTGCGGTGGAGCAGGTGCTGTATGCGCCTCAGCCGCGGCCGGGCACGGGGCTGGCGGATGACGCCGAGGAGATCCGGGCCGGGCTCGGGGCCGCAGTGGGCCGCGGTACGCGGCTGTGGGCCCTGCTCGCGCCCCGCTCCACCGTCCGAGTGGTGTGGGCCCTGTCGGCGCGCTGGGCGGCCGTCACGGACCGGTGGGGCGTGCGCAGGTGGCGTCTTGACCGGTGGTCTGGCAGCCAGTGGGCGGCCGGCCGGTGGTCGGGAATCCTGCGCCGCGCATCCCGGCAGCGGGGCTGACGCGGGGCTGACCGCAGCGGGCCGGGCGCGAGCCCGGCCCGACTCCCGCTCGAGTTGCCGTACGAGAACTCAGGTGCTGTACGAGAGGTGCTGTGCGAGACCTCGAGGCGCAGTACGAGAAACGGTGAGGGGCGACGCTCTTGAGCGTCGCCCCTCACCGTTTTCAGCACGTTTTGATTAGGCGGTTCAGTGGCCCTGTTCATCGCGGCGGCGCTGCCACCGCTGCTCGATCCGGTCCATCATCGACCTGCGTCGACGGGGATGGCGGCCGGCGGGAGCTGCCGTGTCCCCCACGGCCTGCTGCTCACCCGGTTTGGGCGCTTTGCGCCATCCGGTGACCGCGAGCACCGCACAGCCCAGCATGACGAGGAATCCCACCACGCTGATCCAGATCTGCTGCGCGACCATTCCAGCCATGAGGAGCGCGATACCCACCAGGAAGCCGACGACTGCCTGGTAGACCCGTCGCCGGGTGTATGTACGCAGCCCGCTTCCCTCAAGCGCTGTCGCGAACTTGGGATCTTCGGCGTACAGCGCTCGCTCCATTTGCTCGAGCATTCGCTGCTCGTGCTCCGAGAGCGGCACGGAGTCCTCCTAGTTGTCGGCCGCGGGGGGCGACCGGTAAGCGGCCCTTTCAGGATAGGCAGGGAATCGCCCCCGTGAAACCCGCCCTCTACGCCAATTCGCCAGTCCGGGCCGCCATGGCGGCTTAGGTGCTGAGGCGTAGATTCCCCAACCTCCGATCCGTCATGCCGGATGGTGTCCTCCGATCATACGGGGCGAAGCCCACGATCGGGGGGTCTGTGGCGTACTCCATGTGCGGCTGCGCCGCTGATCAGCCCCGCTTCTCGCCCAGAACGTGCAGCTGAGTCGCGACGGAGTGGAAGGCGGGCAGCTCGGCCGCCGCCGCCTCCAGCTTGAGCAGCGCGTCCAGCGCGCCGGGCTCGGTGTCCACCAGGACGCCCGGGACCAGGTCGGCGAAGACCCTTACGCCGTGCACGGCACCCACCTCGACACCGGCCTCGGCGACGAGTTCGGTGAGCTGCTCGGCGGTGAAGCGGCGCGGCACCGGGTCGCCGTCGCCCCAGCGGCCCGCGGGGTCGGTGAGCGCGTGGCGGGCCTCGGCGAAGTGCCCGGCCAGCGCCCTGGCCAGGACGGCCCCGCCGAGCCCGGCGGCGAGCAGGCTGATGGCACCGGCCGGACGGAGCGCGTCCACCGCGTTGCGTACGCCCTCGGCGGGGTCGTCCACGTACTCCAGGACGCCGTGGCACAGCACCACGTCGTACCCGTCGCGCTCCGCGACGTCGAACAGGCCGTGGATGTCGCCCTGGACCCCGCGGACCCGGTCGGCCACACCGGCCTCGGCGGCCCGGCGCTCCAGCGCGAAGAGTGCGTTCGGGCTGGGGTCGACCACGGTGACGCGGTGCCCGAGCTGGGCGACGGGCACCGCGAAGTAGCCGCTGCCGCCTCCGGTGTCGAGGACGTCCAGGGCGTCCGTCCCGGTTGCCTTGACCCGGCGGTCGAGGGCGTCCTTGAGGACGTCCCAGACCACGGCGGTACGGAGGGAGGCGCGGGGGCGCATCAGGTCCGACACGGCAGTTGACTCCTCGGACGGTGCGAATACGTTGAATACCTTGAAGATGCAGTCCACCCTATTGCCTCCGCCGGGCGCCCCAGCCCTCCGTCTTCTCACCGCCGGCGGCTGCCCTGCGCCTCACCCTGCGGCGCCCCCCGTCTCCGGTTGCTCGCCCCTCGGCTGTGGCAGCACCGGCTGGAGCACCAGCAGCCGCTCGACCAGGCGCAGGAACATGGCCGCGTCGCGCAGCAGATCGTCGGCGTCGCGGCGGCTCGCCGCGCCCTGTATGCCCGCCTCCGCGCGCGCCCTGCGCCGGGCGCCCGAGGCGAACAGGGCGCTCCATTCGGTCAGTTCGGGCGCGATCTCAGGCAGGACTTCCCAGGCGCTTCGGATCCTCTGCCTGCGGCGTGCGCCGGTCTCCGGGCGACCGCGGGCGGCCAGCACCGCGGCCGCGGTGCGCAGGGCGGCCAGATGGGCGGTGGCGTACTGCTCGTTCGGTGTTTCGAGAGCGGCGGCCTCGTCCAGTCCCGTACGGGCCTGGGCGAGCAGGTCGAGGGCGGCGGGCGGTGCCGAGGCCCGCCGCAGGACGGGGTGCACGTCGTTCGCCGGTCCGGTCAGTGAGGGGGCAGGGCCGGTGGCGCGGCGCCGGTGTGCGGCTGCTGCGTAGGAGCTGGCCATGACGAACCTCCTGTCGTCGTGTGACGGCACTGTGGCCGTATGTGTCCATCGTGAAGGGCACCACTGACAATCGGCTCTGACCTGCGCCTTTGCTTCGATCACAGGTTCGGGGGTATTTTTGCACTGACCGGTCAGTACAAAAATGGGGGAGGGTTCGTGGACAGCCCGCACGGGGCGGCCGTAACCGCCGAGGACTTGGGGCTCAAGGGCCCGCGCGGCTGGGCGTTCCGCTCGGTGAGCATCAAGGCGGAACCCGGCTCACTCGTCGCGATCGAGGGCCCGTCCGGTTCCGGCCGCACCTGCCTGCTGCTCGCGCTCACCGGCCGGATGCGCCCCACCGAGGGCAGTGCCGAGGTCGGCGGTCTGCCGCTGCCGCGCAAGATGGCGGCCGTACGCAGGATCAGCGCGCTCGGGCCGGTGCCTGGGGTCAGCGAGCTCGACCCGGCGCTGACCGTTGCCGAACATCTGCGCGAACGGGCCTGGCTGCAGCGCCGTTTCGACGGCTCGCTGCGCGCCCTGCTGCGCCCGCGCGCCGAGAGGATCGCCGCGGCCCGGAGCCGTATCGACACAGCACTCGAGGCAGCCGGACTAGACGTGGCCGCACTCCCCAAGCAGGAACGCACTTCCGTGCGCGATCTGGAGCGGCTGGAGGCGCTGCGCCTGTACGTCGCCCTCGCGCTGATCGGCCGCCCCGGCCTGCTCGCGGTCGACGACACCGACCTCAAGCTCTCCGACGTCGACCGGGCCGAGGCCTGGCAGCTGCTGCGCTCCGTCGCCGAGGCCGGCACAACGGTGCTCGCCGTGTGCAGCCAGGCGCC